>JAJYDQ010000026.1 GCA_021777225.1 Deltaproteobacteria bacterium
ATTTCTCCATCAGAATTTTATCGGAGGCTAGTGATATCAATGAGTTGAAAAAAATCAACGAGCCGCACTATTCGCGCGGATTCAAACATCCGAAAATCGCGAAACTATAGTGAAACATTATGTTAAAAAAATAGGCAAACCCGCAATGTCCTGCTATCATGAGGTTTTGGGATTCCGTACAGGTCTTTAGAGGCCCAATGACGGAGTCATTTGTATTCTCATAATTGTTCAAGTAACCAGGAGGAATGCGATGCTCGATCAAAATGGACAGCCTTGTCTTGGACACGACAGTCAGTGGACACATGATCCCTCTCGACGTATCTGGCTGAAGCAGGCCATTGGCCTGTCCCTCGTCGGAACAGTCGGGCTCGGACTACTCGAGTCCGCCCTAGCAGAACAGCAAAATACTGCGGGTCCAGCCTTCAACGAAGAAGAGGCCAAGAAATTCATGAGCCGCGCTCTCGAATTGGCGCTAAAAGGAGCACAGTCCGGCGCTGGCGGACCCTTTGCAGGCGTTGTAGTCAAGGATGGGAAGATCATTGGCGAGTCCTTCAATAAGGTGCTTGCCAATCAGGACCCCACGGCTCACGGGGAAGTGATGGCAATCAGAAACGCTTGCAAGACGTTAAAATCCTTCAGTCTTAAAGGCTGCGATTTGTATACTACGGGTGAGCCGTGTCCTATGTGCCTCAGCGCCGCCTATTGGGCGAGGATCGAGCGAGTCTTCTACGGTTTCTCCGTTCAAGACGCCACGGCCATAGACTTCGAGGATGAGTATCAATACAATGAGTTCAAGAAACCTATAGCTCAACGCAAAATACCAGAAATCCAAATCATGAGACCAGAGGCCTTGGAGCTAACCAAGAAATTTGCACAATCGCCTGACCGTGCAAGATACTGACCGGCAGAGCCTATGATTTTTTCTGAACAACCTCGTAGTGACTGGCGGTCTTTTCCCGGACAGTGGAAGCCGCCAGCAACTGCCAGGAGGGCCTACCAGAATACCTGACTCAACCAAAGGAATAGGCATTGAGTCTCAATTACTTATATTACCTGGGAATTACTTCGTGGGTCATACTTTATTGGGGGATTTCTCCTGCCAGTTGCTTTGAGTTTTCCATGAGAGGAGCCTTCGTCTGGGACTACGTGGCCTACTCGCAGTTGGGATCTCGAGGTTTCTTCGGTACTTATGACATTGACACCGGTACGCCGGGCCAAGGCGGATCTGCATCCGCGAACGGATGGCTCGGCTATCGTATCACCAGTCTTACAAGCTCAAGCACCGACGCCGCAAATTCTACGATGATGATGAACGTGGACCCCCGGATAAAAATTAGCGACGCCATCAGCATTCGAGGGAGGTACCACATTGGTACATGGGGATTTAGTGAGAACGTAAGCGACGTGAGGTATCCTGCTGACCTTTCTCCCAAGCACTGGGACCCCGTAGGAAATTTGACTGCGGGCTCCTGGTACAGCGCAATGACCATTCCTGGTGTGGGACAACCCTTCTCTCCGGGCTACTGGAACATGCTGTGGGTCACCGCCCAGACTCCGTGGGGAACCATGGTGGTGGGCAAACGACCTTTCATCTTCGGCACAGGCTTGATGTTCAATGGAGAGGATAACACTTCCCTCGAAACTATTTTGATTGTGTTGCCAATGGGGCCCATGCGGTTCGGTCTTGGCTGGTATCCATGGCGTCGCCAAATAGACCAGGGGTACGTTCAACCGACCGGGATCAGCTTCCAGTACTTCAACCCATTGGATAAAAGCAATGGACGGCGTTACGACTTGAACGCCTTTTTTACGTATGATTCGGGTAGCCTCAGTTCAGGTATTGTCGCCGAAGCCTATTCGTTTAATGTCGGTCCTGAGGCCGTCAATAGTCCGACGGATAAAAGTAAATTTCTCCCGCAACAGATGGAAACCGTGTTCGGTGGCGCTTTTTTCAAATATTTTGACGGCGTTTTTTTTGTCAATGCGGAGGCTGATTGGTATTACGAGACAGTCTGCTTGCAACCAAACATGAATGGTGATCTAACTCCGGCATTTCCCCCAATAGTGATTCAGGGAGCGCTGACGTACAATCCATACTTGTTCAGAAAGAGCTATATTGAGCATTGGCGCTATATGGTGGAGTCCGGAACCGTGGTTGGTCCCGCTAAACTATCACTGATTTGGTCATGGATTCCTGGCCCGGACAGGAGACATGGCATAATCATTGATCGGCAGAACTCCCTTTATAACGACCTGTTAACAAATAGCGGACTCTTTAGGCCGTACAGCATGATCCTGGTCAATGGATATGGTACTGGCGCAAATTCGGTTTCTACCATCACTAGTAGTGGGTATCTAACCGACGCAAACGCATTCGGAATCAGACTAGATTACGCTGTGGCGGCAAACTTGAATTTGTTCGCCGCTGGGTTCCATGCGCAAAGGATTTCCCACGGCTATGGATGGGGGTTTATTCAACCAGCTATTCCGCATTCGACGGACGCGACAAAAAATACCGGGATTACAACCGGCTTCGTCGAATACATCAGGAAAGGGACTTATGACAGTCCCGCTCCTGCGATACCAGATTTGAATCTCGGTTATGAATTCGATATGGGGTTTGACTGGAAGCTTCTGGAAGGCTACACACTCACCGGAAATCTTGGGGTCTTTCAGCCCGGAAACTGGTTTAGGTTCGCTTGTATCGACCGATCCAACCCAGGGTGGAAAAGCCCCAGTCCTCAGAACATGTTCGGGATCAATCCGGACAGGAACATTGACCCTGTTTTCGCCATGGATATGACCCTGACCGCCGATTTTTGAGGACAGCGACGTATTGGCGCTTATTAGGCAAATCCGTCAGTATAATTAAAAAATACTCCATCCGGATCATATTTTTTCCGCAGTTCCTGGAGCCGTTTCCACTTGGCTTCCGTATATGATTGCTGAGCGATGTTTGGATACGTAACCGTATCGGATTCCCCAACATAATATCCGGCGACAAAAGGCTTGAGTAGTTCTAGGCACTTCTTGTGCCATTGAGTGTTGGCGTGGTCATCCTCCGGTTTTGTCCACATAGTCCACGGCCCACCGTAATAACGGGCGCTCATTGAGAATGCGGCATCCGGTAGTGGAGCCGGAATGTTTGGACCGGTAAAAATTGCAAACATTATGAGACTTGTGGGTGATGGTGTCTTTAGGAAATGGTCTTTCACCGAGCCGAATAAATTTTCCAGCTTGGCATTGGAAAAGATCGCTTCAACCTGATTGCGATGATCAGCAGGCCACAAAGCGCCGGACGCGTCGAACAGGGCCTCAAAATTACATGGCGCAGCGACTGTTCTGGACAGACATTTCCCAATGATGGGACAATCATCCAGCGGTTTGAGCGACGTCCTGGCCTCATCCATTGAATTAGCAAAAATTGTCGCTGTTACCATACACACCTTGCCGGAATCCGCCTTGCATTTTTCCGCAATCTCAGGGGGGGCGCTCAACAGGAACAGACTCAATTCGATGTTCGGGGGCAACTTGCTTGCTATGGATTCGAGCCACTTAGCAACGGCGCCGACCTCTCCGATCGGATAAAAGTAGGAACTGCAGGCTATCGCTTTGGGCAAATCATAAAGCTTGAGGTGGTAGCGTATTGCAACCCCGAAGAAACCTGGTCCGGCCCCGCGTGCAGCCCAATAGTAATCAGTGTTTTGATCTTTGTTGGCAGTAATGAGTTCTCCGTCTGGATTAACCACCTCAACTCCCTCGACGCTACCGACTCCAGGTCCCCAGACACCCTGATTCCAGGACATTCCTCCACAGAGAAGATAACCGCTCAACTTGACAGGTGGACAGTGCCCACTCGGATAGGACAAGTTGAGAGCGTTTAGCTGACGCTGAATCTCTCGGTTCGAGACAATTGGCTGAACCACTGCCTTACGAGCTTTCGGATCGATGGAAATAACCTGATTGAGGTTCGTCAGATCGATCATCATACCGCCGTTACGCATCGAAGGATTACACCAATTGTGTCCTCCACCGCGAACCACGACTTTCATTCTGTTGGATCTTGCATATTTGACCGCTTGGATAACATCCTGTTCATTCGCCACGCGAACAATTAATTCAGGTCGACGTTTACTATCTCCATACTTGTTCCAAACGTCGAGAGCAACCTTTTCGAAGTCGGCGTCAGTCCTGTTCAAGACTTGACCATTGATACCTTTCCGCAACAAAACGGTTGATTCAGGATTACTATGGACTCCCGCTCCTTCAGGCAGTTGCGCACAATGAGAGGCCGTCTGGCCAACTAATAATGAACCCGCAACAACCAGACCGCTTGCAAGAAAGTGACGGCGGGTTACGTCGGTATCTGTTGACACATGCCGGTTCAGATTGGTTTTGAAATTTACCTTCATGTGTGAAGTCCTCCATGATTTTTCTTCGCGACACTCTACACCATTTTACTTGACAATATCTAATAAAATTATTAGCGTTTATATATCAAACATAACAGTTTGTTATAATGAAAAGCTCAAATAAAAAATATATTATAATAATAACCTTATATATTTACCAGGCGCTGGCCCTATGGTCTGGTCACGCTGCAGCAGGGTCTTCAGGCATCGTAGACAAGTACCGATTCCCCTCGACTGTCGAACTTCCGGCCATAGCTCAACAGTTCGAACAGAAAAGGGATTGGACCAAACCCGATAAAACTGAACACCATCTCCCCTATTCTTTTAATTATGGTTTACGTATGGCCCTTCCCGCTCCACTCAGGAACAACTTCGACTTTTCCGGAGGATTTGACAAATGGACCAACCTACCAATAGTTAAAACGGAATGTTTTGTGCCCGTCAAGGCATGGCCGGACAAAACTATATTTTTCACTCCGCGTATAAATCTAACAGGTCGCAACGAGAGTTACTCGTTAGGGGCCGGTGTACGTCAATTGATCACATCCGAGATGATGATAGGTTTCCACACTTTTTACGATTGGAACCGTCCCAGGCGATCCGACGTTGATTATCTGCGCGAGGCTGGCGTAGGCGTAGAATTTTCAGCGCTGCCGGGTCATTTCTCTGACCTGACCGTGTCTGCTAACGCCTATTTCCCCATAAACACCCGCGAAGAAATTAGAAATAATGGGGTCTCTATGGTAAAGGAGAGCCTTCCTGGTGGTGGAGATGCGAGAATCAGCCTCTTGCTGCCACCTATAATATCATGGCTTGATCTAAGATTGGACGCGTCCGCTCATCGATACGTTGGTCGTAACTCGAATATATCAGGGTACCGCACAGCGCTTTCCGTCAATTCCCGCGACGGAATGTTTAATATGACTTTAGACCAGGGGGAAGACAGTCGTCTTGGACGCAACTACGGTGTAACTGCGGGCATACGTATGGCCTTTGACTGGAATGCGCTCCTTGACGCCAGGAATCCCTTTTCAGCGCCCTATCATTATTCGTCGACCCATCACTACAACCGTAAAATCCGCAACAGTCTGTTCTCGAAAGTGAATAGGAAATATGATCTGCCAGAGGATCGGTTCGAACAACGAAGCACATTAATGGCCTCGGTTATGGGGGACACCGTTACTTTTACCGGTGGCTTCCCCAACCTTCCGTACTCTACTTTGACAGTTCAGGTTTCACAAAGTCCATGGCAGGATTATTCCGAGATCACCACTGACGACAATGGGGCCTACTATGGGGCCATATCGCTGCCACCCGGTGTGTGCAGACTTCGTGTATTGCATAAGCCTTCCGGTCGGGTCACCGAACCTAAGACAGTGGTCGTTACCGAACCTGGGATATCCACTGAGTCCAGCCATAGAGAAAGCCTGAATGACCAGTGATTTCTCCCTAAGCCTGTAACAGCATTTAGTTTAATTGAAAGTAGCATAGGAAAGGGGTTTCCTATACAAAGATTCTACGGCTCCGTGTCGCTTGTCGTGAAGGAGACCCTGTTCTCATGCGTTGTGGACCGATTGCTCGTTGAAACATGAATCGGCATGAGACCTCGATCCCTACATATTTCTTCGATATTGTCCCCCTGCCTTGTACAGGGTTCGAGTTATCTCGCCCAATGAACACGATTTGACCGTTTCCATGAGTTCTTCGAAAACATTGCCTTCGGACTGGGCGACTCGATGGAGTCTTTCCATAGCCTGACCAGACACATCCTTGTTGCGTTCCTTGAATTCAGCCAACCTTGCTAGTTGTGACCGTTTTTCGTCTTCCGTCCCTCTGGCCAGTTCTATGCCGCATTGTTCAACATAACTGGCATCTGGATTAAGAAATGTGTTTACGCCAATAATGGGATAAGCTCCTGTAGACTTCATTTGTTCGTAATAGAGCGATTCATCCTGGATCTTCGTCCTCTGGTATCCTGTTTCCATAGCGCCCAGGACCCCACCCCGCTGTGATAGGCGGTCGAATTCCGCCAACACCGCTTCTTCAACAAGGTCGGTAAGTTCCTCGAGGATGAAAGACCCCTGGTTTATATTGTCCACCCTGGAGATACCCCATTCCTTGTTTATTATCATTTGGATCGCAAGCGCGCGACGGACAGATTCCTCGCTGGGTGTAGTTATGGCCTCGTCATAGGAATTTGTGTGGAGCGAGTTACAATTGTCATATATGGCTATTAGTGCCTGAAGGGTCGTCCGGATGTCGTTAAACTGAATCTCTTGGGCGTGGAGTGACCTACCGCTTGTCTGAATATGGTATTTCAGTTTTTGCGAACGTTCATTCCCCAAGTATTTGTCCCGCATGGCAATCGCCCATATCCTACGCGCTACCCGCCCAATTACACTGTATTCGGGTTCCAGACCATTCGAGAAAAAGAAGCTCAGATTGGGCGCAAAATCATCTATATTCATCCCTCGTGATAGATAATATTCTACATAAGTGAAACCGTTGGCCAGAGTAAACGCCAGTTGAGTTATGGGATTGGCTCCGGCTTCCGCAATGTGATAACCGGAAATTGAGACTGAATAAAAGTTTCTAACTTGATTCCGTATGAAATAATCCTGAATGTCCCCCATCAGTCTCAATGAAAAGTCTGTGGAAAAGATACAACTGTTCTGACCCTGGTCCTCCTTGAGGATATCAGCCTGTACCGTGCCTCTGACGTTCCTGAGGACCTCTGCCTTAGCCTTGGAAACAACCTCCCTGGTTGGATCGGAGCCGGCTTCTTCCTTTATCTGGTTGAGCTTTTGATCGATAGCCGCATTAAGAAACATGGCCAGCATGATAGGCGCCGGACCGTTTATTGTCATCGAAACCGATGTGTTAGGAGCGCTAAGGTCAAAACCCGAATAAAGGACCTTAACATCGTCAAGTGTGCATATCGACACTCCTGATGTCCCTATCTTTCCATAAATGTCCGGACGCTCGTCAGGGTCCTGGCCATACAGAGTGACCGAATCAAACGCTGTCGAGAGTCTTTTGGCGACGCTATCGGCCGAAAGATACTTGAACCTCCTGTTTGTCCTGAAAGGATCACCTTCTCCAGCGAACATTCGTGTAGGGTCTTCGTCCTGGCGTTTAAAAGGAAATACGCCGGCTGTAAACGGGAACATGCCAGGCAGGTTTTCTTTCAGGCGCCATTTTAGCAACTGTCCGGGATCTTCATATTTGGGAAGAGCTATTCGAGGCAGCATGGTCCCGCTTAACGTGCGGCTCTTGAGTTTGACAGGCAACTTCCGGTTTCTGACCGTGAAGACGTAATCATCTCCTGAATAAGCTTCTTTTATGTCTTCCCACTCTCCAACAAGTTTCAACGCGCGAGGGTCAAGCTTTTTCTCGATTTCCTCCTGAAGTTCCTTAATCTTGGAGAGCCCTTCTGATTCGTCCTTCAACTTCCCAATCCGGAATTCTTTCTCGACACCGTCCAACTGCCATAGTCGCCTTATCAAATCTTCCTGTTCGGCGCCCCACGCGAAATATCTTCTAACTGTATTTGCAATCTCGGAAAGGTACCCGGATCTCTCGGCAGGGATAATGATCGTCCTTGATGAAGGCTTTTTATCAGTCCGACATGTCATGGAAGTTTTCCATCCCACCCCTGTCTTTTTGTTAATGCTGTCAATGATCCCGACATATAGTGACGTTACCCCGTCGTCATTGAACCGTGACGCAATGGTCCCGTACACCGGGAGATCATCCAGAGGGACGTCAAACCGGAGCCGGTTGCGTTGAACTTGCTTCCTGACGTCATGCAACGCGTCTTCTGATCCCTGCCTGTCAAACTTGTTAATGGCCATGATGTCCGCAAAATCGAGCATGTCAATTTTTTCGAGTTGACTTTGCGCGCCGAATTCCGATGTCATGACGTACAGTGAAACATCGACGAGAGGCACGATAGCAGCGTCTCCCTGACCTATTCCCGCAGTCTCTACAATGATAAGATCAAACCCAGCGGCCTTTAGAACTTCGATGGATTCTTCCATATGTATTGGTACTTCCATCCCCTGGCTTCTTGTGGCCATGGATCGGTAATAAACCCTGTCCGTATGGATGGAATTCATCCGGATGCGATCGCCCAACAAAGCTCCACCGGTTTTTCTACGAGTCGGGTCAACGGATATTATACCGACCGTTTTGTCAGGTTGGTCATGCAGGAAGCGAAGTGTTATTTCGTCTGTCAAAGACGACTTTCCAGCGCCACCGGTGCCGGTTATTCCCAAGACCGGGATTTTGCGGTCAACGAATTTTTCCCGGAGTCGGGACCTCAAGACCGACAACTCACCATTTCCAGCTTCTTTTGCCACCTCAACAGTAGAAATCAGTTTTGCCATCGCCTTCCAGTCAGTTGGATTCAATAGGGACAGGTCCCCATCCATGTCGCTATCACCGACTGCAAAATCGGATTGTTCCACAAACTGGTTCATCATGCCCTGAAGTCCGAATTTACGGCCGTCTTCCGGACTAAAGATCTTTGTCACTCCGTAAGATTCGAGTTCCGCGATTTCTTCAGGGACTATTACTCCGCCCCCTCCACCGAATACCTTAATAGCCGAGCAGTCAAATTCTCGCAGAAGATCCACGATATACTTTAAAAATTCCATGTGACCGCCCTGATACGAGCTGACACCGATAGCCTGAGCATCCTCCTGAACCGCCGCAGTTACAATCTCGGATACCGATCGATTGTGTCCGAGATGGATTACCTCAGCGCCGGACGCCTGAAGAATGCGGCGCATGATATTGATCGCGGCGTCATGGCCATCAAAAAGCGAAGCCGCTGTGACTACTCTAATATGATTCCTGGGCTGGTAAGGCGCAGAAGAAGGATTCATGCTGAACTCCGGCCGTAAGATATAGTTATAGGATTACTGTCCGATTTATTCCCAGTTGTTTTCCCATATAAATTTTCCGCTGGATTTGCTGGTCGCGTCCATTGGACGCTTACTGGAGCCACCCTAACCTCCAATTCGCATTTTGTCGGTAACTAAGGGAAGCCACTTTGAGTCTTAACGCATAATATTCGATAGGACAGCTAAATTCAACTATTATAGAGCTATTGAAGTATCCGCTTGCGTGGCGCCAGCGCAAATAGAGCTTCGTGATTCAAATTTTATTATCGCGATTTTCTCAGAGATGTTTTAGAGATGAAGGAGGACGAATGAGATCCAACGACAGTCCTCAAGGATCGGCGCTGATAGGTATACACAAATGCTCTTTGTGCATGCGCCTTGCGCACGACACGCAGAACCTGTCCCGCCTGCCGTGCAGCGTTGTAAAGATCAACCAGCCCGATCCGGGCGCCATCGCAAACCACAGCGTCGGGTTCCATCCGACATTTGTCGCGAAGAGCGCCACAATACCCAGCAGCGAAATCCAGGATTCGATCCCGGAGAGATTCGGCCGCCGCATGCACCGCCTTTGCGGCCACAGTCGTCCCAGTTTGGCCGAACGGCCCGCTATCATAGCCGGTGCAATCGGTGTCAGACTGGATTAAGTTCACGCACGCAGGGGAAGTGCCGAGCACCGTAGCAACGATCTGGTGGCGGACCGTGGTTGAACCATTTCCAATTTCCGGCGACCCAATGGTCAGGTGATACTTACCGTCCGCTTCCAGACTGAGACACGCCTCGGAATGATGCCAGCAGAGACCGGCAGCACTGGCGGATCAGGGGCGCCGCCCTCCACTCCGGCGGCGCAGTGAAAGAATAGAGCTGGCTGATCTTGCACGTTGCTGCAATTGCGAGACCTGGCTCGTGAACTTGGAGCGATGGCCAGCTAAGCCCTTCCAGGTCAATGAGCCGTCGCACGCCAGACTGCGGTTCAGAGAAAAGCCACGTTCCTCCGGCCAGCCACGCATCCGAGTCGCACCAGTCTGGGATCTCATCCCTGGTCGAGGGACGAGCTACTTCAGAAACCGTGTTGAGATCCATGTTAAACCGCCGTTCTGTTGTATTTGTCGCTCCGCCGCTAATTGGGAGCCGGCGTTGATCAACTGCAAATCATGTTGGATTAGTCACGCTGAATTCGTCTATCCAGTCACTTGGCGGAACAGGAGGGCCAACCCTGTCAAGAGGACAAGGATCAGGAAAAGTCCACCCACCGACAACGCCCTCTGTTTTTCACCATTTGCCTTGAGCCAAGTGGTAAGCAGGGAGTTCAGCGCCGGCATCACGGCCCACTGGAGAATGGACACGCTCAGGGCGTTGCTGATCAGCATGGCCAAGGCCAGTCCCAAGGGCTGCATGTACGGCCCCGGAAAGAGCGTGAGGACCATAACAGTGGGATAGAGGCCGAGAAGCACTGTCAGTGCCATCTTCCAAGACGGCGGAGGCGTCCGCTCCGAACCTTCAGTGAGGCCAGCGAACCATGAGCCGAAGCCACCCGGTAGCGCTTTCAACTCAAAGTCACCAACCTGCGCCTTCAGTTTCTCCACCCACTGCGCCCGAACCGACGAACTCAGCCACCCCTGAAGTGACTTCTCATCATCGAAGTGGATCACCACAACCCACTGGTCCCGCTGGCTGTCGCCTGGAGAATATACCTCAGCGCCAGTATAGCCGGCAAAGTCCTCGGCGGCCGCATTGACTCCGCTCTGCCACTCCATGAACCAGTCAGCGAGGGCAGCAGGAACCTGTTGCACCACAACCGCTGAAGCCTTCGAGATACGCAAGTCCAAGTTGGACCTCCTCATGTTAAGCTATTTGAACTCCCACCGCCCGGCATAGTAATGAGGGAACCACTCAAACCGGCCACGGCTTACGCCTGCGCGGCCTCAGCAGCTTTCTTGTAGGCGCGCTTGCCGGCTACCCACGTCTCGTCGATGTTGCGGTCGTCGCCAATCGTCATGACGCCGAACATTAGCTGGGCTGCCTGCTCAATGGTCTCTGGGCTGGAGCCCTCCACGATGAGCGACTGGTGCCAGCGCATGGCAAGCTGGCCAGCGTTCCAGTCAACGGCGACGAAGTCGGCCTCCTTGCCCCTGTCGAAGTTACCCAGCATGTCGTCGAGGTACAGGGCATGGGCGCCACCGAGTGTGGCCAGGTAAAACGCCCGGTAGGGCGACAGTTTGTTGCGTTCAGCCTCGGCGAGGTCTTGCTCACGCGGATTGACGGAACCATCTAGCATGGTGTTGTTGCACATGCCTACCTTATAGGCCTCCTCGAGCACTCGAACGAGGCTGAACGCGTTGCCACCGCCCATGTCGCAGCCCACAGTGATGCGGACAGGGTGCTCGGGGTCTGTAGCGCGGCCCAGGCGGAAGAGGCCGCTGCCCAGGAACAGGTTCGACAGCGGGCAGAACGCAATTGCCGCGCCCGCCTTCGAAAAGCGACGCAACTCGTCATTGGAGAGCCAAACCCCATGACCAGCAGTGAACTTCGGTCCCAGCAGCCCGTGTTCCTGGTGAACCTGCGTGTAGTCGTCGGAACCGGGGAAGTAGTAGTGAGCTGTGCGAATCTCGGACGGGTTCTCGGAGATGTGCGTGTTGACCCAGCAGTCGTTGTACTCTTCTTTCAACTGCCGGCAGCGGTCCATCATTTCCCCTGTGCAGCCCACAGCGAAGCGCGGCGTGATAGCGTAGAGATTGCGGCCCTTGCGGTGGTAGCGCTCGATCAGCCGCTTGGACTCGCGGTAGAATTCATCCGGCGTGATGAGGACGTCGTCGGGCGCGAAACGATCGATGCCGGTCAGACCCGCGATCACGCGCATGTCACGCCGAGCCGCCTCGTCGAAGAACTCCTCCGTCGAGACTGGGCTGCTGGTGGTAAACGCTAGGCATGTCGTCGTACCCCCCGCCAGCAGGGCGTCGAAGAAGTAACGGGCGGCGGTGCGCGAATACTCCCGGTCGCTATACTTCAGCTCTTCCGGAAAGATCCAGGTTTGCAGCCAATCAAGCAACTGGGCGCCGTACGCCCCGAGGACTCGAACCTGCGGAAAGTGAATGTGTCCGTCGATGAATCCCGGGAGGATCAGACGGTTTTTTATATGGGTAACCGGAAGATTGGGGTGGCGAAGCGAGACATCGGCAAATGTGCCAAAATCCTCGATAATTCCATCCTTGACGACGAGCAACCCGTCGCGGATGAAGCGGGCAGCGTCCTGCTCGTGTCCGACGTGCTTCCACGGGTCGTCGATGAAATCGAAGAACGTTCCTCGGATAGCGCAGCTAGCACCGGCCATTACTATTCCTCCTCTCAAAAGTTGGTCACGCTGAGAAGCGCTACGTTGTGTGACAGATATGGCTGTTGTATAATCGGAAGTTCACCGGCCCCTGACGCATTGAAACAGCACTTTCGGCCGCTATGGACATAGTTTAACCCTTGCTGCACAAAGAGCACGTTTCGTGCCAACTGTGTCAGACAGGACAATTTTCTTGAAAAGTATAGGCTTAATCAGCCGGTTACGGATAATTACAGAATTTGCCGCGGCCTAAAAAGCGTTTATAGTAGAAGCGAGACGAACAAAATGTGTCCTAAAAACGGACAATGAAATTCCTGATCCGTGTTTTATCAAGAAGTTAACAATCCTACTGGTGTCTTGATATCGGTCACTACTATCAATTTTGGTCTAATTTTGGCGCTTCAGCGCATCGAGTTTATCTAGGGTTTTTTCCTATCTTCCTATTTGTCTGACGATTGGCGCCTGCCGTTTGAACAAGCGCCAATGCCGCATGCTATTTTTGCTTCTGCCGCAAATCAATCCGTCGAATCTTGCCACTTACAGTTTTTGGCAACTCTTTTCGGAACTCTATCTCACGGGGATATTTGTATGGCGCAGTGATGGATTTTACAAAGTTCTGAATCTCCGTCACCAGTTTGTCATAGGGCTCGAAACCCGGACGCAACACGACAAATGCCTTAACAATTTCCCCTAGAACTGGGTCAGGTTTCGCGACCGAAGAATGATTGATAATTTACGTTCCCTAATAAAACGGACGATTGACTTATTCAGTCGTACGTTTTACTTATAGAAAAATAAAAAGTAATCTTTCGAGGTGTCTGAATGCCACCCAGCTCGTTGTATCCCAAAACCAGGACGCGACATTCCGTTGCCGATCCACGACAAACCCTTATTGAGGCAGGTCTCGATCTGTTCGCTAGATATAGCTTTGAGGGAACCAGTACGCGGATGCTTGCGGAGCGGACAAAGGTCAACCTCGCTGCCATTCAGTACTATTTTGGCGGGAAAGCTGGACTGTATCTTGCAGTGGCGGACCATATTGTCGAGCATGTGAACAGATATCTAGCCCCCAAGCTTGCCGAAATCCAGGAAATTTTAAAACAAGGTCCCTCATCCAAGCAAAGGAGCCTTCGTCTCCTTTGTGAATTGGTGGAACACGTTGTTGCCCGTTTCGTGGGAATTTCTGAAACTGACAAATGGCTCGGCATTCTTGTCCGTGAGCAATCGCTGCCCACTGAAGCTTTCGATATTTTTTTCAAGGGATTCCTGGAACCCTTTTATGAAACGCTTTTTGCTCTGGTAACAGACATCCAGGGTTCGGGGCCGGATGATCCTGAGGTCAAAATCCGGGCTTTCACGATCATGGGGCAGGTTTTCATTTTTCGCATGTCACTGGCTGCCGTCAAACAGACGTTAAATCTCAAGGATTATGGCCAGAAGGACCTGGAGATGATTCGAAGCGTTATCCTTGACAATGTGCAAGCGATTTTTGCAGGGCCGGGACAAGATCTTTAACCTATAAAATTGCCGACGATGAATAGTGACCGAAACAACAACAATACGAGCAATGGCGCCACGGAAGGTTCTGTCCAGGAATGGCGCCCAAGCTTCAATCCGTGGCTAATTACTATATCGGTGATGTGCGCTACTTTTATGGAAGTGCTCGACACTTCAGTTGCAAACGTCTCTCTTCCCCATATTGCCGGTTCACTGTCCGCATCTACGGACGAAGCTACCTGGGTTCTTACGAGCTATCTGATCTCGAATGCCATTGTCCTTCCCTCCACCCATTGGCTGTCTTCTTTCTTTGGCCGAAAACAGTTGCTGATGGGTTGTATCGCCATCTTTACGGCGTCATCCGCTCTGTGCGGCGCGGCAAGTAGTCTGGGATTGTTGCTGGCGGCTCGCGTAATACAGGGTATAGGTGGCGGTGTTTTGCAGCCCATCGCTCAAGCGGTATTGCTGGAAAGCTTCCCGAGGGAAAAGCGTGGCCAGGCAATGGCGATTTACGGAATGGGAATTATTGTAGCCCCTATAATTGGTCCCACTCTTGGTGGATGGATCACCGACAATTATTCGTGGCGGTGGATTTTCTATATAAATGTTCCTGTCGGCGTAGCAGCTGTTTTCATGGTCCGCGCTTTCGTGGAGAATCCGCCGTATTTGCAGCGTGGATCCCAACGCTCAATCGATTATATCGGATTTAGCCTGATGGTTTTGTTTCTCGCTACTCTACAGATTGTTCTCGACAAGGGGCAAGAAGAGGATTGGTTCGCTTCAACCTGGATCACGTGGTTTGCCGCAATATCCGCTATTTCGATGATCCTGTTTGTTATCCAGGAACTCTCGTCCGATGATCCAATTGTTGACTTACGCGTTTTGAAAAACAGGAACTTTGCCGTCGGTGTTTTGCTTATGATGGCTGTGGGTGCAGTTTTGTATAGTACCACAGCTCAGTTGCCTCTATTCTTGCAAACCCTTCTCGGTTACCCCGCCCTGCAGAGCGGTTTGGCTGTAAGCCCAAGGGGCCTCGGATCGATGCTCTCAATGGTAATCGTGGGAAGGTTGATAGGAAGAATCAGCAGCCGTTTCTTGATATCGCTTGGGTTCGGATTGCTCTCCCTGTCTGTTTATATCTTGAGTGGACTGACTCTGGAAATCGCAAAAAGCAATGTCATATGGCCGAACATACTCAATGGATTTGCAATGGGTTTTATATTCGTGCCACTCACGACTTCCACTATGGCAACTTTAAGAAGAGAACAGATAGGAAACGCGACGGGGATTTACTCATTAATGCGGAATATCGGAGGCAGTATCGGAATTTCAGCCGTAACTACCATGCTGGCCCGTGGGGCCCAATATCATCAGGCTGTTCTCGTGAATCACATGGGGCCACACGATCCGATGTTCCAACACCGGTTCACTCAAATTCGAGATATGCTTGCCAGACTCTCAGATCCGCATCACGCCGCTCAACAGGCATACGGGATTATCTATGGGATCGTGCAGCATCAGGCTATGCTCCTCGCATTTATGGACAATTTTAGGACCCTTACGTTGATGAGCCTTTTGTGCATACCACTGGTTTTCATGTTTAGATCGGCAAAAATCGCTGAGGCTTCAGCCGCCACGATTCGTTGATGGAGAAAGCCTCTGATGAGACACAGACATTTCGAAAAAAGGAGTAAGCAACCCATCCGTTTCGGTTTGGAGCGCCAGGTACATAAAACGTCATGAATCTATTTCTCAATAAATACAAGATCGCATTTATTGCAGCGATGATGTCGATAATCATCGTTGGCTTCGCTTACTGGCTCTGGGCGAGAAACAGAGTTTCCACAGACGACGCTTACGTGGATGGCCATGTATTTATCGTCACTCCCCGAACCTCTGGATATGTGTCTCAAGTGTACATTGACGATAACCAATCTGTAAAAAGGGGGCAACTTTTGGTGTCTCTAGATTCTGCAGACTATGACGTAGCGCTGGCTCAAGCCGAGGCCCAATTGTCCGATAGTCGCTCCACATTGGCCTCACTCAAATTGGGAGTTCCTTTGCAACTCGCTCAAACCGCTGAACAGGTGCGCGGCGCAAAAGCTGGGCTGCAGAGTCTCAACGAAACATTGGAACAGATGAGCCGAGACGAGGATGCCGCCGCTCAAGAGGTGAAGCGTCTTGAAGCCCAACACCATCTTGCGGAACTGGATCTGAAGCGCAAGACAGTGCTCAAAAAAGGCGAGGCAATATCCCAACAGACCATGGATGAGGCAGAAACTAATTACAATTCCGTTCTAGCCCAACTGAGAAACGCTCAAGCAAAACTCGAATCTGTTAAGAAGCAGAGATCGTCCCAGGCATCAAATATTGAGTTAAAACAAGCAAACATCGCACTTGCAGCAACAGGGGAAAAAGATGCTGAGATTAAATCTCGCCAGGTAGAGGCCCAAAATGCAAAAGTACGTCTTGCAGAATCTCAAGTAAAACAGGCGGAACTCAACTTGGGTTATACTAGAATAATGGCGCCTGTTGACGGTTATGTAACTCAAAAGAATATTGAACCAAGCCAATTTGTAACGCCGGGCCAAAGATTGCTCGAGATTGTTCCGCTACAGCCTCCGAATGTGTGGATCACGGCCAATTTCAAGGAAACGCAACTTACTTACGTCCGCCCCGGCCAACCCGTGGCCATTGAAGTGGACACTTATCCGGGCGTAGTGATCAGGGGTAAAGTAGATTCCATCATGACAGGCACGGGATCCGTATTTTCTCTCCTCCCTCCGGAGAACGCCACGGGAAATTTCGTCAAAGTGGTTCAGCGCATACCAGTGAAAATTGTCATTGACGAGTCAAGTGGGGACCCCCTCCCGACATTACGGCTGGGCATGAGTGTCATTCCTACAATATATGTAGGGAAACAGTAAACGCTAAGTCGGCGCAAATAAAAACCAGGTCAAACAACAAATTCCATGGAATTGCATTTTGTATTTGAACAATCAAAATGAGTTTGAATATTTTGTCCAAAACACACTGACGAGACAAACCTGGAGAACCAGAAAACCAACTCCATCTCGCCCATTATCCTGCTACGCTCTTACACCAATTCCCCATTTATAATATCATCGTTTTATTAAAAAATTACGTCATTCTGACTATTAACCACTTGATATTTTAGATACATTTACCTATTGACATATCTTTAACATAATGATAATCTTAGCCATTCATTATAGCTTTTTATGCCGTTAACAATTTGTTTTGGTATGGCCCGCACAAGGCTTTTTGTGAGTTTGGTATGAAATTCAGTCGAATTACCTTTGTTTCGCTGGTCCTGTTTGTCCTGACCATTTTCGCCACGCCGGACAACAGTTCCGCATATTACGCACGTGTTCTCATTCCTATAGACAAAGAAAAGACGCTGCCGGGTTACGTTTTCCTCCCTCAACACAAGATCCAGGGCCAACTACCCCTTGTGGTCGCTGGGGCGGGGGTTGGCGCGACAAAAATTTACCAGTACCATGACCACTTTCAAAATCTTGCGGATCGCGATTTTGCCGTAATTTTTATCGATCCTTCAGACTACCCTGAATCGCTCGCTCCCGGACCATGGAACTGGGATCACGGCCTTGGCTACGTGCTCGGGAGTTTCAATCAGGGATATGTTGGAGCAAAACTCGCGATAGGCAAGGAATTTTACCTGAGGTCTTTTACTGCAGCTATTAATTATATGTGTTGCTGGCCGATCATAGATCAGGGAAGAATCGCCCTCAGCGGCTTTTCACAGGGCGCAAACGCAGTGCTGACAGTCGCTTGCCGCGACCAACGAGTAAAAGCCGTCATATGGAATTACGGCGGTTGGCCCTGGATCATGCCTTACGAACCCTACAGATTGCCGCCTGTTGAAATTTTTCATGGGGATGCGGACGACGTATACAATGTTAAATACGCTAAACAACTTGCAATGGAACTCAAAACCAGCATGAGACCTTTTGAATTAAACATTTACCCGGGTGAAGGTCATATGTTCAACATACTTTATGACTTGGGTACCGAAAACAGATATATGAAACCTGCCCTCATCGACGCTTTTGAACGCATGGTCTGTTTCCTGAAAACTTCGCTCGGTGTTCAGGATATCAGTTACCACAGACCGGGGCGACACACCGCAAGATAGCTGATGACGCTACCTTGAGAGAAGGTATAACTCAGTAACCCAGAACCTCTTCGCCCTTAACTTCGATCCAATCTTTTACCAGCGCATCGTACGCCTTCGCGTTGTCATCTACGGCCAATGCGAGGAGTGATCTTTTCAGGACAGCGTAAGCGCCTTGTAAATAATACATGTTTTCCAGATTAACGCCGGCTCCCTTGAGGGGTTTCAGGATAGCGTTCACTCCCCCTGGATGTTGGGGAACCGTGGCAACCAGCCTGTCTTTAACAGATGTCGGGAAACCTGATGATTCGAATATGTTCTGCGTCCGGGCGGGATCACTGGTAATTAAACTCAAATCCCCATGATCACTCGACGACACATTTAGGCTGAATCCCAGGACGTAAATTGCGTTTGAGCCCAGCATTTCGAGGATATTTGATAGCGCCCCAGGCTTATTGGGAATCTGAACAGTGACCTCTTTGACCAATTTCATAAAGACCTCCAACGTGTCTAAGCCAACAAATCGTCTCGTAATTAAATTATTTTGAACCTCTAATGAAATCAACACCGACGGTTACGGCTTTCTGATTTATATCCACAAGTTTCTGTTTCTTTCCTTCAAGAACTGTTTCAATTGCCAAGGAAATTGACTTTCCGGAGACAATGTCTGTCTTTTCCCTAACTGCGCCCAGCATTACCATGTTCAATGAACGGTCTGATCCCATTTTGTGGGCAAGGGTATTGGCCGGGACCTTGACGACGTTTATATCTTCACGAGCGGGGGCTTCAGTGATCAGGTCCGAGTTCAGAAACATGGTCCCGCCGGATTTGACCATATTTTGATATTTGATCATGGAAGGGTAGTTCATCGCGACTACGAACTCGGGAGAGGACGCTATCGGTGAAGCAATTTCATCGTCTGAAACTACTACCGTGCAGTTCGCTGTCCCACCTCGAACTTCGGCGCCGTAAGCCGGTAGAAAAGTGACATGTTTGTCTTCTTTCATTCCTGCCACAGCAAGGACATAGCCCATCATGAGGACGCCCTGGCCACCAAATCCTGAGAATATTATCTTAAGCGACATCTTTGATTACCTTAAGCGGGAACATTTTGGTCATGGTTTCGTCCACCCATCGAGCCGCGTCGGTGGGGCTCATCTTCCAATTTGTGGGGCACGGAGACAGGATTTCGACCAGAGCAAAGCCCTTGTCTTCAAGCTGGGTTTCGAAAGCCTTTTTGATCGCCTTCCTGGTTTTGATTATCCCCTTGGGGTTGGAAACAGTGGTCCTCTCAATATATGCGGCGCCTGCGGCCAAACCCAGCATTGCGCTTAGATCAAGTGGGTATCCGTCACGAACCGGCAGCCTTCCGCCAGGTGTAGTAGTGCTTTCCTGTCCGACCAGAGTAGTGGGAGCCATCTGACCACCAGTCATCCCGTAAACCGCATTGTTTACGAAAATGGCGGTGATCCTTTCTCCGCGATTGGCGGCATGAATTGTTTCCGCAGTGCCAATAGCGGCAATATCGCCGTCACCTTGATAAGTGAAAACCACCCGGTTCTTGAGGATTCGTTTGATGCCTGTAGCCACAGCGGCGGCTCGTCCATGAGGCGCCTCGCACATGTCCACGTCAAAATAGTTGTAAGCCAGCACGGCGCAACCCGCCGGCGGCACGCCTATGGTCCGGTCCCTTATTCCTAACTCGTCAATCACTTCCGCGACCAGCCTGTGAATAATACTATGGCCACAGCCTGGACAGTAATGGAAAGGATTGTCCTTCAGAGATTCTGGTCTTGAAAATATTTTCTTCACTTTGCCCGCTCCCTTTCAGGGTCTTGGCTGGAAATGCAATCAGCCCTAAATGAAATTCACGAGAGGATGGCGTGGAATCAATTCCTCTTTCCGTTATATGCGCTGGACAATATTGCGGCCACTTCTTCCGGTGTCGATACGACACCACCCGGTCTGCCATAGAACGACACTTTGCGTTTTCCCTCTATAGCAAGCCGGACATCTTCGACCATCTGTCCCATACTCATTTCAAAAACGAGGAATTCCCGAACATGATTACAAAGCCCTTTCAAGGCCTTAGTTGGATAAGGCCAAAGAGTCTTGGGACGATAGAGGCCCACTTTCATTCCGGATTGCCTTACCCTGTGTACAGCGCCTTTGGCAATTCGCGCCGCGGTGCCATAGGCAACAATGACCAGTTCAGCGTCATCGGTCAGATACATCTCCTGATCGGGGATATCTTCTGAAATCATCTCATACTTCCGGGCTAGCCGCCAATTTAGCTCTTCCTCCCTTGGAGGATCAAGCCACAGAGAAAGTATTACACGGCTGGCCCGTCCCTTAGACCCATTCACGATCCATTCTTTCCTTGGCAATTTGGCAAGGTCCACCGGATCGGGAAACTCTACCGGCTCCATCATCTGACCCATCATCCCGTCCCCGAGTATCATTACCGGGGTCTTGTAGCAGTCAGCCAAGTCAAACGCCCGCCGCCCCATGTCGGCGATTTCCTGACCATATGCCGGCGCAAGGACAATCACACGGTAGTCGCCGTGTCCACCGCCCCGGGTCGCCTGAAAATAGTCTCCTTGGGCAGGCGCTATGTTGCCAAGACCCGGCCCGCCACGCATCATGTTAACTATAACGGCGGGGAGTTCCATGGCGGCAAGGTACGATATCCCTTCCTGTTTCAGACTTATTCCCGGACTGGAAGAGGATGTCATGACCCTCGCACCTGCGGCCGCTGCGCCTATGACCATGTTTATAGAAGCTATCTCGCTCTCCGCTTGAACAAAAACAGCGTCATCCATCTTGGCAAACTTCGAAGCCATATACTCCGGCAATTCGTTTTGCGGTGTAATGGGATAACCAAAGTACGCTCTGCAACCAGCTCTTATCGCCGCTTCCCCGAGCACATGGGTGCCGCGCATGAGAGTTTTACCGGACATTCTTAGTTCCTCTCAGTCAGTTTCATCTTTCGACGTCTTTTTTTCCTCACGATAAACCTCGATAGCGACGTCCGGGCAAGTGATGGCGCACAAGGCGCACCCCGTGCATTCGATTTTATCGATGTCATCGATATCTTCTTCGAGGAAAGTCGCGGGATAGTAGCCTTTGGTATTCAACTTTGGAGATATTTCGATTTTTTTCTTAGGGCACACGGTCATACATAAGCCGCAACCCTTGCAGCGTTCGCGATCAATTCGTATACGGCCTTTCACGCTAGTTACTCCGGTTGAGAAAAGTAAAAAAACAGTTTAAATATCCGGTATCGCCCTGTCAATAAAAAAGCGGCCAACATCAGGTTTGAAACCTTAAAACCATGATACCCATTCAATCCTTCTGGTTACCGTTGCCAATCAGCGTCTCGCTCTACAGCAGGGTCGAGTGTTTTTATCCAATATTCAAGGTCCGTTTTAAAAATTGGGTCACTTGTCAGGCTGATGGACATCCTGAACAAATCAATCGCTGAAGACTTTAGTCCAAAATCCAGGAACATAGCCCCAGCCATTACCACAGAAACAGCCCTTTCCGGGACCAACTCGATGGACGCCACATACTTTATCCGTTTACTACTTGGAGTCACCGCCCGTATAACAGTATCCGAATAAAATGCGTACGCGAACAGCGGCGCGAATTCCACAGCCTTATGCCAATCTGACACCGCCTGATAAACATGGCCGCTCCTCACAAAAGCTGTCCCGCGGTTCACAAAAGCTTCATATGTGGCAGGCTTACTGGCAAGATATGAACTGAAAAACTTAACGGCGAGTTCATCCTGACCACGATCAAGCGCCTGAATCCCTTGAGCGAAATCATCGGCAATTGCGGCCGACTGCCAGGCGATTATCGCGAAACCGACAAGGACTACAATATGAATAACGTTTTTCAAAGTGTTGGTCATAATGTATACTTTAACTAAAGTCATGGTTGTCAGTGGTCAGTTTATTCGATTGGTCATCGATTGACAACGTCCGCGTGACTTTCGAGGGTCTTGTCTCAAGTAGTCCAGGAAGCTTATAAAGGCCGATTTTCGTTGACATATTGATGTGAAATATGGTATGGTTAATAACCCTTAGATAAAAAGGGCTGATGCAAGGTCGAAAGCCCGGCTAAAACTCATCTCAGATTTGGCGCCGGGCTTTCTTTTGTACGCAAAAGCCCGAGGAGGTCTACAATATGCCGGTATCGGTAAAAATCGCGGAATTCATGGAACGTTCTTCATGGATCAGAAAAATGTTTGAACAGGGGACGCTTTTAAAAGGCCTGCATGGGCCTGAGAACGTTTTTGACTTCAGCCTCGGGAATCCCAATCTTGAACCTTCAGCCTCTGTGAAAAAGGCAATAATAAATGCGGCTTCCGACAAATCCCCCAGTCTGCACGCGTATATGCCTAATTCCGGGTTACCCGCTACCAGGGCCGCTGTAGCGCGCAAGATTACTAAGGAAGAAGGCTTTCAAATCGATGAAAAAGCGATAGTAATGACAGTCGGCGCGGGCGGGGCTTTGAACGTGGCGCTGAAGACCATCCTAAATCCTGGAGACGAGGTCATCATACCAAAGCCATTTTTTGTAGAATATGTTTTCTACGTTGACAACCATGGGGGAAAGGCCATCCTTGTCCCCACAATGGCTGATTTCTCGTTGGACATAGCAGCGATCCAGAGCGCTGTAACGTCTTCCACCGCTGCGGTCCTGATAAATTCGCCCAACAACCCGACAGGTAAAGTATATTCCCAGACCGAAATTGATGAATTAGCGGCCGTGCTCCGCAATAAAGGTTCCGAGTTCGGACGTTCCATCACTCTTATCTCGGATGAGCCTTACAGGGGGATCATTTACGACGGAATCAAAGTCCCCAGTATTCTGAAAGCCTATACAAACAGTATGGTGGTCACGTCTTTTTCGAAAGACCTGTCATTGCCTGGCGAGAGGCTCGGCTACATCGCCATGAACCCTGCCATGGAAAATGCGCAGCAAACTTATGACGGCCTTGTGCTTTGTAACCGCATCCTCGGTTTTGTCAATGCGCCTGCTCTTATTCAAAGAGCGGTCCAGACATGCCTGGAGGATATTGTAGACATAGAAGTTTACAAACGCCGACGGGATCGACTCTATGAAGCCCTTACGGGGTTCGGCTACGATCTCGTTAAACCGGAAGGCGCATTCTATCTGTTCCCTAAATCGCCAATCAACGACGACGTGGCTTTCGTGAATGTCCTGCAGAAAAAGCTCATCCTGACAGTGCCGGGAACTGGTTTTGGCGGACCTGGATATTTCAGGATTGCTTACTGTGTCTCGGACGAGACGATAGATGGATCACTAAAAGGGTTTGAAGAAGCCATCAAAGAAGTCAGGAGCTGACTCGAAACGTCGATGCAATTCGACCACAAAAAAAGCGGGAAAAGTCCCGCTTTTTTTGTGGTCTTTCCAAGCTTAACGCTTCTTTTCCATTTCGTGGAGTTTTGTTCCAATTTCAAGCAGGGCCGCTTTCTGAGCTGTGACAATATCCTCAAGTTCCCTGGTTTTCGCAATGAGAGCGCCTATTTCCTTAGAAGCGTCCGCTGGGATAGACTGGGCCTTCGTGGTAAGGTTTTTTCTTTCGGATTCGACACCGCTCTTGAGTTTGGCCATTCCCTCTTCCAGAGGCTGGAACTTGTCTTTTAGTTCAGCCACTACAGCGTCTTTGACTTTGGGCAGTGTCTTCTTGACCGCATTGATAAGCTTGGAGTTGTTGTCCAGCAGTTCTTTACGAACTTCGCCGAGCCCTTTGGTTAAATCATCCACACGTTTGTTTATCGTATCGATTTGCTTTTTTTCCGCGGCGGTGTCTTTGGTCGCAGCGGTGATCTCTTTGTTTCTGGAGTCATATTTCTTTTTGAGATCATTGATACTTGCATCCAGGGCCTTTAGTTTGTCTTTCACGCTTTCCCGCTCTTTTTGCGCTTCCTGCGCCCACTCCCTGAATTCATCGAGTTTACTGTTTAACGGGTCGACTTTAGTTTTGATTGTCTGAGAAATTCGATCATTTTGATCTTCCAGTCGTTGGATATCAGCGCTGAAGTCCTTCGCAGGAGCGAATTTGGTCGAGAATTCCCTCAGATCCTTGTCCTGTTTTTGTATCTTTTTGTCGAGTTCCGCCAGTTTGGTTTTTAATTCCGCGGTATCGTCAGTACAGGCGGAGAACAGGAAAGCAGCAGGAATAACTAATGTTATCAAAATCTTGGTGAGGATTCTCACTGGAACCTCCATGACCGGGATTATTGAGTATAATCATATCAAATTCTATATAAAACGCAATGATGAATCAGTTAGCTCGCGTAATTTATCAATTATCGCGTCCCGTTTCCGTGGACGTCTTACCTTGCGCAAAGTTAAACATCCAAAGAGAAAACGCGCTCTTTCAGTTCGGACTACTTCACCAGCCTGCTTTTTCAAACCCATTCAGAGGGCATCCTGAACACTTGGGTTTCCGCCCACAGTAATTTGATCCTACAGCTACAAATTGCGCGTGAAAATCATTGAAGAGCGCTACATCAGGTTCCAGATTGCGTTCAAACAGTTCTCGAATCTCATCATAGTCTGCTTTCTCGACAATCATGCCGTGGCGTTCCAGCGCCCGCCTTGTGTAGACATCCACCACAAAGATTGGCTTGTTCGCTGCGTAAAGTATCATGCTGTCCGCTGTCTCTCTACCTACTCCGTTTATAGAGAGTAACTCGGCCCTCAGATCCTTCACCGAAGCCTCGAACATTTTATCCAGTGAGCCTGCATGAAATTCGACCAAATGATTAATAAAATTCTTCAACCGCTTCGACTTGACATTGAAATAACCCGCGGGTTTTATTATCGTAGCAAGTTCATCCAAAGGCGTCTCGTATAATTGGAAGGGGTCTAGGCGGTGGGCTTCCTTGAGGTTGTTGATAGCCTTTTCGACGTTCTTCCAGGATGTGTTCTGGGTTAATATAGCACCTGCACAAACCTCGAAAGGGCTGTTGGCGGGCCACCAGTTTCGATGCCCGAATCGCTCGAAAAGCAGATGGTATAAATGTTTCATTGTGGTATCAAGCACGCCACTTTCTCCCAATGGTAAACGTCATATTGAAATGAGATTGCCTCGTAGCATCAACTTGTAATATGCTTATCCATCGTTTTTTCCAAGTCCTGTTGTCACTACAAAATTATAGGCTTGGCGAAGGGAGGTCTGTCCCATCACCAATACAGATTTCTCCCTGCGGTCGAAATGACAATCTCGTGCAATTAGTCATAACTTAAATCATTTGGAGCCGATAATTTGCTGGACTTGCAGATATTAATAATCACGCTGATGCCTCTTTTTTCCGGGGTCACGCCGCAGGAAGTGGCAGGGTCGTCGCCTGCCGTAAACCTTGTGGGGGTATGTGAGCCCGTCAGCGCGGATTTCATGATCGGTAGGTGGAAGTGGCTCGACCAGTTTTCAAAATGGGGGGTCACCGACAAGGAAAAATCCCGTGTGACTGTGACCGACAGACCTAAGGCTGTCCTGGATATCAACAGGGACGGCACTTTCAGCATGAGTCATTTGTTTAAACCATCAAAGGGTCGTTGGGAAATATCTCCAAAGGGGCTTCTGATTTATGATCCAGTGGCAAGCGACCGGGCAGCCCAGCTAATTCCGGTTAGAAAAAGAGACAAGAACAGGATTTGGCTTTTGCTTCCGTTTGCTCAAGGAGCTGTTGGTATCGGAATGGAGCGAGACGATCCTCCGGATAATACGGACAATGATGCAGAATAAAAAGCGCCGTTTTTTAGCGCCTCCTCGAGAAAATTCTATGTATCATCAGATCGGTTTGCTTTGTAGTAGGCGTCCTTTTGAATCAGGCGTTCTACAATGTCCCGAATCTCCTCGTTTTTGATCGCGTGGATACTCCGGGTTGAAACCTCCAGGACCGCCTCGTCCGGAGGAAGAGTAGTTGAGGAGCAACGTGAAGTGGAAATGGCATTATTCACGTCGACACTTCGCCAGGCGATTTGCCTGAATTTTATATCTTCAATTTTTGGTACATCTCTTCCGAGTTTTGAATTCAATTTGTCGAGCAGGACCATCTTGATCGCTGAAAGTTCGTTCATCCAGACTGACGAATCAACAACTACGTAGAGTGTGTCGCCCATGAGTCTTTCCGCACGTGCGTGTCTGGCTACTACGGAATCAACAATGTTCGGCCATCGCGACACAATTGACTGACGTGCAAGAGCAGAACTCAAGCCCATCCGTTTCAAAGTCTCAAACAGCACCGAGCCCGCTGGTTTCGGGTATGATCGTTCCCTTTTTTTCATGGCCAGCGCTTATACTCCGATTATACTTGGGCACAGTCAGAAGGATCTCCCTGGATTTTTGAGACAGCGTGTTCGAGCGCCGCCGCTACGGCGTCAAGATTTTCAAGAGCCGCTTTGGGGCTGCCCGGAAGATTTATAATGAGAGACCGCGAACGTACTCCAGCCAGACCTCGCGAAAGCATCGCATGAGGTGTCTTCAATAGACTGGCGGCACGCATGGCTTCGGGTATTCCCGGTATAAGCCTTGTCACCACAGTTTGAGTAGCCTCAGGGGTAACATCCCTGGGGGCCAGACCAGTCCCCCCTGTGGTAAGGATTAGGTCAGCCACCTCATTGTCCGACCACTTTATGAGTTGTGCCCTGATGCTACCCTCGTCATCTGGACAAACAGCGCTCTCAACCACTTTCCACGAGAGTGCGCTCGCCCTTTTGATAAGGGCTGGACCGGAAGCGTCGGGTCTTATCCCTTCCGACGACCGGTCACTGACAGTTAGCACCGCCACACGAAGCATGTTCCAAGGCTCCATGACTGGTCACTGCATCAGTAATTTCCCATGGGATCCCTCTTTGGAAGTCCCTGACCTGCATATCCACAGCTTCAAGTTCCTGTCTGAGATAAACTGCGGCCTTCCAGGGGTCGACTCTCGATCCACATGTGAAAATGTCGATAGCTGCGTAACCGTATTCCGGCCATGTATGAATTGTTAAATGTGATTCTGCAATAACAACGACCCCGGATACTCCTTGAGGGTTAAAGTTCTGAAAAGCTGTCTTCAGAACTGTAGCGCCCGCGACTTCCGCCGCCTGAGCCATTATACTCTCTAGGTAGCCCATGTCGTCCAACTTCTGCCTATTACAAGAGCAAAGCTCGATCAAGAGATGAATCCCTAAAGCTTTCATAGTCATCCCCCGTACCGAGTGGACCTAATCGCCTCTCGAAAATTCTACGGATACTATAATACCGCCCCGGCTACACTCTTGAAACATAAGGAGTGAGCAGGCGCCAACACTTGAGTTCTCGGCTTTTTCCGGCTCTGAAAACCGGCGCAGCAGCTCAAAAGCCGATTAAGGGGAACAGATGTTCCTCCAACCCAGTGGGTCTAGGACCTCAACCTTACGAGGAGAAGATCTAGGATCTCCCCGCTCAGGTTAATTCCTCCGGCGAACGATGTTTTTTGTTTTGAAACAAAGGAACTGGAACAGACGACCGCAGAGAGGTGGGCACCTTCGACAACTATCGGAACATATTCTCTTTTTACTAAATTCATCCAGTCCATCGGGCCGTCCTGTTTTTTGATGTGTAAATACATCTTAAACTACAATTTATGCTGTTTCGTCATATCACTTGTCAAGCAAAAAATGGTCGTTGCAATTCTTTTAATCAATCTAGTCATTGGGTCGAGATGGTCAAATAAATGAGGGTCATTTCAGGCCCGCCATGTCAACATTTTTTCAGACTTGAGTCTCGCTTTGGTTAGATAAAGGCCTGAAACGAACGTAGCAACTTGGACATCTTGCGGATCGCGCGGAAACATGATGCCTGCATTTCCAGCAGAATCTGGGAGTTTCCTTGTCGAGTTCATCCAGTTCAATCCCACACCGTGGACATCTTCTGGCAGATTCAGGGGCAAAAGCCTCGCAACCGGGGCAAATTATCAACAGCGCGTTTCCAAGATCCAGGTAAGGGGACAGTTTACGCAAGTTGTTGGCCAGCACTACCACTATCCCCAGCATCAGACCCAGAAATGGGACAAGGGTAATTACAGCCTGACGAGGGGCAAATACTACAATCATGTTGTACATGCCGTGAAAGAGGGCCGACAAAATGAAGCCTCTTGCGACCGTCGATATTTCACCTGAATGAACAAATCGGGCCACTCCCAGCGAATAGCCCCAAAACGCTGAGAACAGAAGGTGGGCAGGAGTAGCGTAAAGCAGTCTTGACCATATAATGGAAGGCCCCAGTCTCAATATGTAGACAGCGTTTTCTACCACCACAAAACCCAAGGCCGCAGTGAACGCGTATGTCAGCCCATCTATTGGGGAGCGAAAATCAGATCGCCTGTATGCGCCAATCCAAACCGCCAAAAGTTTGCAAAACTCTTCCGCTGGGGCAATCATCAGAAAACTGGTCGTCAATGACTCTTCAATCGTCGGCTTGTTTATGGTGGCGTCCAGAACATGTTCCAACAAAGCCGTTGGGATAGTAAAAGTCGCAGCCCACACGAAGACGCGGAATATACTTTCGAAGGATTGTGTCTCATCCCGATTGGATATGAAACACCGGGATAGCCACAGGATCCCTGGAGCTACACCAAGCAGGACGTATAAGAATTCTATCGGCACGGTCCTCGTTTGACTTTCTCTGCGTGACCGTATATCACGGATTTT
This sequence comes from Deltaproteobacteria bacterium, assembly GCA_021777225.1. Lineage (GTDB taxonomy): Bacteria > Desulfobacterota > Desulfomonilia > Desulfomonilales > Desulfomonilaceae > CAJBEZ01. Next base: position 29,020 of record JAJYDQ010000026.1, read on the forward strand.
GGAAGTCGCCAAGGCGCATCTCTCATATGGAGACCTCAGTTGACGCCCTATGTAGAACACCTTTCACAAACGTTTAATGCTTCTGACGAACTCGTTCGTTTGGACCATGTTGTCAAGAACTTCCGTTCTGGTCAAACTTTCTTTCGCGGCAGAACTTTACTGGTAAGAGCTGTAGATGACGTAGATATGACAATCAACAGGGGGGAAACGCTTGGTCTGGTTGGAGAATCCGGATGCGGAAAAACTACCCTGGGAAAGCTTGTTCTGAGGCTGGAAAGGCCCAATGCCGGTCGCATTTGGTTTGAAGGCAGGGATATAGCCAAAATGACGGGCCACGAGATGAAGCAGATCAGAAGGAAAATGCAGGTCATTTTCCAGGACCCATATTCTTCCCTCAATCCGCGTCGCACTATCAAGAGCGCCATAATGGAGCCTTTGACGATTCACCATATTGGATCTCGCGCAGATAGGGTAAACCGAGTAGCGGAACTCATGGAAGAAGTCGGTCTACGGCCCGAATTTGCCGAAAGGTATCCTCATGAGTTTTCGGGAGGCCAGCGCCAAAGGATTGGGATAGCTCGGGCCCTTGCATTAAATCCCAGCCTCATAGTGGCCGATGAACCCGTTTCTGCGCTAGACGTGTCTATCCGTTCCCAAGTCCTCAATCTTATGGAAGATCTGCAGGCCAAGTACAATCTGACATATCTTTTCGTGTCCCATGACCTTTCAGTCGTTGAGCACATTTCTGATCGTGTGGCTGTTATGTATCTCGGGAAAATTGTTGAGATCGGTCCAAAGAATGTGATTTACGAAAATACTTTACACCCGTACACGGAAGCCCTTCTGAGCGCGGCGCCGATTCCTGACCCTGAAATCAAACGGCACAGGATAATCCTGGAGGGAGACGTTCCAAGCCCGATCAATCCTCCGTCAGGCTGTGGATTCCATCCTCGCTGTTGGCTTAGAATACCCGTTTGTTCTGAACAAGCTCCAGAGTTAAGGGACATGGGATCAGGGCACAGCGCGGCCTGTCACGTCAGGGCCCCTGCCACATAGCTTCAACGCCTCAATAATTCATGGGGTTTCAGCCTTTCCCAAAAACACATTTATCAACAGATGTTTATAACTATCCCCCTCATAACAAAGGGTATTTAGAGTATCCTTTATATTACAACGCGTTACGATAACTATTTGATATCATGTAGCTTATTCATCTGTCCAAATTTGCGCGGATTGAGTGATGTTGTCTTGATTGGCGAAATGCTAGAAGTTATCAACAGGATTACTCACGAGTTATCAACAACGTCTGTGGACAGACGGTCGCAGGTTAATGGTATTACTTGCAAAACACTCTGAAATGTGGTCTTGATAACTGCCATCGAGTTTTTCGGGCATTGATAGCGATGAAATATTTTATCAACATTTCTTGAGGCATAGATGCTGTTCATAAAGGAACTGGTCCTTTCGATAAGTATCATCAACCTTATAGATATAGGTTTGATCGCGTTCCTGTTTTATTTTGTCGCGATGTGGTTCAAGGGCACAAGGTCTTTCCAGATCCTTGTTACGCTCATTGGAACGGGAATATTTTATTTCTTGGCCACCAAGTTGGGTTTAATACTGACTTCTCTTTTGTTTCAGTATGTTTGGGCTGCGATAATAATTGTCCTCGTTATAGTATTTCAGCCTGAAATTCGACAAATGCTCGATCGTGCGTCTCCTATAAGGCACTGGAGGAACCGCCAGTATCAAAGCGCTGATTCGGGCGTTGTCGATGAGATTGTCAGCGCGGTAACAGAACTGGCCCGCCTAAGGACGGGAGCGCTGCTTGTTTTTCAGCGTCTAGACGGCTTGGATCACCTTATAGTAAAAGGCAAGGAATTGGACAGCGCCCTGTCTACTGAGTTGTTACAGGCCATTTTTCAGAAAAATTCGCCTCTCCACGATGGGGCGGCTTTAATATACAGAGATCGAATAAAGGCTGCAGCGTGCATTCTTCCTTTGTCTCGGGACGAGGATCTCAGTTCTAAATACGGGACTCGACATCGTGCGGCATTAGGGATTTGCGAAAGAACAGACGCTATTTGCGTCGTGGTCTCTGAAGAACGCGGTGAGGTTTCTCTGGTTGAGGGTTCGGAGATCACTCATTTCAAGCAACGTAGCGAGTTTAGGGCCGCCATTGAGAAGCGCCTTTCTAACCACAAATCAAATGAGGGCGGTGAACCTTCCCACGACTGGGGCGCTATAATTTGGTCAAATTGGCGCCTGAAACTGCTAGCTTTGACGACTTCCATTTTCATATGGTTTTTGATAGTTGGTCCGCAGCGTTCTGAAATTGGTATTTCCGTTCCCATACAGTATACTAATCTTCCAGCGTCTATGGAGATTGTCGGTCCATGGATGGACAGAATAGATGTTCGCGCAAAAGGATCTGCGTCTGGTTTGGAAAACTTGAATCCCGGCTCGGTCAGGGCGGTCGTGGACCTTGGCAAGGTGGTTCCCGGTCTCAACTTTTTCAGGCTGACTCCCAATAGCCTTCAGGTACCTCCGGGAATAACAATTTCCCAGATCAGGCCTTCAGACCTTCAGCTCAACGTAGACGCCGCATCAGTAAAGGTTTTTAAGGTTGTTCCCACAATAGTGGGAGCGCTACCGGATAGGACTAAAATTGTTGTCTCCCCCTCTGACGTCAAGATTCGGGCTTCGCAGGGAGACCTTAAAAAACTCACTTCAGTTACCACAGACCCTGTAAATATTTCAGAATTGGCGCTCAAACAGAAAATTAAGGTCCCTGTGGTAGTAAAGCCCGAAGGCCTACGGATCGATTCAATCGAGCCTATTCAAGTAACAGTAATTTTTGAGACGGAAAATCCGTGAAAAACAGCGTTACATCATCTACAAGTTTCAGCCCTGACCTGGTTCATCCCTTAAATGCTCTGGTTTCGGCCGCTGCGGACCCACTGAATGCCTTTACGATCGCAATCTATCTTAAATCGGCTGTTGACCGCTCATTCCGGTTGATCTCGCACCGAACCTTGAGCAAGCATTTTGTTTTCGATGTTCCGTTATCTTTAGAGCGAAGCAAGATTGCCGGTTTCTTCAGAAAAGGGTCGATTAGCCACGAGACACACGCCGCTGTATCTCCACTTGCCCTTGAACTCTATACAAGACCTGAGCCCGTTCTCGCTATGCTTATAGCACCCATTGGAGACCGTGCCTTGCTGGTAGTGGATACAACGGAATCCCCGTCATTTCAGCCGTCCCAGATAAGATTTGTTCAGGGGCTGGTTTCAGCAATTGAGGGAATCCTTACCCTGGCGACTACGTCTGAAGGAATGGAGACATCAAGGTCAGAGTTTTCCACGATCGCTGAACTGCTCAACGAGTATCGCCTTGCAGTTAATATCTCAGATACCTTTTTCGACGGGATGGTGTCATCCCTGGCAAACAAAGCACGGTTCGACGGGGCCCTGGTCGCTACGGTATCCACTGCTTCCATGTCGTGCCGCATAAGATCAGTAGCCGGGTTCTCCAAGTCTTTGAACAAAGGGCGCATCATCAAGTTGCGTCCAGGTTGGGCCAAGTGGTCGATTGAACGCCTTCAATCGGTGATTATGGGGAGCCCAAAGGCTGGCGAGGCCCTTATTCCCATCTTCCACACGGGTGAAGCCCTCGGGTTTCCTGTTAAGAGCGCTGTTATCATTCCATGGACAAGGGACCATGGGATAGATGGGTTCCTATTGTTAGCCTCCCGCAAGGAAGACCACTCTCTTGAGAACGATCGCAAAACATGGGAATTCCTGGGGGCGATCCTAGCAATAGTCCGCCGAAACGTGGTTAATGAAAAGCTGCTTAAAGCAGTGAGACTTTACGACGGCGAATCCGGTCTTATGAACGAGAGTTTTTTCAGGGCCCAAACTGGGATTAAATTTATGCAGGCGCTTTCGGAAAGATCTCCCTGTGTCCTGATATTGGTCGAGATCGAAAATATTGATTCTATCTATCTGCAACATGACATCTCAAGGATCAAGAGATTCCTGACAATTTTTACCGAACGACTCCTGACCCTTAACAAAAGCGGTTCTATTGTTGGAAAGTTTCGCACAGGGGGCTTCGGCGCGTTTATGGAGAACGTTCCCATGGAGGATGCGACCAGTATGATTCGAAGGGTAATGGGGTTGTTCAGTATCGATATTACCCATGTCGACGGGGTAGAGATAAGCCATTCCGTAAGGGTCGGATGGTGTCATTACCCGACTGAATGTTCAACTTTTGAAGACCTCTGGCGTCAAGCGCTCGCAAGACTAACCAAGAGCAAACCCAATACACAACATTCGCCCGGGTGGTCCAACATGTAGACGGTGAGACGTTAGGACGCGACCTTTCGTGTCGACCTTTGTGAGCGCTGTCTCTGTGCTTAATGTTTGAGCTATCTTTCTTATCGTTGGAATCACAACAGGGTCATAGAGAGGACATTTTTCGATGATCATTATTGATGATCCATGGAAGGAATTACGTAGTTCCTGCTTCGGGAATGTAGAACCGGAAATTATTCTTGAAGCTGTGACTGTACCGTTGAAAAACCTGAGTCCACATATTGAGAACAGCGAACTGTGGGAGACAATAGAAACCATCCCCGCCTGGTCTGCCGCTATCAGTTACGGAAGCAGGGAAAAGATGGCTGACGACATGGAACGCAAAAGATCTTTGAACAGAAAACTTATTGGTTTGGGCCATATGACGCCGCTTGAATCACTTCAGTTCAATTTTCGCGTCACCGGAATTTCCAAGGCATGCGGCGCTCAGATGTCGCGCCACAGAATAGGACAGGGACATGTCAGTTCAAGCAGACGCTTCCAGGCCCAAGGGGCGGCTTTCGTCTATCCCCTCCTGAGTTACATAACCGAGGAGGCCGACGCAAAAGACGCCCTGATGAAGTTGAGCAGCGCCAATAAAAAAGCTTATGAGATTTATGAAGACCTGAGGAATTCGAATAAGCTGCGCAAAGAGGACGCCAGGAGGGCAATACCCGTAGCGTCTTCCCAAGAAAGAGTCTGGTGGATTAACGCTCGGGCGCTGCGTGATTTCCTCCGCTTAAGACTACCCAAAGACGCCGAATGGGAGATTCGCAGAATTGCCGTCATGCTTTATAACCTGGTTTTAGAGGCTACCCCTTCCCTTTTTGAGGACATGGTCATCAAGTAGTCTTTTAAGGCGTTGACAAGCTCCATTGGTTCGGAGAACGACGGCGTCTCATCGGATGGCGGTCTCTGAACCACTACTATTTTACATCTTTGATCCAATGCTGCTTGAATCTTATCCTCCGTTCCACCCCTGGTTCCGCTGTCTTTGGTGACCAGGATCCTAACGCCAAACTCTTTTATTGCGGCGACGTTGTCCTCATACGAAAAAGGCCCCTGCCCTATTATCCAATTTTCCTCGGGTATTCCCAGACCTTTCAGAATTTTTATCGAATCCTTATTGGGGAGTGCCCTCACAATCAATCGGGGTCTATTCCAACGACACATGGAGACATAGGTCGCAAGGTTTCTAATACCGGTGGCCACCAGGATTGTTCCGCCAAGGGATACAGCTTTACGGGCCGCTTCCTCATGATTTTCAGCGAAGATAATGTTTGGATGCTGTTTGACTACGGTTTTTCTGTTTAACCTGAAGTATCGGGCTCCGGTTGCCCGTGAGGCCGCTAATGCGTTTCGAGTGACTTCAACTGCGTACGGATGAGTGGCGTCTATTATAACATTTGTGTTGTCTTTGGAAATTGACTTTCCCATGCCCGCCTGATCAAGTGGCCCCCTTCTTATTACCACCAAAGACGATTCAGGGAGATCCATAGGAGTGTCCGTGGCCATGGAAAAAATCATGGGCAATCCTTCATTTACCAGAAGCCTTGCCACTTCAATTGAATCCGAGGTTCCACCGAGGAGCAATATCATGTCCGGTATCCTGAATACTTGACGAAACGGGCGCCGGAGAATAAATCAAACCGGTGTAAAGGGCCGCCGGTCATTCGAGAAGGCCGTCACCAATCAACAAAACTACTGTTCTGGACCTAACTTGAAGGTCCTGGAGTTGTGTTTGCTCAACTTCCCTAACCCTTTCGTCGCATAATGTGAGGTCTTCACATACAAATATACGTCGTCTAGCCGGAAAACGCTTCAAGAATGAGATCACCCATTTCATGGAGTCCGAACGCCCGAGCAATACGGCAATCTTGGATTCTTTAGCCACAGACTGGTCAATCGCATGATCTGGGTCCGACACATGAGCGCTAATGATTTTTGCGTCGGCCCAATCAAGACAGATTCTTGCAAAAGCCACATGGACCGAACTGATGCCTGGCACAATTCTGCAATTTTCTCTACCGAACCGCTTTAAGACAAGTTTCGCAAGACTAAAGAAACCTGGATCACCGCTTACGAGAACTGTGACTGGTCCCCTGGACCGCAATGATTCAATCTTGCTCAAACCTGTCTGGAGGTCTGGGCCAAGAGAGAGTCGCTCTCCCACATACCATGGAAACAATTCCATTAACCTGTCATAGCCCACGATGATGGAAGATTCCTTTACAACGGAAATGGCTTCCTGTGTAAGGTAATTCGCTGATCCTGGGCCGCAGCCGACGATATTGATTTGTGGGACAAGGCACATGAGGTCTCTGATAAAAAGCTATCGCCCTATTCCAGTCAGGCGGAGCGGAATAAACTTTCAAACAGATTCTTAAATCGTTTTCAACAAAAACACCAAGATGGTGAAAGCGATAAAGGAGATCACTGTAGTGATGTTCATGAGTTTAACGCTTTCCTCAATAAACTGCGGGTCTGGTTCGTTTACGGGATCACCTATAAACGGCTTTTCGTGAAGGACTCCGCCATAGTAGCTTGGACCACCCAACCTTAGACCCAGTGCGCCAGCGAAAGCAGCCTCAGTGTGGCCGGAATTTGGACTTGCGTGCTTCAAACGGTCCCTTTTAAGGACCATAAAAGAGCCATGACCTCGCAGACCCGTTATCCACGCGGCGACAGGAACCAAAAGGGACGTGAGTCGGCTCGGAACAAACGCGGCGACATCGTCCAACCTGGCTGAAGCCCAACCGAAGTGAAGGTAACGCTCATTTTTGTAGCCAAAAGTAGAGTCCAGAGTGCTGATTGCCTTGTAGACCATGACCCCGATAGGACCTCCTAGTAACCCGTAGAACAAAGGGGCCGTAACACCGTCAACAGAGTTTTCAGCCACGCTTTCAATGGTTGCCGTTACAGCGGCTTGCCCGTCCATTGTGTCGGTGTCCCGTCCGCAAATCATGCCCACTCTTTTCCTGGCCAATTCCATGTCGTGTCCATCCAGCGCTTCCTGGACGGATCGGGCGTGCTTGGCCAGGTCGTGTGCCGCTATCCCGGTGTACATAATGAAAATTGAGATCGCATCCCCGAGTAATGGGTGAAAAATGCTCCCGATTTCTAGGAGACAGAAGGTCACTCCCCAGGTAGTCCCAATGACTACAAAAGCGGTAAAAGCCCCCGCGACGAGTTCGTTCCCGAAAAGCGCTCTCATTTTTTGTTCTAGAATCAGAGCGAACACACCTATAAAACGAACTGGGTGTGGCCACCATGTCGGGTCACCTATCAATGCGTCCAGCGACATTGCCACTAGTAGTTGCAGCGGTATAGGGATCATGATTTGAACGCCTTGCAGGTTCCCCTAAAACAGACTTTCTTAAACTGTATCAATTTATTACAGAATATTATTGAGTTCCAGACTTATTATTACTCGACTCGAATCACTTTTAGCAATACTATTGCGATCTCGCAGGGGATGGGAAATTTGACGTAAAGCGTTTCCCATTCAAATACAGATGGCGCGTCGTGGAGTTTTACATCCTGGGGAAAACTAACAGCCAACCTAGAATTCAGCGATGGTCTGAAAAACTCACTGTCCATATCGATAGACTTGGAAGGGCTATCGGGTCTTTTCGGGACCGCGTCGGCTCCGAAATGGCTGTTGACCTTGGAACAACCAATACCAGGATGTACCTTCGTGGCCGGGGAATATTCGTGGATGAACCTTCCGTGCTCGCCACCGACTCGCTAAACGGCGAACCTCTCTCTGCCGGATCTAACGCAAGGAACCTAATTGGACGGTCTCCTGATTACGTAGCTCTTCACAAACCTTTATGCGCTGGAGCAATTGCAGACGCTGCACACACCGCTTTAATGCTACGCTATTTGATTGCCGGCGCCCGAAAAGGGAATTTTCCCAGATGGTATAGAATGGCTGTCACTGCCCCCAGTTGTGGGACAAGGCTTGAAAGAAGGGCCATCATCGAAGCTGCTACGAAGTCAGGGGCTGCCAAAGTTCTTCTTGTTCCTACCTTAATCGCAGCAGCGATTGGGGTAGGCTACAAAATCAACTCACCCCGGGCTCGGATGCTGGTACTTCTCGGTGGCGGCGTTTGCGAGGTCGGGATAGTAGGTCTGGGACACATTATTTATTCGGACGCGGCGCGTGTCGGCGGAGAAACTATTGATCACGCCATCTATGAATATCTTCTTCATCGTTACAACATTCAGATCACTATGGAAATGGCTGAGAAAATCAAAGAAGAACTGGTATATGCTGAGAGTTCGGCCACTCCCCACGAAACTATGCGAGTCACTGGGAGAGAAGCCAGGAAAGGCGGTTTAAAGAGTATTGAGATGAGACCACCCGAAATTTCCAGGGCAGTCGAGACACCAATAAACTGTATAGTAGATTTGATTCAGGAAGCACTTGATAATTGCTCCCCCGCGGTTTTGTCAGACCTGGAAAACTTCCCTATTATTCTCTCAGGAGGGTTGTCCCTACTCCATGGGTTACCTGAGCTTATAGTAAAAATGACTGGATTCAGGGTCGCTGTGGCTGCAAATCCTTCATATACAACGCTCAAAGGCTGTTCGGCGATTGTTGATGACCCAAAACAGCATATCTATTGTCTCACGCAGGCTTGAAATTATTTGCCTTTATTTCTATGATTCTTGATAACGCTAATTCTTGACTTTAATATTCAGGGCCAGCATGTCAAAAGAAAACCTTCATACGCAGATAGACGAGACAGATAAGGCGTTATTGAACGAGGTCCAGTCCGATTTCCCCGTGCAATCTCATCCATACGGCGCCCTTGGCGCAAGAATCGGCCTATCGGAGGAGGAGGCGCTCGCCAGGATCGCAAAATTAAGAAAAGCAGGCATAATACGACGTATAGGAGCTTCGATAAATTCCAGAAAATTGGGATTCGTAAGCACCTTGGTCACGGCCCGGGTCCCGGCAGAGCAGTTGGATGATTTTGTCTCCGTAGTGAATTCATTCCCCGGCGTAACCCATAACTATCTCAGGAAGCATGATTTTAACGTCTGGTTCACTTTGATAGCTCAATCGGAAGAAGAGAAATTACGGATTATCAATGAAATGTCCTCAAAAACCGGCATTGAACTTTCTGAATTCCCGGCGAGAAAAATATTTAAGATCCGGGTCGATTTCAAATTTTAGATGAAAATGACTGTGGTGGAAAATAGTCTTCAGGCGGTTGAAGTGCTCGACGTCGTGGATATGGACGACAAAGTGATCGGTCAGGCGACTCGCGGGGAGGTTCATGAAAAGGGCTTACTTCATCGGGCAGTCCATGTTTTCATTTTCAACTCGCTGGGAGAAATATATATTCAGAGACGTTCCAGGTTGAAAGACCGTTATCCATTGAAACTTGATTCATCCGCAGCAGGCCATGTAGATAGCGGGGAAACATACGAAGAGGCCGCGGGACGCGAGCTTATGGAGGAATTAGGTATCATGGCGGATCTCGCCATAATACTCAAGGTTCAACCCTGCCCTGAAACGGATGATGAGAGTGTTGTACTCTTCGAAGCCCGTTCTGATCAGCCCCCAGCGCCACTCCCCGATGAAATTTATAACGGCGAATTCATTAATCCAGACAAGTTATCTGAACTAATGAAGAGCGATCCTGATGATTTCGTTCCAGCGTTCATTCTTTTGTGGGGTCTGTATTTGAACCGAGGGTCCTCATGAAGGCTGTAGTCCAGAGAGTCATAAGTTCCTGCGTAGTGGTCGATGACGAACCTGTAGCAACCATCGGGCAAGGTATGTTGATTCTGCTTGGAGCAGCGAAGGATGACACTCAAGCCGAGGTTAATTGGTTGGCCGACAAAGTATCCGGACTAAGGATATTCTCCGACTCAAACGGCAAAATGAATCTTGATATTTCGCAAATCAACGGCGAGATACTGGTTGTATCGCAATTCACTTTGTATGGAGACTGTCGCAAGGGGAAAAGACCATCCTATTCGTTCGCGGCCACGGCCGAAACGGCTGAAAAACTTTACCTGGACTTCATATCAAGACTCAGAAGAACCGGGATACCTGTCCAGCACGGAGTTTTCGGAGCAATGACGCAGGTTGAACTCACAAATGACGGTCCTGTAACATTGATAGTTGAAACCCCGCAAATCTATCAGCCTCTCAAGCCGGTTAATTCTTAAAATTTACAAAGGGTTCGTCATGAACCGGCAAATCCGCCGATTTCTTCATGACTGGAACCGGCTGAAGTCCAGCGGATCAGGGAGCGGTTCCTATTCTGACAGGCCAGGATTTTCCATTTAGGACTAGCAAAAATGTTTGGTTCCTATCGTCGGATACAATCCTTTGCGCAAGATCATAGTAGGCTGGGCGACTAAAGCGGGCGGGAAACCGACCATCCTTAACCATCGAATAAGGAATATTTTGGTCGTTAATCCAGAAAGTTTCAGGATTAAAGATTTCCGCATCGGCGTCTTTTAGTTCAAGACCAAGGGACCCATCTCCGTAATCAACAATTCCCAAGACTACATAAGGGGCGTCTTCAACTTCAACTTTACACACTTCTCTACCAACACGGATACGATAACCACCTTCCGGGCTTATTTCTAAGGATTCCATGAATTGTCGCCGGACTCCAGCATGGATGATTTCAACTCCATTTTGATACCACCTTCCCTCTTTATCGATGAACAGTCTCAGATGGGGCGTAACGTCAAAATATGGGGAGGAATTCTGCTGATTCAATAGTTTTTGTTTCCTTGCGCTTATACCGCAAAAAGAACCTGCATGGGCTATCGGCTTTTACCAGTATCCAGCAAGGTCTTTTCGAGCGTATATTTTTGAGTAGGCCGCAAGATTGGTCAATACCTTTTTAACGTAAAGACGTGTCTCGGAATAAGGAATGTTTTCTATAAATTCATCCTGTTTCATGCGACCGTTTCTGATAATCCATTGTCGGACCTTGTTGATGTCCGCGTTGTACGCTGCTATTGCCGGCACTACGTTTCCCTTGAACTGACGAAGGTTTTCAGCCAGGACTTTTATCCCCACCGAAAGGTTCTTTTTAGGGTCCAGCAGTTCCTGGACTACTTGAGTGTTGGGACTTGCGGTCCTGTTTGTGACGGCTGACGCAGTCCTCGGAGTAACCTGCATAAGGCCGAGGGCGCCCGCTGGAGATACGGCGTACGCGTCATATCTGCTTTCCTGGCGAACAACCGCCCAGACAAGAAATGGATCAACCCCGCCTCTGGTTGCATGTTCCGAAGTTTCGGCCATGTGCACGCGAGGATAAGCGAGTTCAACGAATTCTCTGGGAGCGTCATCAGGAGGATTGTCAACAAAACTGGAGAATCCAGAAACCACTATCTCATGGGCCAACCCGTAGTAGCCCGCCTGTTGGGCCGCTTTGGCCATGAGAAAAACAATCGGATAAGTGGAGCGAACATTTTTAGCAAGAGCCTGAAGATTGAGCAGGGCAAATTCCGGTAAATCCACATTCATCAGTTTTACGGCGTTCGAAACGAGCGGGTTTGATCGAAGCGCAGGCGTTACGCGCAGATCGGGAAAAGGCCTTTTTTGGGCCTGGACATGGAGGGTAACTGGCTGTTTTGCTGAAATAAGCGTTTTTTGCGCCATGGAACCATAATAATCGTAAAGATAGTTTTCAGACAGATCCCTATAAATAGGTAGCGCCTTATCAAATTTGCCAGCCAATGTGGTAGCTCTAGCCTCCCAATATTTTGACGCCCTGGCCATATGAGCATCCTTTGACAATTCTCTGATTTCTCTGAAATTAGCAGCAGCTTCGTTGTATTGACGGGATCTGTACTTTATCCATGCCATCCGCCACATTATTTTTGCTTTGACAGACAGGTCCAGGGTTTCCGAGAGAAGTCGTTTATAGTAAGTAGCCGCACGCGATAGGCGGCCTTTCTCGTAATTGAACGCAGCCAGGTTTGCAAGCGCCCTGGTCTTGAAATTAGGGGCGCCATTTTCCAGGATTTTAGAGCAGCAGGATTCGAACTCCTGGTCCTTGTCAATTCTCCAGTAAACGAGGCTCATCAAGTAAATGGCCTCGACCCTGGTCTCCGGGGAGATTTTTTTGGTAAGGAGTTCCGAAAGAGTTTTGATCGCTTCACCGTTCTTGCGATCCTTGTAAAGAGAGCGGGCGTATTTAAGCGCAAGCGCGTAGTCTGTCGGCTTTTTGTTCAAAAGGCCACGGTAGAGATTGGAGGCCATATCATGACGACCGGCCGCGGACAATTTAGCGGCCCGGGACAGTATCTCAGGCTCTGTGAATTCCGGCTTTCCTATCTTTCCGTTGAATACCAGTCGGTTGATACGTTCACGAGCTTGGAGGCCTTCGGCTCCAGCTGGGTACATCAGATAAAGTTTGCGATAAAAAACCAGCGCCTTATTGAAATCTCCTGATCGAGTTTCCATATCTCCCAAACGCAGAATAATTGTCTGTTTTCTCGATTCAGAAGCATTTGGAATAGACTCAAGCAACAACTTCGTCGCTTCAGGCTTACTCTGGAGATAGACATAATCGGTCAAGTCCTCAAGCGAGGCTTCACGGTATGGGCTACTTGGGTACAATTTCAAAAAATCGCGAACCAGGGATTCACTCTTTGAAAAAGACCTCTCGCGAGCAAACCCTCTAGCCAACAGCAGATACGAGACTGGGCCGTAGAGACTGTCGCCCATAATGGATTTCCACGAATCCTCGGCTTTGGCCGTATTACCTTCGTCCAGCGCCCTTTTTCCCAAAAGAAAGGTATGTTGGGCAGTCTGTTCCGAATCGGACGCCAATGCTGGACCAATCCCTAGAGCAATTGAAGCAAACGAAAGGAGGGTAAAAAATAACACGACATGACATATGACGGACAACCCCGACGGACTCGTCAGGGACCTTGTTTTGGTTCGACGTATTATACGACTGTCTTTGCTGAACATAATCAGCCGATCCCTCAAATGTTGCGAGATAACCCTTAGCCTATTTTCATGTTCGATCAGAAAACAGGGGATAAATGACGTTGTCAAGCTCCAGGTAATTTAGTTACATTTATAACATTATATCATCATTATACTTTCCTGGCAATTGGTTTGCCTGTTGTGCGAATATTCTCATATAGCTCCAATTAAACCCGCCTAATTGGATAGTCGATCATTCTTTTCAATAATTCAACTGTATGGAGCCAAAATTTGGTTCGTAACAAAAAATGTCAGAACAATTTTGACAAATTGAGTCATTCAACCTACAATTTTGTAGGTTTGAACTATGTAAACTAGATGAGGGCGCTTTGTATGGAAGTCAGGCGTAAGGCTCCTGTTGTAAAAAGAGAAGTGCAGGAACTACTTTTGCTTTTTGAAATCAGCCAAATCCTGGACCAGAGCATAGAATTGGCGGATGTAGTTGGCCCTGTCCTGGAGGCTATTGCCAGGCGTATGGGGATGATGCGTGGTACCATAACCCTGTTGAACCGGCAATCGGGCCAGATAATGATTGAAACCGCACACGGTCTGTCTGAAGTTCAGAAGGAGCGCGGAAGATACAGGCCTGGGGAGGGAATAACCGGTCAGGTGGTTAAGACTGGTAGACCTGCGATTGTGCCTCACATATCCGATGAACCTCTTTTTCTGGATCGCACTGGAGCGCGCAAACGTTTGAAGAAAAATGACGTCTCTTTCATTTGTGTGCCCATCAAGATCGGGAATGAGGTTATAGGGGCGTTGAGCGCTGACCGGGTTTTTGAAGAGGGAGTCTCTTTTCAGGAAGACGTCCGGTTACTTGCCATCATAGCCTCGATGATCGCACAGGCTGTTCGTTTGAGACAGGAAGCTCAGGAGGAGCGGCAGCGTCTCGTGGAAGAGAACACGCGTCTGCAAAGCGAGTTACGGGAAAGGTTCAGGCCTTCTAATATTGTAGGCAACTCAAAGGTAATGCGCGCTGTTTACGATTTAATATCCCAAGTTTCGCCCAGTGAGGCTACCGTTTTGGTCAGGGGCGAAAGCGGTACCGGCAAGGAACTGGTCGCTCACGCTATCCACTATAACAGTCCGCGCGCGGACAAACCTTTTGTGAAGGTTAATTGTGGGGCGCTTCCCGAGAGTGTCGTTGAAAGTGAGTTGTTTGGCCACGAACGTGGAGCGTTTACTGGCGCTATAGCTACACGGAAAGGTCGTTTCGAACTGGCTCATGGTGGAACGATCTTCCTTGACGAAATTGGGGACTTATCTCCAACTACTCAGATCAAGCTTCTTAGAGTGTTGCAGGAGAAGGAATTTGAGCGTGTAGGAGGATCCACGACTCAAAGGACCAACGTCAGAATCATCACGGCTACTAACCGGGACCTGGAGCGTCTCATCACCGAAGCCGTGTTCAGGCACGACCTGTACTACAGGCTAAATGTTTTCCCCATACATATTCCACCTCTTAGGGAAAGGAAGACCGACATACCTCTACTAGTAGACTATTTCATTGAAAAGTACAGCAGGGCCAATGATAAACCCGTCCTGAGGATTTCAACCCCCGCTATTGACATGCTTATGAGTTATCATTGGCCGGGAAATGTGAGGGAGCTTGAAAATTGCATTGAACGAGCGGTTCTACTAAGTTCTGACCAGGTTATTCATTCTCACAACCTTCCACCGACTTTACAGACCGCAGAAGCCAGCGGCACGGCCCACATGGGAACACTGGACTCCACACTAAACACTGTAGAAAGGGACTTGATTGTGGACGCACTAAAGGCGGCCCGGGGCAACAAGGCAAGAGCGGCTCGGGCATTGGGGTTGACTGAACGCATTATGGGCCTTCGGGTTATGAAACATGGAATAGACGCGAAGCGGTTTCGTACCACAATGTAACAGCATCAGAAGAAAAACATACCTTTTTGTAGTTTTACCATACTTCCTTATTACCGGGATCGCTATTGACGTTATCTTTAAAGCAACAATTCCAGTAGATTAACTTTTTACATCGTGAATTGTGCGACTTTGGCGCCACGTTTGCTTAGATGGCAATCAAATTTAGTTTTGAGCGCTCGACAGTGATGACGGAAACGTGGGCTTTAGACAGAACGAAAGATAACGGAGATAGTTGAAAGATGAATCAAGCGGACAATGCGTGGGTTCTGGCGTCTTCAGCGCTGGTTTTACTTATGACACCGGGTTTGGCTATGTTCTACGGCGGTATGACCAGATCGAAGAACGTTCTATCAA
Source organism: Deltaproteobacteria bacterium (assembly GCA_021777225.1). Taxonomy (GTDB): domain Bacteria; phylum Desulfobacterota; class Desulfomonilia; order Desulfomonilales; family Desulfomonilaceae; genus CAJBEZ01. The sequence continues at coordinate 44,605 of JAJYDQ010000026.1, forward strand.
CCATGATGCACAGCTTCTTTCTAATGGCGATGGCATCAATAATCTGGATGTTTTATGGCTTCAGCCTGGCCTTTGCCCCTGACGCCGTCAGAGGGTGGTTGGGCGGTTCACATTACTTTTTTCTCAACAATATTGGCGCAGGGTTATTTCCGGACCTAGTAGACCCGTCCAAGACGATGACCATTCCTGGGACCACTTTCATGATTTTCCAGTGTATGTTTGCTGTAATAACTCCAGCTTTGATATCCGGCGCCTTTGCGGAAAGAATGAAATTCAGTTCGTTCGTACTATTCATGTTGTTGTGGATCACTTTTGTGTATTGCCCTATAGCCCACTGGGTCTGGGGTCCCGGAGGCTGGCTATCAGGAATGGGAGCGCTTGATTTCGCAGGTGGGACTGTAGTTCACATAAATGCGGCGGCGGCGGCACTGGCTTGCGCCATTGTAATCGGTAAACGTAAAGGCTACGGCCACACTGCAATGATCCCGCATAACCTCACCCTGACTCTACTGGGGGCGGGTCTGTTGTGGGTAGGTTGGTTCGGTTTCAATGCGGGTAGCGCGCTGGCAGCCAGTGAAGGAGCTGCGATGGCCTTTGTAGTGACACATATGGCGACTGCCGCAGCGGCGATGTCATGGTTGTTTGCGGAATGGGTCATCAAGGGAAAACCGACTACGCTTGGTCTAGCTTCCGGCGCAGTCGCCGGCCTGGTAGCGATTACCCCCGCCTCCGGGTTTGTCGGACCTGTGTCTTCCGTAATACTGGGCGCTATAGCTGGTGTACTATGCTACCTTGCGGTGCTCGCTAAGAGTTCTCTAGGTTATGATGACGCCCTGGACGTAGTGGGCGTACATGGTGTCGGTGGGATCTGGGGCGCTCTCGCCACTGGGCTGTTCGCTTCCAAGCTCATAAACCCGACTGGGGGTGACGGCCTGTTTTTCGGTAATCCCGGACAGCTTTGGATCCAGTTTGTGGCGGTGGTCGCAACAATAGTCTATTCTCTCGTGGTAACCACTATCATCCTTTACATAGTTAAAGCTGTAGTCGGTCTTAAAGTTTCCGAGGAAGAGGAAGTTGTCGGCTGCGACACATCTGAACATGGCGAAACCGCCTACAGTATTTAGAGGTTGTGTTCGGTTGGGCCTGCTTTGTTGGATGAAACGACTCAGCAGACCAAAACTTCTATCCGCTTAACTATCTCACTGAAAGGTGACATACATGAAAAAAGTTGAAGTGATCATAAAGCCATTTAAACTGGACGACGTAAAAGACGCTCTCCATTCCATAGGCGTCCAGGGGATGACAGTAACGGAAGTCAAGGGATTCGGCAGACAAAAAGGACACAAGGAGATTTATCGAGGGGCTGAATATTTGGTGGACTTTCTTCCCAAAATCAAGATCGAAATGGTGGTTCAGGCTTCCATAGTGGACCAGGTCATAGAAAAGATCATTGCCGCCGCCAGAACTGGGACCATCGGAGATGGAAAGATTTTCGTTTTTCCCGTCGAAACTGTAGTCAGGATACGAACCGGCGAGCGAGACGCAGACGCCATTTAGTATCACTGAGAGAAAACCCGCCATATGAACGGGCTTTCTCTCATAGCTCCATAATTGAAGTTCAATTACCTACATAATTGTAATACTAGAAGGGCTATTATTACCTTTATGTAGGGTTTTTATATATTCTTCAAGGCCTTGAGATTTAATCTAATTACTGTTGTTCTTTGATATTAGACGGTTACATGACCGGTCATTAATGATTGCTGTGTTGGCACGTCACTTGCTTAAATGCCAAAATTGTAGATTCGGCTTACCGTTCCGGATCGACGGTCGGGCCTTTCAAGTGGGTCGAAACACTCGCCGGCGTCCTCCTCTTTAAAGGCTTGAAAAATCTCGGGAGGAGGGTTGTTTTATGAACGCAGCCGACACGGCTTTTGTCATGATAAGTGCGGCGTTGGTTTTACTTATGACGCCTGGGCTCGCCATATTTTATGGTGGTTTGACCAGGCCCAAAAATGTGCTTTCAACAATGATGCACAGCTTCTTGCTAATGGGTTTGGGGTCTCTAATCTGGTTGATATATGGTTACAGTTTGTCTTTTGGGCCGGATGTCGGAGGATTCATAGGAAACCTAGCCCATTTCATGGGGCACGGAGTCGGGTCGGAAATTAAAGAAGGGCTTACTATCCCTCATTCGGTGTTTTTCGCGTTTCAGGGAATGTTTGTAATCATCACCCCTGCGCTAATTTCCGGAGCATTTGCTGAGAGAATGAAATTTGCTCCGTTTGTAGTTTTTACGGTTTTATGGATGACCTTCGTTTACGCCCCTGTCTGTCACTGGATCTGGGGTGGTGGTTGGCTTTCAAAATTGGGAATTCTCGATTTTGCCGGCGGTTTGGTGGTTCACCTCAATTGCGGGGTCGCTGCGCTGGTTGCAGCCCTGGTGGTCGGCAAAAGAAAAGGATATGGGACAAGGGCGTTCATTCCACATAACCTGACTCTAACGTTACTGGGGGTAGGTTTGCTATGGTTCGGGTGGTTCGGCTTTAACGCTGGTAGCCGCCTAGCCGCTGACGGAGTGGCTGGAAATGCTTTCATCGTAACTCATATGGCTGCGGCGACCGGCTCGATGACATGGATATTCGGCGAATGGATTTTAAAGGGCAAACCTACTACATTAGGTTTAGCTTCAGGAGCAATAGCCGGTCTAGGATCTATTACCCCCGCATGCGGGTATGTAGGCCTTGACGCGGCCCTGATTATTGGTGGGATAGCGGGAATAATCTGTTACCTGGCGGTACTTGCAAAAGACAAGCTGGGTTACGATGATTCACTTGATGTCGTTGGCATTCATGGGGTCGGCGGCATTTGGGGGACTTTTTGCACAGGTATTTTTGCGTCAAAGCTTATTAACCCACAAGGTGGAAATGGTTTATTATTCGGAGACTCCCATCAGTTGCTGGTTCAGGTCATCGGCATTGCGGCTGTATTTGTGTATAGCGCTGTAATAACAGCCGTTTTACTTTATGCTGTCAAGGCGGTCATTGGTTTACGAGTAACTGAAGAAGAGGAAGAACTTGGCGTAGACACTAGCGCTCATGGAGAGGTCGGATATAATCTGTAATACTATTGGATAACCGAGGGCGTGACGAGTTCACATGGTGGAATTGTTCTGAAAGGGGAACCCTGAAAAAATGAATAAAATTGAAGCAATTATAAAACCGTTCAAGCTCGACGATGTTAAGGAAGCGTTACATTCCCTCGGCGTGCAGGGGATGACGGTCACGGAAGTTAAGGGTTTTGGGCGTCAGAAGGGCCACAAGGAAATATATCGCGGCGCGGAATATTTAGTGGATTTCCTTCCCAAAATCAAAGTAGAGGTTGTAGTGAGGACGCCTCTTGTAAATCAGGTTATTGAGAAAATCATCGCTGCGGCGCGTACAGGCAGTATTGGCGATGGAAAAATTTTTGTGTACCCTGTGGAGACGGTGGTTAGAATCAGAACTGGAGAACGTGACGAGGACGCTCTCTAGGACAAGCCTTTACATCACATACACTTCCTTGCGCTGATATTGGTTTTCCGCTTGCGCTTACGTTTTGCGCAGGTCTATCAGTCGTGACGAGAACTGGATTCATACTATGGCGGGCTGCGCCCGTCATAGTTTTTCGGAGTTTTAGATCAACTGATAAACACGGTCACAGGCTTGGCCGTTTGTTTAGCGTACAGAACAAAAAAAGGAGTAAGGAATGGAACCTAAAGCGGTTTTGGAATTTGCCAAGAAGAACAATGCGGTAATGGTGGATTTGAAATTTATGGATTTTCCTGGGATGTGGCAACATTTTAGCGTGCCTATGCACGAACTTGAGGAAGATTCATTTGAAGATGGTTTTGGTTTTGATGGATCATCCATACGTGGTTGGCAGCCTATCAACGCATCCGACATGCTCGTCATCCCTGACGCTTCGACAGCGGTCATGGACCCTTTTATGGAGCACCCCACACTATCTTTGATATGCGACATCGTGGATCCGGTAACCAAGGAAAGATACACTAGAGATCCCAGAAACATAGCGCATAAGGCGGAAGCTTACCTGAAGTACACCAAAATCGGAGACACCTGCTTTATTGGACCTGAAGCGGAGTTTTTCATTTTCGATGATGTTCGTTACAGCTACGGTTCCAACCATGGCTTCCATCAGGTAGATTCTATAGAAGGTGTGTGGAACACAGGTCGTGAGGAAGAACCCAACCTGGGTTACAAACCCAGACACAAAGAGGGCTATTTCCCTGTGTCTCCGACAGATTCACAACAGGACCTCAGGACCGAAATGGTCCTCACTCTTGAGAGCCTTGGTATAACCATAGAGGCCCAGCACCATGAAGTCGCAACGGCGGGACAGGCCGAGATCGACATGAAGTTCAAGCCTCTACTGCAGATGGGCGACCAACTGATGTGGTTCAAATATGTTCTGAAGAACGTTGCGAAACGTTACGACAAGACCGTAACTTTCATGCCCAAACCGCTATTTGAGGACAATGGGTCGGGCATGCACACCCACATAAGCATCTGGAAGGGCGGAGAACCACTGTTCGCTGGTGACAAATACGCCGGCATGTCC
>JAJYDQ010000097.1 GCA_021777225.1 Deltaproteobacteria bacterium
GGTATGGAAACAAAGGAAACCCCTAGCTATCCTGAGGCGCATGTTGAGAAAGACTGCCGTTGTGTTATTGCCAGACCTGCAACAAGTACGTTGAGTTAAAGAACGGTGACCGAATACCTCCATGCTGTGGCAAGCTGATGGAGATCATGGACTGACAGAATCATTGGCGCCTCAGTAATTGGTAATAATTTGGTAATCCATTCGAATGGCATTGCTACCATTTTTTAGAAACTTGTTACTTTTTGAGAATCTAGCATGGCAATTGTTACGAATCGGATCGAGTGCGCTGGTTTCATCCAACCAGCGCCAAATTCAGATTTGTAAAAATAACTCGAAAGTGAACTTTTTTTCTGGAAATTTACCGGCCCATTGGCTAAGCGACAACGATCATCGAATTGTTTGTATGTTTGGAGTTTATTACCTTAAGCTTCATGCGTTCCAAAAAGACTATTGTCTTTTCTATTAATTCCTTAACAACATCTGCTGGCAAAGTCATTTCAGAGGCCTCTTTAATCCACGCATAGGTCACATCTTCGGACTCAAACGATCAGAGGTTCCAAGACCAATGACCCAAGTTTTGCCAGGGAAAGAAAAAGTAGTGCCCCAGACAAAAACCAACATGCTGATATCTCAGTGTTTTCACAAAAAAAGTGTCAAAGTCGGGAAAAGCCCTAGCGAAGAACGCTAACGCAAGTAAGGCTTCTCTCCTAAGGCCTTGAAAAAAGTATAACAAAACACACCATCCATCTTCGTTGTTCTATAAAGGCCCCTAATTCCTTCCTCAAAGACATGTTGATCTATCAGGCCCGCTTTAATGGCAGATTCGCGAACACCTTCGATCATAGCAGTAAAAGTCTTCTTTGTGAAACCTTCAACAAATTCAGGTTTGCTTGAATCAACGTAAACCATTCGTGGGGAAACTCGAATCGAACGAAAGCCCGCTTGTTGTAAAAGCGGATATAATTCCCTTCCAACCATGGCGTTACCGCCTGATCTTTTCTGTAGTTCTACCTGACATTGAATTGCCTTACGGGCTGAAGGGCTGTCCGGGTAAAAAAATGCGGAACCGTGATCGCCTTCAATGACTGTAATTGTACCGCCAGGTTTGAGAATGACTTTTAAGGAATTTAGCGCATCAAGCGGTCGAGACAAATGCTCTAAAACGAAACAAACGAAGATGTGGTCGAAAGCTTCCGGCCTAAAGTGTAAATTGAAGATATCCGCCTGTTGGAATTGGACGTTGCTGAATCCCGCTTCTGTTACTTTCCTCCTGGCTTCGATAATTGAGGCTTCAGATATATCCACAGAAGTAATAAGCGCATTGGGGCTATTCCGAGCCAGGGTTACAGTCTGAGCGCCAATACCACAACCGGCTTCAAGTATACTGCTTCCGGTCGGATATGAAGTGTCGGAATGGAGCAATTCAACCAGGGTGGAAGCCTGGTCCTGAAGGCGTATGTTTTCTCTAGGGTCGTAACCGTGAACGTATGAGGTCTTCATGGTTCTCCATGCACATGCAATTGTCATGATTTTTTGGGAAAGAGCTGCGTAACCAGTCGCCGAGTCTCATTGAGCCATGTCTGTCGCTGGTCATGAGTGCTCGTGACGATGACATTGAACATCCTGCGATGGAAGATGTGGACACCGCATAACCCGAAAATACAACGTTTCCACAGTGACTCCAGGGGATCACCGAAGGCCAATCGCTCCCTTTCAACCGGAGTGTTGGAAGTGTTAAGGACTAAAGCCGTTTTGGCTTTCAGCAACCCGATGGGGACTCCGTCACCAGTGTCACCGTCTTCAAACCGGTAGGCTATACCAGGTCTAATGACCCTATCCACCCATCCCTTCAGAATGGCTGGCGGTTGACCCCACCAATTAGGGTGGACAATGACTATGCCGTCAGAAGACCGCAACTGTTCACAATGATGCTGTATGTGCTCGGGGACCAATCCCTGTTCCGGGATTTCCGCCTTGGTGAGGAGTGGATCAAACATCTCGGTGTACAGATCGTGAAATAGCACACGATGTCCGTTGTTCAGTGAAGTTTCGCACACGGTGGAGGCTATGGCATGGTTGAAACTGTCTGGGTCTGGATGACCAAGAATGACAAGTATATTCATTTGCTACCTAAACTCCTTTGACAAAAAAACATGCCATAGAATCACAACTAAGATTTGAGAATTATCATGAACCGAAATTACTTTATCGATTTATAACGGCCTCGCGTCACCTTGAACAGAGGCAGGATATTTCAGACTCGTAGACCGTGACCTTCGTCCCATCGTTGCAAATCACTGTGTATTCCCAGTCCCCATCTTCAGTCTCAAATACATCCCCGATTTCACCTTCTTCCTGGCTGTCCGGAATGAGAATTCTGCTACCAATTTCATAGGATGGTTGAGTCATCTTGGATTATATCCTCCAGGATTTCAGGATGCGCCTAGGGTTTCCTGTTTACCTGTGTAAGTTCCCCGGGAGTCCGGCATATCTCCTCGGCTTGTATGGACTCTATGTTCTTGAGAATCGAGAAACCAAACTTTTCGCTGTAACTGGTTTCCCCCCAGACCACATCTTCTACCACTTGATGATCCGCAGCCCTCATGATCTTCCAACCCTCCGGGGTCGGCCAGGCCAGAGGCTCCCTCTCGACGGCCTTGATGATCGCCTCTGCGTCTGTAGTACCTGCTCGCTCCGCGGCTGCTTTGATGAAATACACACCAGCGTAAGTCTCTTCAGCCATATAGTCAGGATATTCCTTGTATTTCTCGAAGTATCTCTTTACGAACTCTTTGTTCTCCACCGAATCGGGAGTAGTGAAGAAATACCTGGACGCCATGAACAGCCCGTCGGGCGTATCCTTGCCAAGCGGGACAAGGGTTTCCAGGGCCGCTCCCACTGGAAAAGCGAACTTTATGGTGTCAAAGAGTTTGGATTGCTTTGCCTGTCGGATGAATTTGACGGCGTCCTGCCCCCAAAGCGGACACCAAACGCCATCCGGCCTGGCCTTTGAAATCGCCTCTATATTGGCTGAATAATCGTGGGCCATTAGTTTGGGAAACGTTTCGCCTACAATCTCTATATCAGGCTTCAACTCCTTGAGTTTTTCCTTAAACAAATCCCAGGATTCGTGGCCATAATTATAGTCAGGCGCAATACACATCCACCGTTTACAGGGTTTGGAAGCCATATAATAGGCCCCTGAACGAGAATGCATCATCACGTTGCTCAGAGTGCTAAACAGGTAAGGATTGAATTTGGCTCCGGTCAAAACATATGTCGCGGCTTGGGTGTTGACGAGGATTTTCTTATGTTTTCGAGCGACTTCGGATAGTGAGAGCGCTACGCCACTGGACGTAGGGCCCATCAGAAAATCCACCTTGTCCTCATTGATAAACTTCTCAGCAAGCTCGACGGCCACCTCCGGCTTCAATTTGGTGTCTCCGAAAACTAGTTCCAGCTTTCTGCCAAGAATGCCTCCTGAGGAGTTTATCTCTTCTAAAGCCATGGTGATGGCTCGCTGTCCATTGATTCCGTAACCACCAAGTGGACCGGAGTTGATAAACATGGCTCCCAGTTTGATCGGCTTGTCATTCGATTGGGCGGAACCCAAAAATGACGCAACTAGAAACACAAGTGCGGCAATCGCGAATAGTTTCTTCATAATTGTTTTCCTCCAGTTGACATCCAATATAGCACCGCTTGGAATCGGTGATCACTCATGAGCCTCTCACAAAAATGTGTTTTGGCGGTTTAACCATCTGTAATGCTTCAACTGCGAAGCTGAGTTTCAAGTCTTGTTGATCTGTCGGGGCCTTTACATTACTATACCAAAAATGTCGGTATATTCCACGAGAGAAAAGAACCATCCGGACCTGCTGGCCGGAATGGGAATTTTAACTAGGGTAGAAGAATGATTCGCTTGGAAGCGGAACCTGCACAATAGAGGAAAATGAGTTCCTTCCCTGGGGTGAAAAAATGCATTCCTGACCAGGAGGTCTAAGATGCACGCCTCGAACAGCTAAGCCCGGTTCATAATGAAGCCCACCCCAGTATGTTGGGCGATTGATCAGGACCCCTCGTGAGGCTAATAACAATATGTCTCCGGCTTTGCCAGGGGGGGCATTAACTGTGCCAGATAAGGCCTTCTACTTTATGATTGCCTGGGATACCAGGGCTTTCATGCTCCTGCGATAATAAACACGCGATGGACCAGGGGCTTGAGTCATTAAAACAACCACAATATTTTCTTTCGGATCAACCCAAAAAAAGGGGCCCGAGGCACCCGCCCACATGAATTCGCCCACCGAACCATGAACGCCAGCCATCCCTGAATTCTTACGCACGAGGAACCCTAAACCAAATGTGTAGCCCTCCGGTGTTCCGAGCAACAGCCCCCCGGGACTCGCCGGATTGAATTTACGATCCCCGAGGTGATCCGAAGCCATCAAGCGTATCGTTGTTGGACTCAATACCTGCGCTCCCTCCAAAGAACCCCCATTAAGGAGTGTCTGGGCAAATCGAATATAGTCTGCCGCAGTAGAAACAGATCCCGCCCCACCGGAATCATTCTTTGGCGGAGTCGAGACGTTAATCAAAGGGAATTTGTTCTTTGTGAACGGATCCGTTTCAAAAGCCTCGGCGAGGCGGGGCATTTTGTCAGCCGGAACATAAAAACCGGAATCAACCATTTTGAGAGGTTGAAATAGCCTTACGGATAACAACTCCCCTAAAGTTTTTCCGGAGGCCGCTTCCATAACGCGACCAAGGATGTCACAAGCCAAACTATATTCCCATATTGTTCCGGGCTGATGAACAAGGGGTGTTTTGGCGACTCCTGACACTTGTTCAGCAGGGGTCATGTCCCGGCAGTCATATTCAATAACTCCTGGCTTGTATACGCCCGCTTTTGCATAACCTTGCTTAACCGGCTCGTTTTGGGTAATTTCTCCGTAGGCCAATCCTGAGGTATGACGCATAAGATCCTGCACGGTTATAGGCCGTTCCGCCGGAACCATCTCATAGGTAGTTCGCCCATCAGCATCTTTTTTGGGGACACTGACCTGCATTTTAGCAAATTCGGGAAGGTATTTGGAAATCGGATCAGGAAGCTGAATCATGCCGTCTTCAACGAGCTGCATAGCAACAACGGACACCAACGGCTTTGTCATAGAATACATGCGAAATATGGCGTCATTCTTCATCGGCGCTTTGGTGAGCGGACTTTGAACGCCAAAACTTTCGTAGAACACCAATTTGCCCTGGCGAGCTATGGCAATAACCCCGCCGGGCAAACGACCATCGGCAACCTCCTTGTTAAAGTATGCAGTGATTTTCTTTAGCCGCTCAGACGACATGCCAACATTTTCCGGTTTTTCCGTGGGTAGCGGGGATGCTAGCTTGCTTGTTGACGTTTCATCGGCATTTGCGGCATAGCAGGTGGCTTGCGTTGACAATCCATATGCGACGGAAATAATAACTGCCCAACTCATCACAAACGAGAGCACCCTATTCAACAATAGACGTTTTGCTTCCATGATCCTGAATCCTCCCTCAGTGATTGATAAGATACTACTCTTTGATTCAAGAAGAATAACACAGGCGGTTTTGTCCGTCGATAGATTCCTAGACACCTAAGAAGTTTATTTTTTTGAACAAACAGCCGCAACGAGTTGGTGAGGCGCATGTCAATCCATTCGAACGGAATTGCTACCATTTTTCAGAAACTTGTTACTTTTTTGAGAATCTAGCATGGGAATTGTTACGAATTGGATCGAGAGCGCTGGTTTCACAAAACTGGCGCCAAATTCAGATTTGTAAAAATAACTCGAAAGTGAACTTTTTTTTCTGGAAATTTACTTAATTAGTAAAGTATGATAAATTCGCGGCTACGTGCTTAGAAAGGAGATTGGATCAGGACAAGGCAATACTTAAAAAATTACTCTCTTACTGTTGGGGGGATCCAGGCAGTCCGCGCCGGAACTTATTCCCGAAGGAGAATGACATGCCCAGGTATTTGACAGTTCACCGTGAAACAAATGTGGACCAGGTTGTCCTGGAAACAAGATGGACAGAAATCGCCAGGGATCCACGAGCTACGTGGCACATGACTCTGTTTAACCCAAAAGAAGGAATGCGGTACTGTGAATGGGAGGCTTCAGACGAGGATGTTGTCAAAGAGATTTTCAAGGATTTGGGAATCAAATACTCAGAGATCATAGAAGTGGATGTGACTGGCCCGAACGAATGGCGCCAGTGGCAGATAGAATCTTCTAAACGCATGTCAAATTGTTGGGAAATTATGAATTGCGGCAAAGAATCCAAGGGCGGGGAAACCGACGATATGGAAACTTGTCCAGTCGCCACGGCCAGGATCCATCACGGGAAAAACAGGGGATCATTCTCTGGGAGGTACTGTTGGAGAGTCGTCGGCACGCTGTGTTTCGGAAAAGTCCAGAACGACTATGGGACCAAGATGATAGAATGTGGAGTGTGTCCTTTTTTCAGGCAGGTCAAGGATGAGGAAGGAAGCCAATTTGTACCCTAAAGCCATCGGATTTTGTTCCAGAAAGGAGAAATCATGGCCTATTATCTTGTTGTACACAATGAGCCATCAGTTCCGAAAGAGACAATTGAATCCAGGTGGATTGAGCTGGCGTTGGAACATCGGGCTTTTTGGCGAAAAACCTGGCACAATTTAGGCGTCGGGAAACGTTTTTGCTGGTGGGACGCTACTGACAAAGAAATCCTCGAACAAATCTTTAAGGAACATGATATTACGTGGGAAAGCATCACCGAAGTGAATCTCACCGCTCCGGCAGACTGGATGTTTAGATGTGACTGACCGTTTGAGCCAAGTTTTTCTGATCGGTCGCTTCTCAGGAATCGGTTGTTTTTAACATGTTTTCGGAATCACCAACTTTTCATCAAATTAGCAGGGGGGGATCGTCTACCAATCTGTGAACGACAAGAAATTGTCTGTATGTGTGGCGTTTGTCACCACAAATAAATCCGATTTTATTGGGATATTTTCTTGCCATAAGGGCCAATGTTTGCCCATAACCCAACGATCCGGCCATTTTTTTCTCCCTTTAGTCCTCAGTTACGAACGCGTCCAAATCCTATTTTAAAATCCAGGTTACGCCATTCAATCTCGAAACAGACAAGTCGGTCATTCCAAGGCATTGATTAATTGTAATTTCATTAAAATTATCGTTTGGTTAAAGATCTTATTTGGTACACCCCTGTACTACGAGCCACGACTTGGCCTGACATGTCTTTGACTTCGCCGGAAAGTATGAACTCACTCTTTCCTTTCTCGTCCATTTCCGACCTCACACGTCGAATTTCTTCTTTAGACAGGGAGGCCTCCACTAACACATCGGTCGTTGCTGGTTTTAAAAACTGAATCGCCATTTCTTTGATCAGGGGGTAAAATCTGGTTTCGTCGAAGCTAGTGTAAAACAGGGCTCCGCCAGGAATTTCAGCTAGAGTAAACATCGCCCCAGCATATACTCCGCCAATATGATTTTCGTTCCCAGCAAGAGGAGCGAGCAGCTTAACGTAACCGGGTCGCAATTCAAGGGCTTTAAGCTTCATGCGTTCCAAAAAGACTATTTTCTTTTCAATAAGTTCCTTAATAACATTGGCTGGCAAAGTCATTTCAGAGGCCTCTTTATTCGATACGCAGGACAATGACAAAATGTGGACTAGACGTGGTCACAACCTATAAATTAGCGATTATAGCCGGTGGTAAAATCCGGCGGAGGAGTTATTTCACAACTCCAAATGTTTATATGAACTACATCCCAGCTTTGATCTTGTTGGCTATGTCCTTTCTCAACTCGGCTTTCAAAATTTTACCGACCGAGTTTCTTGGTATCGCTTCCACTACTTCCAGGCGTTCCGGAAGCTTATATAGGGCCATTCCGGCTTGGTTCAGGAAGCTTAGAATGCTTTCGAGCGTCAGGATTTGACCTTCTCTGGGAACAGCGTAAACACAGGTTCGTTCGCCAAGGTCCCTGTCGGCCATTCCAACGGCCGCAACCTCCTGAACTCCAGGGTGTCCAAGCAGGGCGTTTTCGACTTCGGAAGCGCTAATGTTGAATCCTCCGCGAATGATTATGTCTTTGGCCCGATCAATAAATTTCAAATACCGTGAGCCTTTAAGCTGAAACAAATCACCCGTGCGGAAATATCCTTCCGAATCGAATGATTTCTCAACCAAATCTGGTCGTTTGAAGTACCCAGGGATTACATTCGGACCTCGATAAAGCAATTCGCCCACAGATTCCGGCTCCGTCAATTCTGTTCCAGTCGGATCCACGATCTTGGTACGTACGAACTTCGTAACTGGCACAGACCACTCTGTGTCTTGAGCACCGTAGTTCGGGAACTGGTCCACCCTAACCTTAACGTCAGGAATGTCCTTGACACTGCTAATAAAGGCTGTGCCTTCGTTTTGTCCCCAGATATTCCCGACGTCGACATTCCATCTTTTCTTGAACTCTTCCATGGCCCATGTAGATGTCGGCGCGGACCCAACGGTAATTGCTCTGATGGAACCCAGGTCAAACTGCGCGACAGCCGGATGCTTCAGGATCAGATTAACTACAGCAGGTACCAAAAGCGTGTAATTAACCTTCTCCATGACTATCTGTTTCAATAGCAACATCGGGTCAAACGGATGATGCAGAACCATAGTCCCGCCCTGCAGAATCCACGGAACAAACACGGTTCCAACAGAGGCCATATTTACCAATGGGCCGGCGGTGAGCTGAACATCTTCCGGTAATGTGACGTTCCCACACGCCAAAGAAGATTGACACCTCCAATTATTATGGCTCAATGGACACCCCTTGGGTTGAGCCTCAGTGCCTGATGTCCAACAGATTGTAAAAATATCATTGCCGTCAATTGGTATTTCAGACAATCTCGGGTCAGCTTTTTCACACATCATTCGTCGGACATCCTGATATGTGAAAATACTCTTGATCGAAGGGTTTTGTCGTTGAACCTCTTTTGCCATAGCCAAATGGTCGAAACCATGAAAAGAATCAACTGTGATAAAGGCTTTGGCTTCAGTTAAGGCTCCGACGTAATTCAGGTCTTTTGACCGCCATTGCATAGGAGCGGGGGATATGATCCCCCCAACCTTGCAGATCGCGAGATACAACATGGCCAGTTCCCAGCAATTAGGCATTTGGACCACGATGATGTCGTCCTTTTGAACGCCGCAATGGAGTAAAGCTGACGCCATCCCGTCGACGGCCTTAGATAGTTCGGAGTAGGACATTCGCTCTGGCGGGCTTCCAACAAGAGCTTCCTTGTTGAGAGGATCTACTATTCCAGTTTTGTCGGGCATTTTTACAGCATGCTCATAAAAGTCATCCAATAAAGTTCTTGAGCCCCAACAACCCTTGCCGGTGTATTCTGCGATAGACTCTTGAGACGCTAGAATCATGGTTCCCTCCTCAATTCCAGTAAATTTATGTCTCGAAAGAATGTTTTCCGCCTATAGCCCCATAAACTTCGCCGCTATGCCTTTCATGATTTCGTTGGTACCCGCAAAAATAGACATGACTCTCACATCACGCCACGCCCTGGCTACCGGGTATTCTTCACAGTATCCATATCCCCCATGAAGCTGGAGGCACTCATCCACCACCCGTTTGGCCATATCCGTGATCCAGTATTTGGCCATGGAAACGTCGACGACGACATTCCTGTTCTCAATGTGTTCAACTATGAGCTTGTCAAGAAAGGTCCGTCCCAATTTAACTTCTGTAGCCATTTCAACGATCTTGAACTGGGTATTCTGGAATTTAGAGATCGGCTGACCGAAAGCGGTTCGCTGTTTACAGTAATCAATAGTCGATTCAAGCGTCCTTTCCGCAAGAACTTGCGCCCCTACGCAGCACATCAGACGTTCCTGCTGGAGCTTTTGCATTAGCATAAGGAAACCGCCGCCTTTTTGTCCGAGACGATTAATCTTTGGAACTCGACAGTCGTTAAAAAAGAGTTCGGCTGTATCCTGGCTATGCCACCCAATCTTTTTTATTCTCTTACCTTTTTCAAAACCAGGCGTTCCCGCGTCTAGCACGTATAGGTCCACGGCCTTGTGAGGATCACTCACCTTCGGGTCTTTGACAGCAAGCACTACGAGGTCACACAATATGCCGTTGCTTATAAAGGTTTTCTGCCCATTGATTACTACATCCGCGCCATCCTCAACCGCAGTGGTCCTCATGCCCGCGAGGTCACTCCCTGCGTTAGGTTCAGTCATCGCCACAGCCGTTATAATATCGCCGGATATACAACCGGGCAGATATTTGTGTTTCAATTCTTCTGAAGCATAGGATGTAATATAGGGAACAACTATGTCGCTATGAAGGAAGGCTGCCAGACCGAAATGATTGGTTCGGCCCATTTCTTCCATCAGTATTACTGAATATAAAAAGTCCACTCCCAGTCCACCATATTCTTCCGGGACCTGCATGCACAAAAAACCATTGTCCCCCATCTTCTTCCATACACTTCTGGGAACGATTCCATTTTCTTCCCATTCTTCTACAAACGGGGTAACTTCCTTTGCAAAAAATTTACGAATAGAGTCTCTGAAGATATTATGGTCTTCGGTGTAAGAAAGAATCTCCATTAATTTCCTCCTCTTAACCAGCGACGGGATCCACGATCTAATCTAATCGCCCCGAGTTACAATTCCTGTGAAGATCATTTCGCAGATGTGATCTGACACCTCATCGGTTAGAATAGGATGGTTGAAAATTAGGGCCGGTAAACACGCATGTTCAATTGCGCCTAGTATTGTCTGTCTTACGGCGGCAGTTGGAATATCGTTTCGAATAGAACCTTCTTCCACGCCCTTTTCGATTAAAGCGAGGAGAAAATTGGTGTAATACTTTACCATCCTGTAAGCGTCGCTGTGGAAATAGTCGGGGTGATTTCGAACCTCTATTAAAAGTATCCTGGCGAAAACCCGGTTATCCGCATACATGTTAACGTGGGACCATATCAACTTTCTCAGTTGATGTAGCGCCCCTTTTATTCCACGAACATCCATCTCGGCACGAACTATCATGACACCCAGATACTCGGCTAACACTTGGTGAAGCAAATCTCTTTTGTCGTGAAAATACTTGTAGATGAGAGCTTCTGTCACACCTGCGGTCCGGGCGATCTCCGCAGTTGTTACAGAAACGAATTCCTTGTCTTCCAAAAGTGACCGTAAAGCGGCCATAATTTTGGTCTTGCCGGGAGCGTGAGTCTTTTCGGCTGGGGAATTTATATATAGACTGTTGGTGTTTGATATCGAACCCATGATTATAATTAGTCCATTATCATAAATTCTATAGTTTCGCGATTTTCGGATGTTTGAATCCGCGCGAATAGTGCGGCTCGTTGATTTTTTTCAACTCATTGATA
>JAJYDQ010000027.1 GCA_021777225.1 Deltaproteobacteria bacterium
TGAGGCCTTAAAATGGTATGTTAAGGCTGCTGGACAAGGGCTCCCGGACGCTCAGAACAATCTCGGACTCATGTACAAAAATGGTTTGGGCGTACCTCAGGATTATGATGAGGCGATAAAGTGGTATCGACTTGCAGCCGAGCAGGGATATGCAATCGCTCAAAGTAACCTTGGTTTCATGTACGATAATGGCTTTGGCACAGCTCAGGATTATGATGAAGCGATAAAGTGGTATCGACTTGCAGCCGAACAAGGGTATTCGGTAGCTCAATTCAATCTTGGGGTCATGTACGAAAACAGCCTTGGCACGGCGGAAGATTATGATGAGGCGGTGAAATGGTATGTTAAGGCTGCTGGACAAGGGCTCCCGGACGCTCAGAACAATCTCGGACTCATGTACAAAAATGGTTTGGGCGTACCTCAGGATTATGATGAAGCGATAAAGTGGTATCGACTTGCAGCCGAGCAGGGATATGCAATTGCTCAAAGTAACCTTGGTTTCATGTACGATAATGGCTTTGGTACAGTTCAGGATTATGATGAAGCGATAAAGTGGTATCGACTTGCAGCCGAACAAGGGTATTCGGTAGCTCAGTTCAATCTTGGGGTCATGTACGATAACGGCTTTGGCACAGCTCAGGATCATACTGAAGCGATAAAGTGGTATCGACTTGCAGCCGAGCAAGGTCTGCCGGACGCCCAAAACAGTGTCGGGCTTATATACAAAAATGGCTTTGGCACAGCTCAGGATCATGCTGAAGCGATAAAGTGGTATCGACTGGCCGCCGAGCAAGGACATTCGGTAGCACAATTCAATCTGGGAGTCATGTACGATAACGGCTTTGGCACAGCTCAGGATCATGCTGAAGCGATAAAGTGGTATCGAATAGCCGCCGAGCAAGGCTTGCCGGAAGCTCAAAACAATCTGGGATTTATGTATAAAAACGGTCTTGGAACATCTCAGGATTTTGCGGAAGCGGTCAAGTGGTATCGGCTCGCAGCCAAACAGGAATACGCAGAAGCTCAGGGCAATTTGGGTTTTATGTATGACAACGGTTTAGGCGTTCCTCAGGATTACACGGAAGCGGTCAAGTGGTATCGGCTCGCAGCTGGGCAAGGATACCCGTCGGCTCAATTCAATTTGGCTTTTATGTATGATAACGGTTTAGGTGTCCATCAAGACCATGGCGAAGCGCTAAAGTGGTGCCGTTTGGCCGCTGAACAAGGACATTCACAAGCTCAGTTCAATCTGGGGGCCATGTACGAAAACGGCCAGGAGGTCTCACAAGATTACAAAAAGGCGATCAAATGGTACCGCCTGGCTGCTGAGCAGGGTTTGGCCGACGCCCAAAATAGTCTTGGACTTATGTACAAAAACGGACTCGGAACACCTCGAGACTATGCTGAAGCGGTTAAGTGGCACGGACTGGCCGCAGAGCAGGGATATGCCGTCGCTCAGAGCAATCTCGGTTTTATGTATGATAATGGTCTTGGGGTATCACAGGACCATAAAAAGGCGGTAAAATGGTATCGGCTCGCTGCTGATCAAGGATATTCCGTTGCTCAATTTAACCTTGGTGGAATGTATGAGAACGGCTTTGGTGTCGCCAAAGACTATAAAAAGGCCCTTAAATGGTATCGTAAAGCCGCTGATCACGGATTAGCCGACGCCCAAAATAATTTAGGACTTATGTATAAAAACGGCTTCGGGGTCTCCAGAGACTATGGTGAAGCGGTCAAGTGGTATCGAAAGGCCGCTGACCAGGGACATTCAGTGGCTCAGAGCAATCTTGGCTTTATGTACGATAACGGTTTAGACGTACGCGAGGACCATGATGAAGCAATAAGGTGGTATCGACTTGCAGCTGAACACGGGTATTCCGTCGCTCAATTCAATCTAGGCGCCATGTACGAAAATGGTCTCGGCGTGCCTCAAGATTATGTTAAAGCTCTAAAATGGTATCGACTTGCAGCCGAACAAGGGCTACCAAACGCTCAGAACAATCTGGGGTTCATGTTTAAGAATGGTTTCGGTGTTCAACAAGACTATACAGAGGCTATTAAGTGGTATCGGCTCGCCGCTGAACAGGGCCTGCCTGATGGTCAAAATAATTTGGGACTGATGTACGAAAATGGTCTTGGTGTGCATCAGGACTATAAGGAGGCTCTAAAATGGTATCGACTTGCAGCGGAACAGGGCCTGCCCGACGCTCAAAATAATCTGGGGCTCATGTACAAAAACGGTTTCGGAGTTCTGAGAGATCACAATGAAGCTGTAGAGTGGTATCGACTTGCAGCGGAACAGGGCCTGCCCGACGCTCAAAATAATTTAGGACTTATGTATAAAAACGGTCGTGGGGTGTCGCAGGATTATCGCGAGGCGATCAAGTGGTACAAACTGGCCGCCAATAAGGGATATTCATTAGCTCAATTCAATCTGGGGGTAATGTATGAAAACGGCCATGGCATTACTCAGGATTATGTTGAAGCGTTAAAGTGGTATCGTAAAGCGGCTGATCAGGGTCTGGCCGACGCTCAATCCAGATTGGGGTCCATGTACGCTCACGGCCAGGGAGTAAGCCAGGATTATGGTGAAGCTAAAAGATGGTTTGATAAAGCTGCGGAACAAGGCTTATCAGAGGGTCAATGCAATCTTGGTATTGTTTATTTTTATGGATGGGGTGTTCGACAGGATTATAAAGAAGCTGCTAAATGGCTTAAATTGGCGGCTCAAAATGGAGACTCAAGGTCCGAATCATATCTAAAAGAGATTGAAGGTCAGCTAAAACAGAAAAGACGCAAGCCGGCTACGGAGAAACCGAAGTCAAAACGCTCGAAACCGTCAAAAGAAACCAGCGCTTCATTGGATCAACTGTTTGCGGAACTAAATAAAATGGTAGGTCTGCAACGAGTTAAAGATGAAATAGACCAGCTTATAAAATTTGTACGTGTACAAAAGATGAGGAGTTCTCAAGGTCTTAAGGCGGATTCATTGTCCCTTCATTGCGTGTTTTTTGGAAACCCAGGCACCGGGAAAACCATGGTTGCAAGAATTTATGGCAAGATGCTGAAAGCGCTTGGTTTATTGAGCAAGGGCCATCTTGTCGAAACCGACAGATCTGGCTTGGTGGCGGGATATGTTGGACAAACTGAGCTGAAAACGGATCAGAAAATTTCCGAGGCTTTGGGTGGCATACTTTTCATTGATGAGGCTTACTCGCTGTACAAAGGTAAAGATACCCAGTCAGATTACGGGAGCGAGGCCATCAGCATACTCCTGAAAAGAATGGAAGATCATCGGGATGATTTTGTAGTTATCGTAGCTGGGTACGAAAAGCCCATGGCCGAATTTCTACTATCCAATGAGGGCTTAAAAAGCCGTTTCTCAACCAAGATTCGATTCCCGGATTACTCTCCTGAAGAGCTTCTCGAGATATTCGAATTGTTTTGTAAGGAAGGTAACTACGAAATTCAGTCAGCCGCCCTGGAACTGGTTTCATATATACTGAACAACGAATATAGAGATCGTGATGAAACATTTGGAAATGGACGCCTGGTTCGGAACTTTTTCCAGAGTATAGTGAGGAATCAATCGGTTCGGATTGCGGAAACAATTTCGGATTCCACACATTCTGATTTGGTTACTATACTTCCCGATGATGTCCGTCCACTTTTGGAGAAGAAACAGGAACCAGTTTCGCCTAGCTATTAAAAACTTCAAAGCCTGTTTAAGTGACGCGACTTGCGAGGACATAGGCAACATAAATATCTGGAAAACTTCAAAAAGCGTTAAAGCGTATGTAATTTTGATTACATAGCTCCAACCACTCACATATAGATTACTATTATGCAGCAGGCCAGCCAGATCATGACGCAAATCAGAAGCGGATAATCAGCCAGGAGCAGTTCTGTTGGAGAACCACCAACCCCTTTTTGATAAATAAGGTAGAGATATCTAAATATTCCATACGTAACTAACGGAATAGTAATAATCATTTTTTCGGAATGTATGTTTCCAGATGCGCCCGTAACAGCGTAAAGACAGTAGAAAATGAAGGTAGAGGTTGTGACAATCTGAAGTAGCTGGTCGATAAAACCTATGCTGTAACTTTCGAGCACAGGCCTATGGATAGAAGCTGCTCTATGTAAAGAGATGACTTCATGTCTCCGTTTTCCCAGGACCAGGAATGTTGCTACAGAGAATGTACACAATATGAGCCAGCTAGAAAGTTCTACGTTAACTGCCAAACCACCAGCAAGAATTCGAAGCAAGAAACCAAAAGAAACTACAAGCACGTCAATGATTACCCAATTCTTGAATTTCCAAGAATAGAGACAATTCAAAATTATATAACTTACCAGAATCCAAAGGGTGGAAATTGGCAAACGGAAAAGGATTATTGTCAGAAACATTACAATTACTAAGCTGGCAGCCAGAGCCATTCCGATCATTGGAGTAATTGCGCCTGAAGCGAGAGGTCTATCCTTTTTTAATGGATGGATTCTATCCCTGTCCATATCCATGTAGTCATTGATGATATACGTCGCAGAGGCTGCCAGACAAAAAGCGACTAAAGCGGCAAACGCTCTAAATGTATCGCAAAGCGAGAATAGTCTACCGCCAAAGACGAGAGGCATTAACACGAAACCATTTTTTATCCACTGGGTTGGTCGTATTAATTTTATAAGTGAGATTATCTGATGCTTATTCATATGCAGATCAAAAACCTCCATTGACCAAAGAATAGACGTAATGACCTGGATTTTCCATTTATTCGAGGAGAGAAAACTTATTCCCAAAGTTCGACAAGTCCTCGAGGTGAACAACTAAAACATTTGGAGCATTTCTTTGAACTTATTTAAACAATATTGGCAAAAATTTGTTTTAGAGGCCAATAAAAAGTGATCGCTCGTACAATAATCTCTTTGTTAACCCTGGTAATTTGCTTTATTATGAGTAAATGTCAGTTACAAAAGTAATTGAATAAGGCAGTTCTTTTTCTGGAAATGACACGAACATAGCAACTTATCGTTTGGAAAAATTTCCCATTTTGGAATTTATCTAATGAGTTCCCACCCTCTGTTTTTTCTGTATAGGAGACTTCCCGTATGGTTGCAGGCCAGAGCATGCTGGCTCTATGGATACAACTTCGCCCGAAAAACCTATGATCAACAATTCTTTGAAAAACTGGAATGGTTGCTGGAATCGGAAAGATGGTCGGCTGGCGAAATAGAGGCCTATCAAAACGAAAAATTAGAAAATCTCATCAGGGAAGCCTACGAAAATGTCCAATATTACAGGGAAGTAATGGATAGCCTGAAACTTCGCCCATCGGATATAAAAAATATTGGTGATTTGCCGAAACTCCCGACATTGAAAAAAGAAAATATCCGAAAAAATCAGGAAAAATTTATTTCGAAGAAAACCGACAGACGTAACCTTATGTTCAGGCACACCAGCGGGACCACAGGCACAGGCCTTCATTTCTATGTTAATCGTGAGACTAATACTCTCCAGTACGCCGTGTGGTGGCGACACAGAAATCGGTTCGGAATGAAAAATGACTCCTGGCACGTCAATTTTCGTGGGAATCTCTTTGTGCCTATTGATCAGAACGTGCCGCCCTATTGGCGGTGGATAACTCCTCTCCGTGAAGTCCACATCAACATGCAGCATATAACTCCTTCCAAAATAAAATACATCATCGATTTCCTCAATGAGCGCTATTTCGAATTCTATACCGCTTTCCCTTCCATCGTGCACATTCTGGCCGTTACAGCGATGGAGAACGGACTGAGTTTGAAGACTCCTCCACGGGTAATATTCACGGGCGCGGAAAATGTTTTAGGTTTTCAACGTAGATGTCTGGAAAAGTTTACAGGCGCAATCATAGCCGATCAGTACGGGTTTTCGGAAGCTTGCGCCAATGCTTCGCAATGTGAACAGGGCGTTTATCATGAGGATTTCGAGCTTGGTATTATGGAATGTGTGGAGTCTGAATCGCAGCCCGATGGGGGAGTCTGGGGAAAAATTGTTTGCACAGGCCTTCAGGGATGCGATTTTCCTTTTATCAGATATGAAATCAGAGACATGGCTATCTGGGAGGATCCACACGCTAACTGCTCCTGTGGCCGGCATTCTAAAGTAATTAGGCGGATTGAAGGCAGGGAAGATGATTATGTTGTCACACCTGAAGGCCAGCGGACCATGCGGTTTGATTACATTTTTAAAGATGTAGAGAACTGCCTGGAATCTCAAATAGTACAGAAAGAACCTGGGTCAATCACGATTTTTATGGTCAAAAGCGGAGCATACGCTGAAAAAGACGAAAAATTTATACGAAATGAGATTAAAAAATGGATCAGTCCAACTCTGGATGTTGAGTTTGTTTATGTGCCTGAAATTGAAAGAGAACCCAACGGAAAATTTAGGGCGGTCAAATCCTCTTTGTATCCTGCAGACGTTGGAAGCGCCCTGAGGGTGGATAGTTAATTAAATTGACTAACAAAAAGCTCTGAACAAGTTCTCCGGAGATCTATGAATGAGTTCCCTAGGCCGCCAAATTAGGATAGTCCTGATTGGGGCTTTTGTATTGAGAGCGTGTTTCGCGATAGCGGTATTTTTGACTGTAGGAAACCTAGAGGCGTATCACATCGCTGATTCATGGACTTACCTTAAGGCAGCTCATTCACTTATTGATCAAGGATTGTTCTTTTCAGACGGAAGCCCGGAAATTTTTCGTACCCCTGGTTATCCCATATTTCTAATCCCTGGCATATTGATGGGATATCCGGAGATTTTTACTGTGTTGACGCAGTGTGCCCTGAGTTGTGTGACTGTCTATCTGGTTTTTTTGACTTCACAGGAGCTTTTTCGCAATTACAAAATCGCTCTCGTCGCGGCGATCTTGTATGCGTTTGAACCTCTGTCAAACCTTTATGTGGCCGTGTTGTTGACCGAGACGCTCTTCACATTTTTTATCATGATTTTTGTGTATCAATTCGCAGTTTACATCCGAACTGAAAGATTGAGAACTTTATTCAGCGGCTGTGTGTTCCTGATTGCGTCAATCTACGTGCGGCCAGCTTCTTACTACCTACCAGCCTTTGTAGCCTTGTTCATCGTGTTTTTGGGTTTAGTTACCCGAAAGAATCCAAAAAAGTTGATTTGGCATTCACTCGTTTTCACGTTGACAACACTTGTTGCCGTAGGCGTCTGGCAAGTGAGAAACTACCTGGAAACTGGCTATTATGGATTTTCGAGTACTGCGCCATACAATTTATATTTTTGGATGGGGTCGCTTATTGTTGCCGGCAAGACGGGAAAAACGCCGGACAGCATAAGGGAAAAATGGGGAGAATTTTCGCCGGAACAATATTTTGCCGAGCATAACGATCAACGAGAATGGCCGGAGAGTAAAATCTTAAACTGGCAACAAAGACAGGCGATCATTTACATAAAAGAGAATTGGTATCATTATTTCCTGTTGGTCTTCAAGGGAGCTGGTTACAATTTATTGGGTTCTGGCTTTGACACTTATCGCTACTTGCTAAGATGTGAAACTAACCTGTTCAGACCGCCCAAGGAAAGCGGTAGGGAGCTTGATTTAGGCGGTTCGATGTTTGCTCAGGCAATAAGGTGGATGCGATCTCTCCCAACAGTTTTATTGATAATTCAATTTGTCTTTTTGTTCCTACTCGCGACTACTTACGCAATGGCAATCCCCGGCTTTATTCATGGATTTAAAACCAACTTTGCGTTAACGTGTTTCATGATGCTGACAGTCGCATATTTTATTTTGGTTTCTGCCGCAATAGGACTGTGGTCTTCCCGCTATCGCATGCCGGCGATGCCCATTATTTGTGTATTTGCCGGGTATGGAGCAACCGCAACGAAAGATCATTTTGCCAAACTTATCCGTATCCAAGACAATTAATTAAGGACCATGGCGCCTACCGTTCCAATATTCTTGCGTCAAAACTGGAGCTTATGCGCCGCCTTGTTTTTGTTTTGGGGTCTACTCGCATTCACCATTTTCAAGGCGATGTCTCTCACTCGAGGACAACTCATCTATCCTCTGGATGACGCTTACATACACCTGGCTGTAGCGAAAAATTTGGCTCAGAATGGAAGTTGGTCCCTAAATGGCACAAACTTTTGTTCTTGTTCATCTTCTTTGTTATGGACAGTATTGATCTCAGCGTTTTACTTGTTTCTGGGGGAACACGCATTGCTTGCTCCATTAGGTGTAAATATTCTTTTAGGCTCCGGGTTTTTAATTTTTGCATACTATTGGCTTAAGGATGCCTACAATAACCATATAACCATCCTGGTTATTCTGGTCAGTGCGATTTTTTTTACTCCCTTGCCCATGTTAGCCTTTCTCGGAATGGAACACGTTCTCCATTTATTGATTTTTGTCGTTTTCATTGCCTTGGCGGCGGACTTGATTGCAAACAATATTTGTACAACTTATCATCAGCTACTTTTGTTGTTGATGGCTCCTCTGGTTACCACCGTGAGATATGAGGGATTGTTCGTTGTATTTGCTGTCTGTGTGGCTTTTCTTTGGCGGGGCAAAGTTTCTCTGGGGATATTGGTTGGTCTTTTGGCGTTAACACCTTTGGTGATTTATGGCATAATTTCAGTTAGATATGGATGGAGCCTCCTGCCCAATGGAGTTCTCCTCAAAGGGACACATGTTAGTCTTGCATCGTTTACAGAATTCATGGACTGGGCCGTAATGAGAATGTTCAGCCTCTATTCTTTCTGGAAGATTCCAGGCGTAATTTTGATGATTGTGTCCCTATTGGTAATAAACATGTGGGTACAACGGAATGAGACTCTATGGCATGAGAGGCGTTCAGTATTTTTGACAATATATTTCATAGCGCTGCTTTTACATTCTTCCCTGGCGGAATATGATTCCTTCTACAGATACGAAGCTTACCTGGTCGCAGGAGGCATAATAGGCGTTGGAGCTAATTTGTGCGTTTTGGCCGCAAATGGAATGTGTAAAAAACCAAGTTGTGATTCTGTCTTGAAATGTGTTTTTCTTATTCTGTTTCTTGTCATTATGGGTTTTCCTTTTTTTTGGAGGGCTGGGGCAGGGTTGATGAATGCGCCCACGGCTTCGAAAAATATTTATGAGCAGCAGATCCAGATGGCTAAATTCCTGAGGTATTATTATCCGACTAAAGCTGTGGCCGTAAATGACATAGGGGCAATCAGCTATTTCTCGAACATAAAATTGATTGATCTTAGGGGGTTGGCCTCAAAAGAAATGGCCAAGGCTATAATTTCTCATGAAGTGGACATAGAGACAATTCAGAAAGTTGTGGATCAAAAAAAAGGCCAAATAGCCGTAGTTTATGACAAATGGTATAGAAAAAACGGTGCGTCAATACTACCTCATCAATGGGTTAAAGTAGCTGAATGGACAATTTCAAACAACAAGGTATGCGCCGGAGACACGGTCTCTTTTTATTCAATAGGCAAGAATACTGAGAAAATGTTACATCTTGACTTGAAGAAATATGAAAAAGAACTCCCATCAGGGGTTGCTGTCAAGTATTATTAGTTCCAGGAGGTTATAGATAGGCGTTTTTTTGTCAGGGGGTCTTGGGAATATATTACAAAGAATGAATGAAAAGCTCTATTCTTACCTCTTCCCTATTCTTTGGTCCTGTTGTGTCGCTATCTCAGCGCATTTAATGTATTCGGCGCTTGGATTTAATCCCACAGACGACGGGTTCACTCTAGCTTACTCCCGTCGTATTCTAGAGGGGCAAATCCCGCATCGAGACTTCATCATAATTTGTCCTGAGACACCCAAATTTTTCGATACGCTATAATTCCGGAAGTAGCAGCATATTGGGTGCTATCCACCCAAATGAACCCGTTGCCAATTGATTGGGCTCAAGGCATAGAATTAAACGCCAGAACTCTTCTTGCACGAGAGTCAAAGGCTATCGAACAGCAGCGATTACAAACCGTCATTATTTTACAGAAAGTTAAGGCAGATACTTTAAGTTCGGGATTTTCACCAATATCTCCCAATGATACTTTTTATACTGTTGCTCACTACGTAAAGGCCACCTCGAAAAGATTGGTGACACTCGTTACTTCGAACTTTACAAATGATCATTAAGAACTAAAACTATCTACGAATCCGCAAAGGCAACAAAAAAAAGACCTTGAGCATGCTCCACCAACCAGTCACGGGTTTCATTTTAGTGTAAGCAACTCCTTTTACAGGATATGCTTTGGTCACTGGCGCTTCTGTGCATCTGTATCCACAACGGATAACCATGTAGTAAAGATAAATTTCCAGTTCGTATTGATTGAGCCAGTCCTGGTACAAATTGATCCTGTTATCTTCCAGTATTTGCGTCCGGAAAGCACGAAATCCATTGGTGCTTTCAGTGACTGGTTTTCCTGAGACTAGAGAAAAAACCAACGCGTGAAACTTGGTAGCTAAAAGGCGATAATATGGTGTATTCGGATGCCTTCCTCCACTTAAATATCGAGATCCTTGGACAAAATCAAACTTTTCATCCACTATGGGTCTAATCAGTCGGATAGCTTCTTCGGGGTTGTCTTTGCCGTTGCCTGCCATTACTACAATTATTTGATAATGATTCTGTCTAGCAAACTCGAAGCCTCGTCTCAATGCGGCGCCTACACCAAGAGTAGCTCCTAGCCGAATTACTTCGGCGCCAAAATTCTCAGCTTCCAAGGCTGAACCATCATTTGAGCCATCGTCAATTACTAGGGCAATGTCAACAAGATCGCGTGGTATTTCTTTTATTACTTTACCTATTTTGCCTTTCTCATTAAATACGGGGATTATGGCGATTATTCGGTTTCCTTTGTACATTGGTTTTCTCAATCCCCCAAAAATTGTCTCACTGCTTCGACAACCCTGAGAATCTCATCATGAAACATTTCGGGAAATATTGGCAATGACAAGACCTGCCGGCTTAAAAGCTCAGCCACCGGGAAGTCACCAGCTTTGTATCCAAGACTCTCATAAGCCTTGTGCAGATGTATTGGCACTGGATAGTGAATCGCAGCCCCGATCCCATTGGCGAGAAGGAAATTGAGCAGATCATCACGCCACTTCGTTCGAATTACAAACAAATGGTAAACGTGGCCCGGGTTAAAGCAAGGAGCGCACGGCAATCCGATTGCCACCTCCTTCAGCGCCTCATGATAAACGTCGACTAATTTGCGACGATTAAGATTCCAGTCTTTCAAATACTTAAGTTTCACTCTCAACACTGCCGCTTGGAGTGAATCTAATCTGCTATTAAATCCAACCAGGTCATGATGGTATTTTTTCGATTGTCCATAGTTACGCATCGTTCTGATTTTTTTAGCCAGGTTGTCATCATTCGTGGTGACAATCCCCCCATCGCCGAAACACCCCAAGTTCTTTCCGGGATAAAAACTGAATGCGCCCGCTTCGGACATACCTCCCGCAGGTTCCTGTCCGTAACGGGCTCCATGCGCCTGACAAGCATCTTCAATCACCAACAAATTTCTTTTATTAGCAAAAGCTCGGATTGAGTCCATTTGTGCGGCGCACCCGTATAGGTGCACAGGTATTATAGCTTTGGTTTTTGGTGTGCATGCGTCTGCAAGTTTTTCCGGGTCCATGTTGAAGTCAGTTTCTCTCACATCCACGAGCACAGGTCTAGCTCCACACGAAGAAACTGCATAGGCTGTCGCTATAAATGTGAAGGCAGGAACTATTACCTCATCAAAGGAACCAACTCCACAAGCCTTTAGAGCCAGGATTAGAGCGTCAGTTCCAGAAGCTACGCCTATGGCATATTTAACTCCAATGAAATCCGCAAACTCGGACTCGAAAAACGTAACATCTTCGCCGAGGATGAAATCAGAAGTCATGAAAACACGTTCCATGGCATCCTTGATTTCAGGCTTCAGAAGGTCATACTGGCGACGTAAATTAACCAGAGGAATTTCATTCATCGCTAGAGTCTCGGTCGTTTGCTGGCCATACGAGGGCTGCTTGGTTTATCGGTAATTCAAATCCGAAGCTTTTGACATCACACGTGCAGGATTACCAATAACAACCGATCCAGGCGGTACGTTTTTGGTCACTACCGCTCCGGCTCCTATCAATGAGCCTTTGCCAATGATTACCCCTGGTAATATAGTGCTATTGGCTCCTACTCGAACTCCAGATTCTATGACAGGCCCCTTCAGGCATTCTGCGCAAATTGGATACCGGTCGTTTGTGGTGATGACGCCTGGAGCCAGAAAAACGTCGTCTCCAATTTCTGTAAACTGCGCCAAGTAAACATTATTATGGATTCTGACTCGATCACCGATGTTGCAGCCGTAATCAATCACAGAGTTCGACCAGATCATTAAACCATCGCCTACAATATTTTCTTCTCTAATCACCACTCCGTGTCCGGTCTCAAGTTGATTTCCAATTCTGGTTCCCCCGTAAATGACAGTGCCGGATCTTATTGTTGCGTCATCTCCTATTCGCAAAATTCGATCGGCTATTTTCCGGCTCGTAGGATAACCAAGCACTACGCCAGGATCTATATCGGCGTTTACTCCTATTTCATAAAGATCTGGCGTAATATTTTTAGCACGCGAAAACTGGTCTGGACTCATGATTTCACCTCTATGAGCTTCCCATTTTTAACAAGTGATTCATCCATAGCTTGCAATGTTGAGTCAACTTTCAGGGGGATCATTCCCATAGCCTCATTCCCGCGATCATCCAGAACTGCAGCGACAAATGCTTCGCATTCATTAAACAAAGGTTCTTCCGGAGTTATAGGAGGAATCACAATGTCCCCGGTTCTAACGGCCATTCTGTGGGACCCGTAGGAGTCATAAAAAATCTCTTTTGCAACCCCTTTATCATAAATCTTGATTGGTTCTGATGGAGACATGTCATCAAAAAGGAGCATTTTATTGGACCCAACAACAGTAATCTGTCTTAGTTTACATGGGTCCAACCAACTGGTATGCAAGAATCCGCGTTGACCGTTTTCGAAAGTAATTTGGGCTATAGCCACATCATCAAAGGGGTTCCCGAGAAATCTAGCTCCGTTTGCGTTGACGGTAACGGGGTTTTGTCCCAACCAGTACAACATTATGGCAATGTCGTGAGAAGCCAGATCAGAAAGGCAGTTGCTGTCTGTCCGGATTGGGCCAAGATTGCTACGTACGCTATGGATATAATATATTTCACCCAACAAGCCATCGAGGATGACTTTTTTGGCATACTTTATTGCGCAATTGAATAGAAAGACATATCCAACCATAAGTACGAGATTTGACCGCACAGCTAAACTGGTTAATTCCAGCGAAGCCTTATAATTCACAGAAAGTGGTTTTTCGACAAAAACATGTTTTCCAGATGAGAGAGCATCTTTGACTATTTGATAGTGACTGGGCAGCGGAGTGGCGACAGCTACGGCTTCAATTTGTTTGTCATCAAGGATTTCTTCGTAACGACTAGTCCATGGAATACCTTTTAACCTAACGCTAAGATCTTTGGCTTTTGCAGAGTTAACATCACACACACGAGTTAGACAGGTCCTCCGGTTCAGTATAAAATTTCGCGCCAAATTAGGACCCCAGTGTCCACAGCCTATAAGACCCATCTGAAGCATGTTTTTGCTCCTAGAAATCAAAACTGTTTTTAGTTGTCATCTGTTGACAATATTGAACCGACATAAACCTAGTAGAATAACGCAACTAATGTATATCCATAAAATGAAAAAGACCGTACCTTTCGTTGCCGGTAACTTTACGAAAATTCTCTGGATGCTGCACCATCCAGAGAACTTCCAGAGATTCAGGAAGAAAACTCATTACTTCAGTTATCCGATTTTTCTTTAGACGTTTGAGCCATGATTCATAATTAATATCGCGGACATCGAACCCTGAGGCCGTAAAATCCAAAACCTTACCGCTTGTAGATACAGGGACGTAGTAAAGGGAATTTTTCAAAGTTTTCCCCATGAAAAGGCACATAAACCAATTGTCACCATTCTGATATGGTCCTGATGTCATCGCTATTCTTCGGGGAAAGTGGTCATCATCTATATGGGGTATAGCATCAACCCAATAACGTGGAAAGTCGTGGAAAAAATAACTTTTTTCTAGAGATTCAGCCCTTATATGGTCTCTCGCCAAATATATTCCTGTGAAACAGAAGAGAAAAATAGCCATGCTAACTAATATTCCCTGAATGTTTCTCTTGTTGATTATAGAAAAGACTATGCTAGCCGATCCAATTGTTAACAGCGCTCCACCAAGAGCAAGGTAAGGAATTTCAAATGACTGCCAGTACATATATCCACCCAACGCAAGGTGAACACATGAAACAAAAAGCAAAAAATCCAAATATCTTTCGAGGGTGACGCCACGGAACATTAAAGGAGTGGCTATTGTTGCTGGTAGTACGACTCCATAAAGAAAACGGGAATTCCCTTCAGCCCAAAGCAGTCTAATTATCGAAAAACCTGGTGAAAAATAGGTGATTAAAACTGTTATCATAAGAGTACCCATCAACATAGCTATTCCTAGATTTCTCTTGATGATTGAGACAAATGTTACAGGGAAAATGCAAAGAGAAAATAGCCCCATTATTCCCCAATTTGGCAACTTCCGACCATGTGAGGGCCACCATGGCCATATAAAGAGCCTGAAAATCGCCCCTGCCTCTTTCTTGAGATCGTAGGCCACAATTTTTGGTCGGTCGAAGTACCAACTGATCATTGGGTTATTAGCCTCAGTATGGTACCCAGCAAAATTGACTGAAAATGGAAATAACGAGTGATTGTCACCTAACAAATTATATACAAACCAGGGCACGATGGGAATCAGCATGATCCCAAAAGCTGTCAAAAAAGCTAACGATGTCCGTAAGTTTATACGGCCTGCAAGTTTGGTCTGAAGCGATAAGACGGCTGCGATTCCCAACATGGGGGCATAAGCAAAGTATTTAATTCCCCCAGCAATTCCCAATGCCATGAAACACAGAATTAGATAAAGAATTTTGAAATTCAGGCAAAATAAAGACGCGAAACTCAGCCCAAATATCAGAACAAGAGTCAAAGTGAGATCCACATAACAACTCCCAACTGAAAATGCCGTAACTGGAAGAAACATGCAAAAAATAGATCCGATAAAAGAACTCTCCCTGCTGAGTCCTATACATCTTCCTAAAAGAAATAGAGCTGGAATTAGTGAGATCCACAAAGCTAAATCCACTAACCCAACTGGAAAATTGCTGTGAAAAGGTAGGATGCTTAAAGACTGAAGCGATTCAGCGCCACCTGGATAATCACGGTAGTATGACCAGCCTCCGGGAGCGTCCATTAGACGAATTTTTCCAGTCTGAACCCACATGTCCGCCTTAACCACGTGATATGTGAGCGCATCCCAGGATAATGGCGGCAAAAGACAAACCCTAGCCGCTACAAGACTTACTCCAATTCCTAAAATCCCTAGAAAAATTTTCCTCAGAAAGCCGTTTTGGGAAAATATGAATTGTTTTAGTATGTTAAAATCATTTTGCACACCTGTAATCATTTTTGAAAAAGTATAACCTTTAAAACGAATGCCCCCAATTAAACACGCGATTGTCAACGCCAACGAGTAAATGTTAAATAGACCAGTGACCATCAGCGCATGAAATCCAGCAGATGATATCCACAGCCCCGTGACAATAATTGCGCTCCACCTGACGGAGGCGCTCTCACCGGAAAGTGACCGATCTAGCATTCCTGACACGACATACAGCGTTCCTATAATGAGAAAACATGCTGCAAGAAACCTAACCCAGAAAATCGCAAGTTGTTCGATTCCCATCGCGTCCGGCAAACTCCGAAAATCTTTGAGTATAGAGCGCCAAGTTGTTTTTTTACCTGCGCCGTTGATTTCGCCAGAGAGGAAGCTAGAAAAAATTTTATTGGCCCGGTAGTACTACTTTCCCCCATAGGATATTGGGGGAGTTTTTGCGCAGCCAGCAATCTCCTCCGGTATTTCCCATGTCTACTTTCTCATAATCCTTGCGCAGCAAAGAGATTCCTTCATTTTCGTTATCCCACAACCCCTGCACGACATCGGGCTTTAAATGCCCCAAGCTATATTTATAATCGTATTTCATGTGGCCCGGCCAAAACAGTCTCCATCTGGTATATGGATTAACCCCGGGCGCCTTGTCATCCGGTAATCGCATCGGCAACTTGCTGATGTGCTTGTCCGATTTCCCCAGAATATCGGTTGTGGGCCTATGGACAAAATAAGGTAAGGTTCCAGCCGAGTATACCGCTATGGTAGCGTCTTTAGTAGTAATTCCTCTCAGCCATAAGGCCTCCCTTATTTTTTGAATGTCATAATCTACGTACAAAGGCTTTACGAGTGACATGCCCAGTACGCTTGTGTTGAAAGGTATCCCATTCAGTGCGACAAAAACCGCTAAAATAGCCAACACCTTTGTTGCGGTGTCTCCGTACACCTTTAAACGAAAGGGCGTCTCATTCCATCTCGTTACGGAAAAGCGCAGTTTATCTGTTGTGAAAGTCAACAGCAAGATGACAGCAGGTATGGCAACCGTTACATACCTGTTGGAAAATCCTAACCTCTCCCAAGCGTCGCCGCCGACATAGATGTTGTAAAGAATTTGCATTAGCGGAATTACCAGTAACAGTCCCAGCTTCCTGTTTAGACTGAACAAAAAACAGTGGGGTAAAAGGAATGAAATAGGAACCAATACTACGAGCCATTGAAGTGTAACCCACAGTCCACGCAATAACCTTGGCGCAACGGGAAACCCCGTCAATTTTAGATAGTAGGTGTTTGGCACCCATTCACCAAAGTAGATCAATCTCCATACGGTTTGACCGCCCACACATGCCAATAGAATGATTCCCCCTGTCAGGATATGTTTTAGTCGGTTCCGTGTGTCAAAAATCGCCGAGAACAACAACACTGTAGTAAATGGAATGACCATGTCGAGTCTGGTAAGGACAGCTATTCCCAACAGAACGCATGGAATATACGAAAACTGAGCGCTTGATAAAACCCGAACAGTGATGAAAATGGCTGAAATCATTAACAGAGTCAGTAAGCCGACTTCCATTCCTCTCAGTGTCCAGAAAATCAACGGATAATAAAATGCGGTCAAAAAAGCGGACGTGATTACCACAAAGGTGTTATTCCCGGAAATGATCGCAGCTGTTTTGGTTGTAACCAGCACGGTCATGATAAGAATCAACAAACCAGTCAATTGAACAACCAGACAAATTTTAGATTCCGGCACTGGCAGAAAATGGCAGACCGACATAAACAATGTCCACAGCAAATTGGTTGTCCCCTCAACCTTTTCACCTCCTGTATTCCACACAAAACCGTTTCCTGCAGCGATATTTGACGCGTAACGCATGGAAACCATGGCGTCATCGAAGAGAGTGAAATAACGATCTCCATTAATCAGGACACTCGAACGGTAAATAAAAAACGTAGAATATATACAGAGCAAAATGATAATCAGTAGGATTGATATTTTTATCCAAAGATTAGTATGTGATTTCTCGTGACACATGTTGTGACCTTAATTGAATAGGTGATCATCGATGGTTTAGATTCGACTGCAACAACGGTCTCACGGCTTGAAAGCGGCGCTCGGCACGGGATAGTTTTCAAATACTGATTTATAATGTGACAGCAAGTAGTTAAAAATGTCTTCAGCCATTGATTCATTGCCTGCGACCGTGACATGTGGATCATTACGGGTTCTATAATATGGGAGCGTATTATCAACAACACCTATGCCCATTTTCGGCATGATTTCACACAAGGCCCTGACCGGACTCAAAAAGTTCTCCTTAGCTTCAACGGTGTTGGGGTAGCGATACCATGAAACATGCCATTCAAATTCAGCTTCGTCGGTAGCAGGGAAGATTACCAGGTCAGCGTGAATTGTATTGGCTAATTGCCTGATTTTTGTCACAAGCGCTAAAAATAGCCTCCATTCATAAGAACTGGTGTCCAGTTTTTTAGGGTTGTAGCTTTCTCTGGACCAGTATTCATGAAGTAGTCTGTCTTCAAGCACTCTTAAAACTATTTTTTTTGTTTGTGCATCTGCGGTCTTGAGAACCCTGTTTATCTCATCTGTAGAAACTTCAGAGCCCAGGCGCATTTGCAGAAATTTGTAAAGAGATGAAGATCTATCTAAATTTAACAAAAACTGGAGTTGATCAAATTGATTCGCTCCTACCTTGTAAACTGTTTCACACGGACTGTGGCGCACGGTGAATTGATATAATCGCTTGAGTATTTCGGAATAGTTTATGCAAAATTTGGCAAAATCATGGCTCGTCAAAAATCCCCATGTCCATGGTCTGTGAAAATACGAATTATTTTTTCTGACCAACTCATTTGAGTCGGTCAATTCGTAATAAAAGGGCTTATAGCCTTTCAATTGAGGAGGAATTTTAGAGCCTAGCTTCGTGGCAAGATAGTAATAGGCATTATCTCCCAGGTCGTTGGTTGAAAATTGATAAATGATCAAGTTTGGTTTGTATAGTAATCCCTCATGTATGAGCGCCTCCAGTTCCTGGTCTGTTCCCCAGCTCGATAGTGCGATGCTAATGACTTCAATGTTGTAGCCTGCGTCTCTCAGTTTTTTTTCCAATATTCGAGTGTAAATTGCCTTCGCAGGCACAACGAGTCCGAAGGTGTGAGAATCGCCCAATACCAGAATGCGGTATGCTCCTGTTCTATTCTGGTAATGCCTGTCAAGATCTCTCCAGCCATGGTTGTTGGTTCGGTCAATATAGACATTGCAAGAATCAGGGTCGGAAAGTTTTATCAATTGTTTGGGATCGAAACCCCAGCCATAGAGTGATCCGTTATGATTTGAAGGTAGTCCGAAAGTAGCTACCGGAGCCGGATAAAATACTCGTAAGAAAATCTCAACAATGAAAACCAAGAAAACAATAGCGGCGGCATTGATTAAGATCAGTGTCAATACGGGATGCTTTTCAAACAGTGAACTCACACGGCGTCTCCAGCGAAAATGGCTTTTTGTTTCCTAAAAACACTTGTATGAAGGCTGGTTATAAGTTACTGTAACTAAAATAAAAAACTATAAACAGGCCGTGTTGATTGTCATCAAGCCGGGAATTAAAGATACAGAAATGATTGATCCAAAAAGCA
The DNA here is from genome assembly GCA_021777225.1 of Deltaproteobacteria bacterium. Taxonomy (GTDB): domain Bacteria; phylum Desulfobacterota; class Desulfomonilia; order Desulfomonilales; family Desulfomonilaceae; genus CAJBEZ01. The sequence goes on from JAJYDQ010000027.1 coordinate 19,226, forward strand.
ACTGTAAACCAAGTCTTAAAAAACACCGTAATGCGCTGTTTGCAATCGTACTGTTTGGATTTTTATTAAGAGCAATTGTTCCTATCCTAGCATTTTCAGTTACAAAAGATATAAATATTTTTCACAGTTACGACACTTCCAAATATGTCGGAGCCGCTCTGGGCCTTGTAAAAACCGGCCAGTTCACCACAAATGGCATTCCTGAAACGGTTAGAACACCTGGTTATCCTCTTTTGATAGTCCCAGGGTTGTGGGTTGGGATCGTTGAACCGGTTACCGTAGCGCTTCAGATCCTGTTGAGCTGTTTTACAATCTACTTGATTTATAAAATAGGACTAAAACTGTTTGAAGCTCCAGGTCCGGCCCTGCTCGCAGCCGGACTCTACGCCGTTGAACCATTATCCATAATTTATACTAGCCTGTTAATGTCGGAAACTTTGTTTGCGACGACCCTGATGTGTTTTGTCTATTATTTCGTGAAATATCTTAAAAATGACAGTTGGAAAACCTTAATTATATCAGCCACTTTATCAGCAATATGCGTGTATGTCCGCCCTGTTAGTTACTTTTTGGCGGCTTTGATAACCCTGTTTCTTTTTGGAATGGTCCTCATCAGGAGGATTTGGACCAGAAAAACGGCCCTGCAGACTTTGTCTTTTTTTTTAATAAGTTATGCGTTGCTTGTTCCATGGCAGCTTAGGAACGCTTATTACGCCGATAGCTGGAGTTTTTCCGGTGTTTCGTCAGATGATTTATATTTTTTCACGGCGTCTACGGTTTTAGCTCAAATCAACAAGGTTCCCTATGAGGAGCAAAGGGAAGAAATGGCGTATGCAAGCGCGGAACTTTATCTTAAACCTCACCCAGGGGGAGGGGAGTGGACCGAAAACGAAGTCAGACGCTGGCGATCATCAGAAGCGCTCAGAATCATTACCGCCTATCCTGTGGCGTATCTCAAGATGGTGAGTTTGGGTGTTGCGTGGACTGTTGCCGGGCCGGGAGTCGGTTCCTGGCTGGAAGTGTTTAAAATGAATCGGGACCCAAGCGGTAAAGGGAAATTTGCGACAGAAGATGACAAGTTATACTATCTTCGAGTCTCCCGGTTGTCATATTGGGGGTCGATTTTTCTTGGCCTGACACTGGGGGTGTATTGGATAACAGCCTTGGTCGGAGGTTACAAAATGTTTAGGCTGGATCCCTGGTCATTGGCTTTCCTGGTCTTGATAGCCACATATTTTGTGCTAATTCCAGCTATGCTGGCCATAGGATACAGCAGATTCAGACATCCTATATTGCCGATAGTTTGCATACTTGGGGGACATGGTCTTTGGGCTATTTTTGACCGGCTCCTGTCACGAAAAAACCCTACCTAGCAATAGTTGGCCTTAATTGCCAGCTAAAGAGATCTTAGGCTTTAAATGGTCGGCTATAGCTTTTGCGTATATCTTCTGAGCCTTGGCGTTAGGATGTGGATCCATTGAAGAGACCCAAAAGTTCATAAAATTCTGATTCTTAAAATAACTTAACGTGTCAATGCAATCAATCTGATTTTTTTTGCAGAAATCCAAAATGATATTATTTGCCTTCTGAAATGGATAATTGCGGAAGTCCAGCATTGCGGGCAACAGAGCTACTGTGAAACCAATACCTTTTGATTCACATTCAGATTTCATTCTTTTGAGGAGACCAGACACCTTTTCATGCCAAGGTCCGTCAGGGGCAAGGTATTGATTTACAGTGTCCTGCGCATAAGTTGAAGCGTACCAGTTAGGATTAAAGAGTCGAATGAAGTTTCCAATCCTTTGTTTCACGAACTGGGTTATGAGCAGATCATTGTGAATATACCTGCTTAAACGTCCCCACATGGATTGCTCACTTTTCTCCTCTGTTTTTATCAGCCCGGGGTCTACTCCAATAGGCTCGATATCATTAATATTGTAACCAACAACTACCCAGTTGGGCTTTTTATCCAATACAAAATGCTCTAACTGATACGCTTCCTGTTCAGTGTTATAACCTGATACTCCAAGGTTCCACACGCGAAATCTGCCTGTCTTGTGATAACGATTCAAAAGTCCCTGAAGAATTGCAGGAAGTGTCTCGGATTGTGGTACCCCTTGGCCAAAAACATAGGAATCCCCAAGGAGCGCAATTACGAATTGGCCCGCTTTAGGTTCTCCAGTAAATTCGATGTCGCGAAACCCATCAGAATTCGTGTTGATTTGAACACCTTCCCGAACAATATCGAGATTGGGAATCATTTCGTAAGTAATAGGGGTGGAAGTCAGCCGGACCATGCCAGAGTGATCAGCGCTTGGAATAAATGACCTTATCGCGATCTCTCCGAAGACAATCAACAATAGCACCGTTGTTCCGAGTATTACTAGATTGACGAGAACTATTTTTAGAATGGATTGTTTACTTTTTGGCATAGGACTTATTCCCAGATTTCACGATGCGCTCGAATCACGTTTTGTGTATGGCCAAATTAATATAAGGATCAATAGTCTTACCGGTAAGTGTTTTGAAAACCCTACAGAATTCCACGGCGAATTTTTTGATCCCTCCCAAACTCGAGGAATCCTTTGTAAGGTTCCAGATATCAATAGAGTCTCTGACACCCAGTCTGTTTGCCGTCAGGAATTCCGGTTTGTTTCCGGTTTCCTCCAATATCAGTTTTATCTCATGCGCCGTGCCCCCTCGAAATCCTCCTCTCAGAAGCCTTTCCCAGTCCGCGTCTATCCCGTAATTTTTCTTCATAGCCCACCGGCCGACATGAAACGCCAGACTGTCAGGGAGGAAATTCACAATAGGTATGCGGGTGACGTGAGTTCCTATGGGGGAATATCTGTTGGGCGTCTGGGAAACAAAAAGCGCTCCACCTGTGGGTAACCTGTCCCAGATCGCATGAAGCAGACTGTGTCGTTCCGGTGGCAAAAGATGCTCAAACACACCGCAAAGTATGCAGTAGTCAATGTGTCCCAATACGGCCGGCAACTGGTCATCCGCACTGGAGGCGACAAAGGAAACCCGATCGAGGGACAACTGTTCTTTTTTGAGGTTACAGACATTTATACAATCTTCAAGCCTATCCAGGCCCAGTATATGGGTTTGAGGAAAAATTCTGGACAATGCGAATGTCGAAGCTCCGCAGCCGCAGCCGAAGTCCAGAAGCCTCTTGCCGACAAACTCTTCGTCCGGTAAAAAACTTAAAGTATAGTATTTTAGTCCGAGTTCAAGTCCAGATGGGCCTTCTTCTCTTGTAAATTCACTGATCAGTCTGTCAGGCCCACCCATATCTAACAGCGCTTGAGCCACCTTTGCGCCATAGAAGCTGTCAAATGAAGTTTCTTTGACTCTTTGCCCCATTCCAGTCCCTTTTAGGTGATACCTGAACCTGGAGTTGGGAAGCTCTTCAACATGAACAGTCGCCTCAGGTGTTTTGAGAGTAACCATTGGCTCTCCTTCGGTTCCCCGGTTTGAAGGTGTTCCTGGGAAACCTAATTCTTAAAGCAGGTTTTTCCTATAGGACTCAGACGTGGAGACTGAAGAGTTCAAATTTCTTTTCACAAATTCAAATTTCTTTAGATTCTTTTTTAAAAATATACTATTTTTACGCCGAATTTCAATATAAAGCTTGAAACATGAAAGACAAAAATCAGGACACCATGGCTTCTGGCAACTCAACTACAAAAAGAGCACTTATTATCGGTCCTCTTCCGCCTCCTTATGGGGGAATAGCCACTGTTATCGACAGTATTGTAAACTCAGAATTACGCATTGATTATTCCTTTCAAATGTTCAACCGTTCCGAAAGCATATACGACCCGGGGATAAGTTCTTTTAAGCGACGGGTCCTTAAAGTCAAAAGGGCCTGGAACCTATTTAAGGACTTGCGGTGCGGCAAATACGGCTTCATACATCTTCACGGGTCAACAGCAGGTTTTCTGGGCGATACACTAGTCATGATTGTGGCGTTTGTCAGCGGCTCAAAGGTCCTTTTGCATTTACATGGCACCGACTGGGAAAGGTTTTATGGCAATGTTTCCCGGTTTAGGCGCTTTTATGTTCGCATTGGCCTCGCGATCCCTAAAAGGATAGTAGTCCTTTACGATTTGTGGGCGGAAAATATTAGGAAAATAAATCCCGGAATAAACGTCAGGGTGATAAGGAATTTTGTCCCGGACCAACCTCAACCAGGCCAAGCGCTTCTTGAAGACCTTCACAAAAAACTAGGCATAACTGAACAGGATTTTGTCATATCTTCAATCGGCAGGGTTGGATGGCGTAAAGGGAGTTTTGATATTGTTTTTGCGGTAAAAACATTGATTAAAGAAAGAGTAGATTTAAAAGTATTGCTTGTGGGGGGGCAAGAGGGTGAAGGCGAAATGGAGCAACTCAGGACGGCGATTCTGGAAAATGGCCTGAATGACTGGATCAAGCTTGTTGGGGAAGTCGACATTGACGATATCCCGGTATTCCTGGCAATTTCAGACGTTTTTGTTCTGCCTTCGTACTACGAAGGGATGCCGATGTCCATCATCGAAGCCATGAGAAGTGGCAAAGCCATTGTATCTACCTGTGTCGGAGCGATTCCTGACATGATTCAGCCAGGGATTTCGGGAATATTGATAGACCCGGGTAAACCAGAACAAATAGCTGAAGCCGTATTACAATTGAAAAATGATCCTGAGCTTCGGGGTAAGATTTCGTTGGGAGGCAGGAAGGCTTTTGAAGATAGTTTTGAAACATCAAGGGTTGTCAGGGAAATTAAAACAGTCTACCAGGAAATGATTGAACAATGATGCTTCAGAGAACTTCTGATTTGATTTTCGGACGCCTATCAGTCTTTGACCAACGGGGCCCCATAGCAAAACTCTAAGGGAGAAAAACTTGTTCCAATCTTATGTATAAACAATATCATCGTTACAAGATAACTCTAATCATTGCAGATTTCTGGATCACCATGATAATGTTGCTGGTGGCTGAACATTTCAGGCCTTTTCTTCCTGGGGAGCAAGTTGCGCCCTCATTCCTGGTCCAAAATTATTCGATCTATTTCTTTTGTCCATTTTTGTTCCATGTGCTCTTTTCTCTTACTGGGGTTTATGATTACAAAAGGATCCCCAACCTTCCATCGCAAATTACCAGGCTGACATTTTCCTATGCCTTGGCGGTATGGGTATTTGCAGGGGTGCTCTTTTTCACTTTTAGAGAGACCTCGCGTTTGTTGGTAATTTATTTTACCTTTATTAACTACATAGCCCTTATTGTTGTTCGATATGCGATCTGGTCAGTTTTGAAGAAAAGACATGATCAAAACAACGCAGCGTCAGTCCTAATAGTCGGGATAAATGATACATCCAATGTTCTTGCAAAAACAATTTATGAAGAACTCGGGTCCGTATTCAGATTGATTGGTTTTGTAGATTACGAAGCCCCGGAGAATTTGGAGTTACCCGCCAGGTTTCTCGGAACTATTGAAGAGTTAGAGGAAATAGTTAGCCAAAATGAAGTAGAAGTAATAATTATAGCTAAAACAGATTATGATTATGGCTACCTGGAATCTTTAGTTCGGGATTTGGCTCGTTTACCGGTAAGGATCTATCTCGCTCCTGATTATGTGCAGCTTGCGCTAGTAGAAGCTGAGGTCGAGCAAATTGGAAACATGATTCTTATAGGAATACGCGAACCCGTTATTCAAGGCGGAAAAAGGTTCTCCAAAAGGATCATGGATATTGCTATATCCATTGCATTATTTTTGTTAGCATGGCCACTTTTGATAGTGATATGGATCGCAATAAAAATTGATTCAAAGGGCCCAGCCATTTTCGCGGCTTCAAGGGTTGGCGAAGGTGGCAAAATCTTTAAAATGTATAAATTTAGGACCATGTTTGTAGGTTCCGAAAATTTACAGCATTCTGTTACTGAAACCGACGAACATGGACGTAAAATCTATAAAATCAAGGACGACCCTCGTATTACTAAAGTTGGTAGATGGCTAAGACAAACGTCACTAGATGAACTACCGCAAATGTTTAATGTTTTGAAAGGTGACATGTCCTGGGTAGGGCCCAGACCCGAACAACCATTTATAACCAAAGAATATGAACACTGGCAATGGCAGAGGGTACTTGTACCCCCAGGAGTCACAGGATGGTGGCAGGTTTCTGGCAGAAGTGATTTGCCAATGCACCTGAATACAAATTATGATGTTTATTATGTCAGAAATTATTCTATCCTTTTGGATCTAAAAATACTTATTCGAACTGTTGTAGAAGTGTTGAGGGGCAAAGGGGCCTACTAGGTTGTGTGTTAGTGGTCATTGCATGGATTATAGCCTGAGTAATCATCATGGATAGTATTCTACCATTAAACAAAAATTTGAAGACGTTTCTTATTACCTCCTTTCTTGCATTAACAGGGGGCTATTTTTATGTCGCTGCCTTGGGAACCGGTTTTAGAGCTTTTATCATTATCCATGGCGGCATTTTATTTTTTGCCGGTGTAGCGATATTTCTTAGGAATATAAAAGAGTTCCTCATCTTTTCGACTGTGTTTGCAATAGGTTTAGGTTATGGAAGGCATTTTATTTTCGAAAGACCGGCGTTTGAATCTGTTCTTTACAGTATTGGGATCCGACTTGACGGGTCAGAACTGATTCTCATAATTTGCTATATTCACTGGATCATTTCCTCCATCGGCTCCCAGGGAGCGAAGAAACAGTTCACAATTGGGGGAAAGGTTGGGGTGATTTTCCTGTCGTGGGTAACCTATGTTTTTTTATCCTCATTCCTTACGGCGACAAGAGAGGATTTTAGTCTTTATGAAGTGTTTGTCTATGTAAAAGGTTTTCTTCTATATCTTTACCTTGTTAATAACATAAGAAATAAATATTACCTAAGGGTGGTAATTTACGCAATATTTGCCACCTGTGTAGTCCAATCTTTGTACATGATACTTCAATATGTTACCAAAACCGCTTATACAATAAATGGTGACTGGATTTCATATATTGGCCCTGAAGGATTTCGATCGAGGGGGTTTTTCGGCAGTCCCGATGCCCATGCGACATTTCTGGCTACTATTTTCCCTATGTTTTTTTTGGCGCTGTTTTTCACGGGAGACCTTTTCAAGAAGGCTTTGATATTCTCCGCTATGGTGACAATCATGGCTGCCATCGTATGCAGCAAGGTTAGAATTGCATTCGCTTCAATCGGCATTGGTTTGGCCACTGCCGTCCTGGTCAGTTACTATCGTGGCTGGCTATCCAAAAATCAAATTGCGGGAACTATAATAGCCGGCGCATTAGGTTTACTGGTCCTTATACCTTTCGTGTACGCAAGATTTGCTCATGGAATTTATGGAGAGGATCGATGGCCTCTGGTAGTTACTGCTTACAACATGTTCAAGGGTAATATATTATTTGGGGTTGGAGCGAATAACTACAACTTTGTAGTTCAAAATTATATTCCTCCTAGTATGTCTACGGCCTGGCTATTCACAGTGCATGATGAATATCTTTTAAGGATTGCTGAAACTGGCTTGTTGGGTTTCTGCTTTTATTATTATTTGATTTGGACGGTCACAAAAGAGTTTTATCATGCTTTGTCCACTAAAGATATGCTTGTCTATGTTGTCGCGTGCGGTCTTTTTTCTGCTTTTGTTGGTTCATTTTTCCATCGATTAGTCTCAATGTATCATTATCAGCAGGTTTACCTGTTGCATTGCACAATCTATGCTCTGGCTTTTGTCGTGAATTCCCTGAAAGAGGACATTCCGGCGCCATGACAAAGTGGGTAAACCCTCTATACTCAAAACTACCCGTTTTTGCACAGCATATCGCGTGCAACATCCACGGTGCGTACATGAATCATCGATTCTTCGGGGCTAGATATAGGGAGATTCTTGACGCGAACGTCAGGCGTTCCTTCCTCTCACATAGATCATTGAGGGAATACAGAGACAAAAAATTGAGAAATTTTATTGAACATGCCGTTCAAACTACGCCTTACTACACTAAGCTATTTGCCGAGATTGGCGTTTCCAGTCAAGATATTGAGACCCTGAAAGATCTTGATAAACTTCCCTTACTGAAAAAGATCGATGTGCAGGATCATTTTGAGGACCTGCAGTCTACAGACGCGCCACGAAATGACAAAATTTTAATCAATACCAGCGGTACAACCGGAATGCCTCTTAATATCTATACGACGGATGTTGGGTTGATGGAACTATACGCCATTTGGGGCAGGTACTACCACTGGCACGGGATAACCCCAGGCGAAGATTGGTGCGCTGTGTTCGGGGCCCGTCCCTGGGTGGATATGTCTCAAAAAAAACCCCCTTTCTGGAGATACAACCACTTTGGGAGACAAATTCTGTTTAGCGCATTCCATATGACGCAAGAAAATATCAGGTATTACGTATCTGAAATTCGAAAAAGACAACCACCCTGGATACAAGGTTTTCCATCGCTAATTGTTCTTCTGGCAAATTATCTGATAGAAAATGAACAGAGTTTGGGTTATCCAGTAAAACATGTGACTTTTGGCGCTGAGAACGTTTTTTCTTACCAAATCGAGGCCGTTAAAGAAGCGTTTGGTGTGCGGCCGAGACAACACTATGGCCTGGTTGAAGCAGTAGCGAATATCTCTGAATGTGAATTCGGAAAACTTCATGTGGATGAGGATTTTGGGGCTGTAGAATTCATTCCGAGGGGAGACGGGACATTTTCCCTTGTAGGAACCAATTTATCAAATCCAGCGATGCCTTTAATAAGATATGATACCAATGATTTCGTTACCCTCGATGAAAATGAATGTGACTGTGGCCGGTCTGGACGACTCATAAAGGAGATAGACGGTAGAATTGAAGACTACATAGTTAAAAAAGACGGGTCAAAGATAGCGCAAATGGATAGTATATTCAAAGGCTTAACATCTATAAGGGCAGCGCAATTCTTTCAGGACCAGCCAGGGGCGTTTATCTTGAGACTTGTTAAGGGGAAAAATTATTCGAGGTCTGATGAAAGAAAGCTTCTAGTCAGAATCGCAGTAAGAGTTGGACCGGAAACAGAGGTTGAACTTGATTACGTTGATGAATTGGAACGCTCCTCTGGAGGAAAGGTAAGATTGTTTATCAATAAGCTTACCAGGGTTTCATCCAATACAAACACATCGCCACAGCATTAAGTATTGTTATAAATTCATCTAAAAAGAATCCATAACTATTTAAGAAATCGAAAAAATATTGACATGTAAGTCTGCTTTTGATAGGAGGCCAAGCATTAGGGGATATTTTGTAAAGAAATTGGAGACCTCCCAGGATTTTCGCTGAAAGGCATAGTTGATGAAGGAAGCTCAGGGGCTGACTTTACGAGATCTTGTAAATGTAATTTACAAGAGGATATTCATATTAAAACTCGTGGTTGTGCTAGTCCCGATAGGTGTTTTCATCGGTTGCCTGTTAGCCACGCCAGTTTATCAAGTTGGGGCTAAAATAATTGTTACGGGTAAAAAAGATGAGTCATCGCTGCTTGTAGGCCCAAGCCCAGGGGCTTCCCGCATAGTAAATCTAAATATAGATGAAATGGACCTTAACAGCGAAATGGAAATATTGAAAAGTGCGGACCTATGGACAAAAACCGTCAAGGCCCTTGGTCCTGACTTTTTTACAAGGCAATCCAAAGGGATTACCTCCAGGATCAGGGAAGCGATTTCAAGTTCTGTAATTGGTTTGTTCAAATCTAATAAAGAACCCGAAAATAAGCAAGACCAGGATTTGTCAAGGGAACGGGCCATGGCGTACAGCTTGATGAGCAGGTTCGATGTTACACCAGTAGCGCGTTCTAAAGTGCTGGACCTTAGTTTCAAAGACTCTAACCCGGATAAAGTACAGAAAATTCTTTCGACTTTGCTTGCTGTCTATGTTCCGTTCCATTCCATGGTCTATTCGTTGCCAGGAGTTCAAGGGTTTTTTTCTGAGCAACTAGAGGCGGCGAAAGCAAGATTTGACCTTGTCCGAAACAAAATGGTTAAATTTAAGAAGGAATCGAACCTGTCAATCCCCGAACGACAGGAAACAGATGTAATGTCCACCCTCAAACTAATCGAAGACTCGCTTTTAGATGTCAACGCCGGACTGAAACAATATAGTAAAATGCTAACGCTTCTTGCAAACGGTGGGCTACCTACCGGACAACTTGCGCCAGGCGCTCAAAGGGGTGGAGAAAGCACTCTTATCAATGTTCTAGCCGTCCAAATGATTCAGGCGAGTCAGAAGCAATCACAAGTAGGAGAAATTTTCGCGGCAGGTAGCCGCGATTACATTGCCGCTGCGGATCAATATCAAGATATGGTGTTAAAGTTCAAATCCGCTCTGTCTAGCGAAGCTTCTATATTGAGGATAAAGAAAGCCAGCCTGGAAGAGAGCCGAAATAGAGTCATGGCGCAAATGCAAACCTTGTCGGAGAAAGGTGAAGAACTCAGAGCCATGCAATTGGATGTATCCGTTGCCAGAGAACAATATTTACAATTGGTAGGAAAAGAGCAAGCGGCGCGGATGGAAGCTACTGAAGGTCGACAAAAGCTTGTTGATATAAAAATTCTAGGTAGCCCTTCTATACCTAAAAATCCTATCTTCCCTAAAACGAGCCTTTACGTTATTCTCGCTTTCTTGTTTTCATTTCCACTTGGCATAGGAATAATATTTGTAGCCACATTCCTAGACCATTCGTTCGATGATCCTTCAAGGCTCGAAGCGGCTACCGGATACAGAGTCCTTGCTTCCTTTGGAAGGGTTAAAAAAGAGGAGCCACCAGGAGACTCTAAATGAAGTTAGCTTCGAGAGTAAAAATGGTACTCTTTTTTACCTTCGTTTTGATTAGTGCTCCAAACGGTTCAACGCACGGTCAAAGTGTAATTCCGTTATCAGACACAGGCGCCATTCGAGAAATTATTGGTGACAGGATATACATGCAAGGAAAACTTGGAGCTTATGTTTTCGAAATGATCACAACATGTTCCTGGTGCGAAAACGGTGCGAAGGTGGCGGTGGATTTTGAAAGTTTCAGTCGCGCCACGCTGACACCTTACCCTAACCCTCTTCAAATGTCGGCAGTTCAGCTATTTATTCTCAAAGACGCGAGAGAAGATCTTTTCTGATGTTCTTTACGATCTCCTGGAAATTTTCTCATAAGCTGACATGTATTTTTCTATCAATACACCCCAATCTCGATTTTCGATGACCCAATTTCTTGACCGCTTTCCCAATTCTATCCGACGATCCACAGTTCCCAACAATAGCCCGCATTTTTCAACAAGGGCGTCCGTTTGCTCCGGTGTAAAAAGGATCCCGTTAAGACCATCGGTAACAATTTCCCGATGTCCGCCAATATCACTCGCCACCAAGGGTTTAGCCATTGCCATTATTTCAAGAGGTTTTAAAGGTGTCACCAAATTGGCCTCCCTTGCGTCTCTTCGAGGCAGGGCCATTATGTCAAACAACTTATAATAATCTACGATCAGATCGTTTTTTATCCTTCCTGTAAAAATGAATCGATCAGAATGGAGTGATTTAGCCGCAAACTCCTTCAGTTTAGGCATTAATTCACCATCGCCCACCAAAAGCAGCACTAGCGACGGGTAGTTTGACGCGAGAATTTCGAAAGCTTCAGCTAATAAGTCCAAGCCTTCATAATAAAAAAATGTGCCTATGTAACCCATTACCAATTTGTCCTTGAGTCCGAGCTTTTGAATCAACTCATCGTTGGGTTTCCCGGGACTAAATTTCCTCACATCCACACCATTGGGCGCTATCATTATCTTGTCGGGTTCGACGCCTCTGGAGACGATCTCGTCTTTGAGCGCGTCGGATATCGCAAAGAGCCTATCAGCTCGCTTGAGCGCAACAGTTTCTAAAAATCTAACGCCTCTATATCTGAGAGAAGTGGTAGCCATGCCGTAGCGACTTGTGTGCTGATCTTCCCAGATCCCACGCATCTCATATACCGTCGGTATACCCGTCAAAGAACCGACCATGTCACCAACTAGGCCGCAAGTAAATGGTGAGTGGGCGTGAATGACATCCGGTTTGTAATTCCGGGCAATGCGCCACGCCATTCTGAAAAGATTCGAATTTTGCAGGACCCTCAAGGTGGCCCTTACATATTTCCCATCCTTGACTTCAGGAGTAGGCTCAAGGAGCTTTCCACAGCTCCTGAAATATCTTACCCCATCAATTACTTCGCTGAATTCAGGGTCCAATTTCCCCAACGGGGATTGGGACGGCGAAGTTACTACCAGAGGTTCAACACCTTTAGACAACAATTGGGAAACAATTTCTTTACTCCGAATAGCGTACCCGTGAGTTCCCGGCACGGATCTGTGGAGAATATGAAGAACTCTCATTAAAAGACCCCTAAATTGCAAGTAGATTTCACAAAATCACATTTGTAAATCCAATCCGTCGAAAGACCGGGACGCTGAATTATGGTGACTAATTCTCTCTTGTTCCAAATATCAAGACAGAACCTAATGGTCGAGGTAGGGACCATATGCCCATAACTCGCGGAATACCATCCCAGCATAGGGGTGTCAGATCCTTTTACAATGCTGGAAGAAATATCCGAAGGTTGGAACAAAATTAATTGAAGTAGATCCTTTCCATCAGATATGATGAATTCGTTTTTTTTGTAGGAGCGAACATTAACATCAGGATGCAGATGAAAATGACCCTCTACGCATGCGTGTCCTTGAGTCCAAATCCGGTCACAAATTATAAAACCGTTTTCGATAGCATGAAGAACTTCTCTTTGATGAACATAGGACCCAGTCACAACCTCTCCTGAAAACAGTCTAAAATCATCATTTTTGACGACGTCAACCCACTGGATGCGATAGCCTGAAACCCATTTAAAGGTGTCGAGTATTTCTGCCTGGCCTGTGTTGTTTATTGTTAAGGTGTTATGACTCAGGGTTTGTCTGAAATAGGAGCGAGATTCGAGTCCGGCGTTGTAATGCAATGTACCTGTGTCAACAATTATTGGTTGATTTTCAATGCTCATGAGTATTGACAAAGCGTCCGCATGCCCATGACCGTATCCCGGATAAATGCCCAAGGGGCCGGAATCGAAAATCATCTGAAAATAGGAATCATTCGAAATATGATATCCACCGATAGGGAATTCGATATTGTTTGATATCTTATCTTTCGAAGCGCCAAATGATTTAATAGGGCGATGACTGAATTTTTTGAACTTGTTCAAACCTTCAAGGCCCGTGTTTAAGAACGCTTCGGCCGGGTATTTTTCTATTCCTTCAGCCAGATTGGGCCTATTAAACAGTGTTGAGCCGGCTGCCAATAACCACGAGAAGTCGGAATAGTCGGTGAGCCTCCATCCAATGGCTGAACCGGAATCAAAGTCACCAATCATCGGAGTGGCTTGACCACAATCGGACAGCGCCTGAATAAATTCGAGTGAAGAAATAATCCTCCGTGAAGTTGTTAGGGAAAAACAACCGGCTTCCGAGCCTGCAATAAAAATTAGCGGTAACACAAATTCAAGGACAAATTTGAGGTAACCAGTTGACTGCTCCGTATAGACACCGTCTGAATAGATTAACTTAGGAATAATCTCGTCGATCGTTCTTACACTAAAGGGTTTCCATAAACCTGGATAAAACAGCGAAAACCACATTAGGGAACATGCTTCGCCCAATTGATGATTGCCCATTGTGTGATGCAGAGTTATCTCTTTACGCAGATGTATAGCGTGAAGATGATTCCATGCGAAAAGTGTAGAATTGAATGCAGGGTCCCATGCGGGGCTATTCATGCACATGATACTGCAGCGTGAAAAAGAGAGCAAACGTAAGCCCACTTCAAGATTACTGCTCCATTCTACTCCAAACGGGTATTTAAGCCGGCTGAACCACGATTCCAGGAACTCTCGGGCAGTGGAAGCGAACTTGTTGTTCCCCGTCAGCCTCCATGCGGCCCCTAGCCATAGTAGGAACTGGAACCTTTGCAATTCCCAAAGCCATTTTACATCAAAATCCGGACGCATTTTGCTATGATAAAAGTTTATGCTCCAATAGTTGGATTTGGCCCAACGGTCAATAATCTCTCTTGTTTCAAGATCTTGAGGCCCCAAAGAAGGAACCGGAACTGATATTGTCTTCCAGCCAAAAAGTTGAACACGCCCCTGTAAAACATCATCAGCCAAGCTCAATAATTTTTCTGTGTCTTGAGCGTAAAGGCTTTGGAACGAATTCCAGAAATCAGGATCATTTAAAAATCCTCCAGGCAAAACGCCGGACAATTGCGAGTTTAATTGCTTCTGACCTGGCTCCCCGATTTGACCTGACGATGCGCAACAATTCAGCCATTCATAGATGGACGAAGATGTAATTGGCGCAGAATGCTTATTGACAAAATCAAGAATCTGATTACGCCATGATCGAATTTCCAGGCGTCTTTGTAAATCAACCAGGCTCAAAGTCCTTAAACGCCTGTATCGATATTTCAAATCATTTACGTTCATTAAAAGCCTAATGGAGTTTTGCGATGAACGCTAACTTTTGAAGATGAGCTTTTCAACCAAATTTCGATAAATCGGATACTGGTCCTTCCACAACATTCTGGACCCTTTTGCTTTGGCCGTTCTGGCGTAAAGCTGCCTCTTCTCTGGAAATTCATACAGTTCAACGACCTTCCGGGAAAATTCAGTTGTGTCACCGGATTCTACAAAGGCGATTGAGTCAGGACCATATAGTTCTTCCAGGACTGTAATTCTTGAAGCGATGATCGGCAGTTCCATATTGACCATTTCAGGGATCTTGAGCGAAAGCGCATTATCCATGTGACAGTCCTTAAGGGCAGGGTAAACTCCGACGTCCGCGTTTGCCATAATAGACGGCATTTTCTCCAGAGGCACAGGGTCATTAACCTCAAAAATGTCTTCTACTTGAAGATCCAGCGCCAATTGCTGACAGTCCGACAATGCTTTGCCTTCTTCCTTGATTTTAGTAAAGACCTGAAGTTTAATGCCCGGGATTCTCTTCCTAAGATAAGGCAGTGCTTTAACGACTGTTTCCAGGCCATATCTATATGCTACTGTCCCAACATAAAGAAGGACAAACTCCGTATCATTGATGTTTCTGACACGGAGTGAGTCTCTGGAGTCGAACAAACGCTCATCGGGAAAATTGGTAATCACTGTAATCTTTTTCTCAGCGGTCCCTCGCTCAACAAGTTTTTTCTTAAAAGACTTAGTGGCTGTGATCACGTGAGAACTTAACGCAATGCAGATTTTCTCCAAAAGATTTTGTATTCTTACAAGAGGATGGCGAGGCCCTATGCCAAGCTTTGATTGAGTAAGCTCAGGAACGGCGTCATGAATATTCAATATAACCGGTGTTCCTCCAAGCCTCTGAACTACTGCACAAAGGACCAATAAGTCGGGCATATTATGGACATGAATCAAATCATAGTGATGTTTGAAATTAAGTTTGTTCGTATACCAGAACATAAAGAAGATAGACATGCCCCAATCTAGTAAATGCCCAAGTTTTTCACGACGACGCCTGGTCATCGGGACGGGATATACTCCAAGGCGGGTATCTTGTGATTGGGGAGAGTTGTCCTCTGTAGCCAGACAAATTACATCTACCAGATACCCATCGTTCACCAGATATTCGGCGTAACGGCGCACGCGAATATCCCTGGAATACACGCTGTGAGTCAGCATGAGTATGCGTAGTTTAGTTTTGTTCATCGGCGCACGATAACAATAATTACAGAAATCTATACAACCATTTCGGGATGTAGAAGACGCGTTTATTTAAAATCAATCCTGCAATGTGTGCATCCACTGATTTGAGGCGATTGATCGTTACATCCAGCACTTCTGCCTTGGTAGAATTAGCTTCAACGACTATCACGACAGAATCTGCAAAACCAGCCACAATGTCGCTGTCGACAAAAGGGAGAACTGGTGGAGAATCCACCAGGATGAACTTGTAACGAGTCCCCAGGTCGTCAAAAAGTTTCCTTAGATTCTCCAGATACGATTCAGGCCCTCGGTAACTACTCTCCATGGGGGCGGTCCCGGCTGAGAGAACGGAAAATCCGTAGTCTTCAATCTTGATAACAGAGTCAAGTGAATTAACGCCGGTATCCAGAAGATTAATTAAAGGAACTCTGGGAATAACACCCAAGACCTCGTGAAATCCCGGCTTTCTAAGGTTGGCTTCTACCACTACTGTCGAATCAGTCCCAAACAGACGCGACATAGAGGCGGCCAGCCCGAGCGTAACAGTTGTTACTCCTTCCCCGAAACGTGAAGAGGTTATTTGAACAACGCAAGGTTCTTTAACAGCTTCAGCCTGGAATAAGGCCCATTGCAACCTATGCATTTGGTCGACGTGAGAAGAAGTAAACAACTTGATCATTTATGGCCTCACTAAGGT
The DNA here is from genome assembly GCA_021777225.1 of Deltaproteobacteria bacterium. Classification (GTDB taxonomy): domain Bacteria; phylum Desulfobacterota; class Desulfomonilia; order Desulfomonilales; family Desulfomonilaceae; genus CAJBEZ01. Next base: position 35,698 of record JAJYDQ010000027.1, read on the forward strand.
CAATATTAGAAAATATCTTATACTACGGCAACATATAATGTCAATATGATTTATCACATTAATTATTAAAAATAAGATATTGACATTTATGGTTCTTTTTAGTAACATTCCAGCCATAGTCGTATGCGAATGACTTTAACTGAAATTGTCTTGATCGCGAAACGACGACAAGCAGTTTCTGAGGAATTCGAATAATGATAACCAGAAAAAAGACTCTCGAAATGGCCACTCCACGGCGCACAGGGGATGAAGAGTCTGCCAGGACAAAGGAATTCACTCCTGATGTTTTGGACAGGGTATTAGAAATAACGAGCCCCCTGGATGATCTAGAGTTTGGCGAGACGGAGCTTGAGCCCAGCCCTCCAGCGCCGCCAGAGAATCAAGAGAAACTTCAAAAGCCTCAACGACCTCAAAAGCCTGACCTGCAGGAGTGTCACGAGAAACCTGAGAATCCGGTTGTTGAAAAACGCGCTGGTGAAGTCACAACGCTCGAGACAATCAAGAGACATTATCAAATTACAAAAAAATACAATGGGTTAACTTTTGTTGCATTAGCTTTGTTGTGTTTGATCATAGGTTTATATCTTTTGGGAAAACAGTCTTACACAGTCGAAACCAGACTGGTATTCATTATCGGTGATAGAAAGGCGCTCGAAAAAGAAAACTGGTCCCCGATGAGGGAACTGTCTCTCTTGCAAAACCCTAAAACAACTTCCGTTTTGTCGAGTAAATATTTCGCCACTGTAGACCCTATGAGTCTTTTCAATAAAGTTGACGGGACCTCTGTCGACAGCATTTTTTCAAAGTCTACAGAGGTTAATCCTGTGTTGGTCAAGAAAGACTTTTACAAGACCTCTGTTGATTTTGAATCCTGGCTCTCCAGATCAATAACTTTTGAACCGGATTTCTACGGCGGCCAGAATGGGGTAGCCATAAAACTGACCGGTCCCGATCCCAAACTCTTAAAAGGAGTTTTGCTTGATTACATAAGTTCCTATGTAGACTTGAGAAGAGTGGTTGCGGCTCGATCAAAGGAAATGGGAAAACCACAATCTCCTGTCCCCGCCGAAGTTATAGAAAATGCCCAAAATCAGAAGGCTCTCGAAAGCCTTAATGAGAAAATAAAGAAACTCGATCTATTATTGAATGATTATCAACTGGCAATAAACCTTATGGAGTCGAACAACGGCTCAATAAGCTCTTTTTCTTTAGACCCAAATAGCCCAATATTTGCCAACCTCGCAAGATTCCAGGATAAAATTATTCAGCTCGAAATTGAACGAGGCTCACTTGAAGCTCGTTTCACGCCACAAAGCCATGAAATCAAATCAATAAATTTTCAGATCGATGGTGTAAAGGGCCTAATGAGACAATACCTGTCAGAGCAGATCAAATACCTCAATAATGATAAAAACATGCTTATCGCTCAGAAGAAAGATTTCGAAAGCAACCCTCAGCCTAAATCGGAAATGACCGAAGAACATAAAGATATGAGTAAATCATCGGGTATGCTGGCCAGTGGGGCGAAGTGGTATTTCCTGAACGATGGGCTTTCAGTCATCAATGAAAATCCTTTTGTAACATCGAAACCCTTGCTTGGCAAAATAGCGGACCTCAAGGACGCTCTATTGGCCAGTCTGTTCTCCTCCGGAAACGGGGGCCGAGGCGGGCCACCGTCAGGATCGTACGCCGGGACCATGAACAACGCCTATGGTAGTCCATCTGCGGGACAGTATTACGGTCAGTCTTCTTTCCGCGGAGGACCGACATCGCACCCAGTAGACTTTCAAAATGACATGGCTTCATTTGTGAGGCGCTGATTATTGGAAATCAACCGGTTCTTAAAAAGATTGGTGAAAGAGAGGATCGCTATGGGCTCTCAAAACCTGGAGAAAGTGAAAAAAATCAGGGCTAGCAGCAATAGGAAGTCGCATCTTCGATTGTGGATAGCATTTTGTACAATCTCCGTTGCAGTCTTGGGATATGGAACAGGCAGCGCTGACACACTGGACTACCTGGCTCCCTGGTCTATCGGCTCTGAATTCATGTATAGCTGGATATGGGGAACAATGGGGTACGACCAGCAGAACGCAGGTTTCGGCACGATTAACCAACTCCGGGACGATCTGGGACTACCCCAGGACAATCAGACATACCGTGTTTATGCGACCATACGCCCTCTTGAACACCACATGCTTAGGGTCTTTGGAAGTGTCCCGGAACTGTATCAATCTCAGAATTTCCTAAAGAAGGACTTGAGGCTCACTCAACTTCCCGGCTTAGCTGTCAATGGTCTTACCACTACGAATCAGGTCGTGGTATTCCCAAGAGGCACTTTGATCAAATCTCAGATGCAAACCGCGCAATTTGGTTTTGGATACGATCTTGATTTCTTAACTGGGCCCGGACACGCTGCTGGTATGCAGGGAGAGTTGAAATATATAGATCTGCGTCTGTCTATAAGTGACCTCGACGGTCAGTATTGGCCAGGCTCGGCAACAACTTTCCCCATTCCCACTGACACTAATATTATAGGATATCAGTACTACAACACGACATTGGATGAGCTGGTTCCGTGCTTGGGCGCGCATGCGCAGGCCGTGCTTCCTTTTGGTTTCGGCAAGATGTTTCCCGATCTGACACTAGGTGGTTACACCCGTATGAATTTTGGAATCTGGCCTAACTATCTAAACTATATGGATATCCAGGCTGGTTTGCAGTTAAATTCTGGCCAGAAATGTGGCAGCAGGCGATTTCTAATCGCAAAATTCGGGGTAGAGCATGAAAGCATTCTTCATGACGGTCAGATCAGGACAGGTAGGGCACTGGAATTGAAGCGCGACGGTTTAACTTGCGCTCTTGAGGCTGTTTTTTAGTTAGGATTGCGTTCGAGTTTCCTCTGCGTAGAAGTTTGCGTAGAGTCAAGGGCATGGTGATGTCAACATGAGAACAATCATAATTCTCGACAGGACAAGGTTGGTAAAACAAAAATTGCAGCTTATGGCGATGGTTTTGTGCTCTGCTGCAATCTGCCTGAGTGGTTGTGTCGCGACCAAAGATCGTGCGGTAGGTCAAATAGATCACCCTGCGGCAACAATAGCTTCGGCGATAACAAATCATTTTCCTACTTCCTTATATCATCTATCGGAAGGGGACTCGCTGGAAGTAATGTACCTGACTCGTCCGAAAGAGACTTCCGCACCATATAAACTTCAAGTGAAGGACGCAATTGATATAGAATTTACATACCACCCGGAAATGAATCGCACAGTCAGAGTGCGTCCTGACGGTAGAATTAGCATACCCCGGAAGAAAGATGTCTCTGTAGCCGGAATGACTCCCGATCAAGTTAGCGCCATGCTCAAGCAGATGTACTCGGACCTGCTTAAAGACCCTGAAATTACCGTCACTGTACGAGAATTCGGAGCCAAGCTCGACGAATTACAAAAGGCCTTGGCCACCGCTCCGTACGGGCAAGCTAGATTGGTCACCATTCGTCCCGATGGTCGCATTTCTGTGCCTTTGATCGCTGACGTACAGGCGGCGGGACGGACAGTGCCTCAATTGACTGAGGCCCTGAACAAAGAATATCAACATTTAATCTCAGATATGAATATTTCCGTATTGTTAAGAGATGTGGTAGGAAACCTTGTGTTTGTAGATGGGCAAGTCGAAAAGCCGGGTGTATTTACTATGAAAGGCCCCACGACAGTCCAGCAGGCAATCGCGATGGCAAATGGAACAAAGCCTACAGCGGAACCACGCTCTGTGCTCGTACTAAACAAAAACGCCAAAGGGAATATTATTCCTAAAACAGTTGATCTGACCCGAATCACAGGTGGGACCGATTATGTCCTGAGCAAAAATGATTTGGTCTATGTTCCACGAAGCCTTATATCTCGGGCGGACATCTGGGTTGATCAGAATGTTAAGCAACTGCTGCTCTTCAACGGTTGGTCGCTCGGATTGGGGACTCAGGCGGGCAGGCAGGGAACGAGATAACATCCACTGGTCTAAAAAAGGGCCAAAGACTTAGGCCCTTTTTTATTCCAAAGAAGACGATGACCGCTGCAATCGGTACCCCCACTCATCGACAAATCGCCACGGATCAAGATCGCCTTTCATAATCATTTTGAAGGTTTTCAGACCATCACCAGCAGTTATGGTTGTGCGTTGCAACCTGAATGGATCACATCCTATATGATTCAAACCATGGATAGCGGTCACAGCGTAAGGATAACCACAGTTTCTCGTGACTGAGATCACGTCGTCAGAAAAGTCCCGATATGTGCCGAAAGGGTAAGAAAAACCGTCAGGTGGCACCCCTAACTCCACTTTTAGGCGATCGTAGGATCCTTTAAGCTCCGTATGAACTACCTTGGAGTTTAGTTTGCCGAGACTTCTGTGAGTGATTGTGTGGGACCCTATCAGGAATCCTTCTTTTTTCAATTGCTTGACTTTATCCCACGACAGATAATCAACTCCTGAATATCCCGTCTGTTTGCCATCCAGAATTCCAGTAATTACAAAGAAACACGCGGGAACTTTATACTTGTGCAAAATTTCTCGAACCACACCAGCAATCTCTGCATAGCCATCATCAAAAGTAATACAAACAGCTCCATCTAGAAGTTTAATCTGACCGAGCAAACCCGATACCATCTCTGAAAGGCTCACGAGTGGGTAATTATCCTTTAGAAAGGCTATGTGGTCTCTAAAATGACGGATTGTCAGGCTGTGAGAGTCAGTCGGATGCGGTGTAATGCGATGGTATGTTAGTATGCGGCATCCAGTCTTAAAATAGGAAGAGTTACGATATACTAACCCACCGCCGGATAATTCAGTAGTCCATTCAACACCCCATTTTAGAGCCCGTTTCAGGAACCAGCGAGGAGTCACATGTAATCACTCAAATCCCTAGTTTGAAGAAATAAGCTTAAATTAACCGCCGGTCTAAACCACAAATTCCAGACCCAGCTTGTTGAGATAGGCCCAGACAATTTTTGCGTCAGTTTCGAAGGAGATCTCTTTTGATTCTGCTCCGTCCACCGCGTCAATAGTGTTTTCCAGTGATATTTGCTGTTTCTGGACCATATCAAGCACATCTTTTGCGTTCTTGTTATTAACCTGCTCGGGTTTTAAAACGAACTGGAGTTTGACTACATCTCCCTCAGTGAAAATAAGAGCATCGAACAGATCGAAAAATTCGGCGCCTACTCCTCCCTTACTTATGTCAAGTAGGTCCGCCAGACAGTCACCATCTTTAACTTTAATTCGCAGAGAATTTGGGAGCCTGACTTTGATCCGGGGATATTTTCTGGCGTCATGATTTTCCGGCATTGTGTGAACTTTTCCTCCAGTGAAATTTGGGAACTAGACCAAAAACAATTTAAGAAAATTGTATCCACATTACAATGCTCAATGTCGAATTATTTACTATCCTAATGTTGGCAACGCGTCAAGCCCAAGCTTTTCTGGATGGATTATTCAGGACTCAAAAGGATGTTCATTTGTGGATGCTGGATTAGTGGCGCCTTCGTCTAAAAGGTGTTAATTACGTTTTGGCTTTACAGGTTGACTTCTTGAGCATATAGGTTTAAATTAGAAATGGTGAGGCCGTCTTCATTGTATCATGACTCCCCCCCCTTGATACTTTCCCGAAGACGGTCTTCTTTTTTCTGCTCAAATTTTATATCCCCAATGTTACTACTTCGCCTAACCCACACGTCGCAAAACGGACCCCGAGAGGATCATCTTGACAGGCCCAGGGGATGTGTACGGAAACGCCTACAAGCATAACATGCTGAAAGCACTGATCGTAAATATTTCTGAAATAATTTGCCGGGAAGATGGGCTTTTGAGTTGACTTTACAAAATGGTTGGATTAATAGCGGGAGCAATTCATTAAAGCTGGACCACAAAATCAATCTGGAGAACGGACAATGCATATGCCTGACGCGTCATGTCAAGAGACAAGTCCTAAACCGTACCGGCCTCTAAAGGATGATCCGAAATTTGAACAGGTCCGAAGACTGATCAACAATTTCCCCCCTGAAAAGCTGGTAAAGCTAAAAAAATATATTAAGGACCTCGAAAAATCCTAGACTGGTAAATCCTTAGACGCAATCCACGCTCGGGCTATTTTATGCTTTTGTCCTGCTATACATTTATTATTCCCATTCAATAGTGCTGGGGGGTTTAGATGAAATGTCATAGACTATGCGATTGATACCGCGAACCTCATTTATTATTCTATTTGAAATAACTGCCATTACATCATGTGGCAACCTGAACCAGTCCGCTGTCATTCCATCAGTGGAATCTACCGCTCTCAAAGCGGCTACATGCTCATAAGTCCTTTCATCTCCCATGACACCGACAGACCTCACTGGTAATAGGACCACAAAGGCCTGCCAAATGTCCCTATACAGACCTGCTTTCCTGATTTCGTCGATTGCAATTGCATCCGCCTCTCTGAGCAAATCAAGTCTTTCACGAGTAATTTCGCCCAGAATCCTGACCGCCAAACCCGGCCCCGGAAACGGATGACGCCACACCAAGCTTTCGTCAAGGCCCAACACAAGACCTAACTCGCGGACTTCGTCTTTGAATAGTTCCCGCAGAGGTTCTATCAGTTCAAGTCGCATGAACTCCGGTAAACCTCCCACGTTATGATGGCTTTTGATAGTTGCGGATGGACCACCTCTAAACGAAACACTTTCAATGACGTCCGGGTACAGGGTCCCCTGTGCCAGGAAACGGACATTTGGAAATCGGGAAGCTTCTTCTTCAAAGACTTGGACAAATTCCGCGCCGATAATTTTTCTTTTCTGCTCAGGGTCCGTGACGTTACTGAGTTTAGCCACGAAGCGTTCCGAAGCGTCGATGTGATCGACCTCAATGCCTAGACGCTGTTCGAGCGCCTGATGGACACGTTCGGCTTCGTCTTTTCTGAGGAGTCCATTGTCAACAAATATTGGATGAAGTCGCTTTCCAATGGCCCTGTGTATCAATGCCACCATGACAGAAGAATCTACCCCTCCAGATAAGGCCGCGACTACATGGGAATCCCCCACGCGTCTTTTAACTTCCTGAATGGAACTTTCGACGAATGATGACATGGACCAGGTGGGCTTAATTTTAGCCATTTTGAAAAGAAAATTCGCCAAAATTTGGGCTCCATTAGGTGTGTGAGCGACTTCAGGGTGGAACTGAACTCCGCATATCAGTCCGTCGTTGCGTTCGAGGGCCGCAACAGGAGTATCAGTAGTCGAGGCTGTGACCATGAAATTCGGAGGTGGAGCAATGACCTTGTCTCCATGGCTCATCCAGACGGTAAGATCGGATTTCTGAAGGCCATCAAAAAGGATTGACCCTTCGGAAATCCTGTTCAGGACAGCGCGTCCATATTCTCGTTCAGAGGCCCTTTGAACTGATCCGCCCAATAAATGAGCCAGTGCTTGCAAGCCGTAACATATACCAAGAACAGGTATGTTCAAGTCGAGAATTTGTTGGTCCAACTGGGGAGAATCCGGATCATATATACTGGCCGGGCCACCTGACAATATTATTGCCGCTGGTCGCCTTTTCCTGACTACATTTAGAGCAGTATTGAAGGGATGAATTTCTGAATAGACGCCGGCTTCTCGAACCCTTCGAGCGATGAGCTGAGTATATTGGGAGCCATAATCCAGAATCAAGACGTAAGAATCATGCGTCACTGAATTACTCCGATGAAAAAATTGAAATAAAAAAGATCAGAAAACAGAACGCAAAAGACCGGAGTTTTTCTCCGGTCTTTTGAAGATAACCTCGAAAACTGTTAACTTATCTAATCTCCTGCTTTTTGATCATTTCATAACCAAGACCAGGTGTTACACAAGGATTGCAGCCAGGGGACTTAACAGTGTATTTTTCAACATTGCTTACGAGCTTTGAATTCGGAGGAAGAACCGGGGGAGCACCCCAAGCGATTGGTCCGCCATAAGCAGGCGCAACACACTTCGGGGGGATAACCTGAACTCTTTCTGTGCAGGTTGTGCCCTTCCAAACGCCCCAGGGACGGAATCCACCCGTATACTGTTCACATCCGCTCAGCATCAGGGTGCTGTCACCACCGGCTGTTCCAGCAACGGATTTGCTGAAAGATGTTTTAACTTTCATGGGGATCATAATAGTATCCCCTGAGTTAGCAACCATAGGCATCCCTGAAACTTGCGCTTCCGCTACAGCCATCCCGCTCACCATAATGGCCATCGCGCCTAACAGAACGATCATTCTTTTAACCATACCCAAATCCTCCTTTTATTAGGCTCCACAGAAAAAGAGCGTGAAACCAAATGTGGAATTATAGACGAACAAAAGCTATTTGATACTTTGATTATCAGAATGGTTTTGAGAAGTCAAGAAATTTTTTCTCGATCCACTCTGACGCTCACGCTACTAAAGCAAAATTAGCACAAAAAATCATGGCAATAAAGATGTTTTTAATTTAACTGATTTTCTGGGTTTCTGTCCAGAGAAATATAGCCAAATTTGCAAAACACTTCCAAAAGAAAATCAATCACAACCAAACCTGAGCTAATTCTAAAAGTCACGTCAAATCTGTCTTGGGTCAGTTATGATTCCAGTTAAGGCGCTAGCGGCGGCTACGGCCGGTGAACTCAAAACCACCTCACTTTCGGGATGCCCCATCCTGCCAACAAAGTTCCGGTTAGTCGTTGAAACTGCGCGCTCTCCACGCGCCAGTATACCCATATGTCCACCGAGGCATGGGCCGCAGGTTGGTGTAGAGACAATTCCACCAGCCTCAATGATTGTTTCAATCAAACCTTCCCTGATTGCCTGAATCACAATATTTTGAGTTGCGGGAAGAACTATCAGTCTAACCCCTTTTGCTACCTTCTTCCCCTTGAGGATCGACGCCGCGATTCTAATGTCTTCAATTCTTCCGTTGGTGCAGGATCCTATTACAACCTGATCCACCTTCATGTCTTTTACATCTGAAGCTGGTCGAACATTTTCCGGCGAAAATGGTAACGCAACCAATGGATCAATCCTGTCAAGTTCTATAACCGTCTCGGAACAATATTGAGCGCCATCATCGGATTTGTAGACAGTATATGAGCGGGACCCATTTTCCTCAGCATATGCCTTGGTAACCGTATCAAACGGGAATATACCGTTTTTGGCGCCGGCTTCCACAGCCATATTGGATACAGTGAGTCTGTCAGCCATAGTAAGGCTGGAAACGCCGCTCCCAGAGAATTCCATCGCGTGGTAAAGAGCGCCGTCTACTCCAATATCTCCAATTATCTTTAAAATTAAGTCCTTACCACTTACCCATTTCCCAAATGCGCCGGTTAGAATGAATCTCATTGATTCGGGTACCTTGAACCAACATTTGCCGGTTAACATGACCGCTGCAAAATCCGTACTCCCTACTCCAGTTGAAAACGCCGACAAAGCTCCATAAGTGCATGTATGACTATCAGCTCCTACTACAAGGTCTCCAGGCCTAACTATGCCTCTTTCCGGAAGAAGAGCATGCTCAATTCCCATTAAACCAAGATCAAAAAAGTTAACCAACTTCATTTCGTTTGCAAAATCCCGTGATTTTGCCAACATCATGGCAGAATCAATACTTTGTGCGGGATTAAAATGATCCAGGACCACAACCACTTTTCCCGGATCGAAAACTTTAACCCCACCGGCCTCCTTGAAAGGTTTAAGAGCTAAGGGCAGAGTTATATCATTGGCCAGAGCAATATCGACATTCGCTTCGATGAGTTGTCCGGGTTTAACAAATTCAAGTCCAGCATGAGCGGCCAGAATGTTTTCAGTTATTGTCATCGCCATTTCCTAAACAGTCCTTCCCGAAAGGTATTTTCCAAGAGCGTCTTCCCAGTTGGGCAATTTCATCCCCGTCAGACGAGTAAACCTGGAATTGTCAAGCACGGAATAAAGAGGACGAGGCGCAGGACGGCCTAAGCGCCGCGTATCGATATTTTGGATCTCAACATCATCCAAACCGGCAAGTTTAAAGATCTTTGACGCAAAACCACTCCAGGTAGTATACCCGGAATTTGTAACATGAAAAATACCATTTGCTCCTATTGAGCACAATTTAATTATTCCAGCGGAAAGGTCCACTGTATACGTGGGTGATCCAAACTGATCATTAACGATTTCTAAGGCTTTGTTTGTTTTCCCAGCCCCAATTATCGTATCGACGAAGTTCTTGCCATTTGCGCCATAAAGCCATTGTGTCCTTATAATGCAGTAATTTGTCGTAAGGACCCTCTTTATGCCCAGTTCGCCTTCCAGTTTTGATTTGCCATAGGTTCCCAAAGGATTAGGTAGATCGTCTTCCGTGTACGGCCGGTTCTTTGATCCATCGAATACATAGTCAGTGCTGATGTGAACTAAAAATGATCCCAGATTACTAGCCGCCATAGCAAGATTTTCAGGACCCGTCGCGTTTACCCTAAAAGCCTGCTCCTGTTGGGACTCGCATCCATCGACGTCGGTTAAGGCCGCGACATTTATAACCAGTTTAGGCTTAATTTTTCCCAAAACCCCCACGACAGAGGATAAACTGGTTATATCCATTTCCGGAATGTCCATTTCAACTGTCTGGGTCCCGGCTTCTCTGAGCGCAGCACAAAGGTCCTGGCCCAGCATTCCGCGCGCCCCTACTACAATACATGGCCCCAAGAAGTCCTCCATTAATACTCCAGAAAACTCAAATCTTTAGATTTACTCCTGCGAACAAAATTTTGGTTGTTCGGCCCGGATTTGCAAGCACTATAAAAACAACTCTGAATAATATCAAACTTCTTCATTGAACTTGCCACACAGGTTAAATATTATCTAACCAAGTTGCAAATTAAAAGGACTCCCTCTGATTGTGAAATAGTTTCTTCCTTTTGAATAAGGCCAGTCATGAAACCAGTAATCAAATCGATTGCAGAAAGAAGTTTCAAGGATGTTAAGCTTTTCCTCGGAAGCGGTTTTATCAGGGACGCTGTTTTCGAAGAATTGCCTTTAAATTCGGGAGACATCACGGATCAACACAACTGGAACGTTGCTTGGCTTGAGATCGATAACACAGCGGAAGCGGCTTTACTATGGACAAGGATGACTGATGACGAAATAGCTGTAAACGCCATCGCCATCTCTGACCAGGCCCTAAAAACTGGTCTGGGCATTGAACTGTTAAAACACGGGATAATGAACTGGGCTGAATTGAAAACTTCCAAAGTTAGCCTTGTCCTTCCAGAAACAAAAGCCGAAAGGCTTATAAATGCTTTGAAGTCCTGTGGGTTTATCTACGAGGCTACGTTGTGGTCCGCTCGAACCGAAGGAATTAACTCCGTCAAATTCTCCAAAAAGTTTGTCTACGGAACATTACCACAATCGGAAACCTTAAATTTTCTGAGTGATCTGTTCTCTGAATGGGGTTACGAGACTCGAGTTGGGAGTGACGGCCTTTTTTATAGATCGAAAGCTATCTATCAAAACCCTTTTCTTTTTCCCTCATGGCACAAGATCAGCCGTCAGGGGCAAAAATTGATAGTAACTCCACCGGCGCGCCCTCTTGAATCCATTGAACTCGAAACTCTCCTGTTTCCACTAATGATAAAGGGGAATAGCGAAAACCCCCTGCTGGTAACAATCGACAAGAAACGAGCCCCCGTCATGATAGAATTGCCTCAACAGAGGGATGACAATTTGTTTGCCGGGGAAGATTCAGGGCTCAGTCAGTTGAGGGGAAACATCGTTTACACTTTTCCAAGCGGTTTCCAGGAAATTAGGCGAGGATTGCCGGTGCTGTTTTATGTCAACAGTGTGGGGGCGGTGGGTAAAGCGCGAATAAGTGACTGGTCTTTCGAAGATCCGGCAGCGCTTTGCAAGGCGCTGTATAGTGATGAGAAATTTGACCTGGAACATGTTCGAGGGCATGCTGGAGTATCCGGCCCAAGGTCCGGCAAAGTCCTTGTCCTCAGATATGAGTATTATAAGGTGTTCAGGAGACCGGTTCAACTAGACCAGATGAAAGCTCTCGACAAAGACTTTAATCCACAACGCCAGAGGTCCATTTCCTGGGATTTTTTCCAGACTGTATCACGGATTGGGACTGAACAGTAAAGCTCTGACTTGTTTGGGTGAGCCATTTTTCAACGTGGAGAAATCGATGATAATTGAATTCAGTGGAATAAGGCCGAAGCTCGGGGCGGAGGTTTTTTTGGCGCCTGGGGTCGTTGTATTGGGTGACATAGAAATTGGAGACTATAGCAATCTTTGGTTCTATACAGTTGCGAGGGCTGACGCCAATTACATCAGGATAGGCGCTCAAACCAATATACAAGATCATTGCATGCTACATGTAACAACGGACAGGTTCCCTTTAACTATTGGCGCCGGGGTGATTGTGGGACATCGCGCTGTAATTCATGGCGCCACAATTCACGACAGGGCTTTAATAGGTATTGGGGCTTTGGTGCTTGATGGAAGCGTAGTTGAAGAAGGGGCTATAGTGGGGGCCGGCGCGGTTGTGAGTCCGGGTAGCGTCATACCCTCCAACAAGGTGGCGCTAGGAATTCCTGCGCGCCCGGTCCGGGATTGCACGGAAGCTGAGCGCGAGTTTCATTTAAAAAATTGTTTAAAATACAAAGAATATGGCAGGAAGTTCTCGGATTTAACTAGAGTAATCGATTAGAGACTCCACGATTTTTGAGTTTTCATTACGGGGCACTATTGAAAAACATTTTCTAATTATTGCTAATGTAAAACTTTAAGTATTGACAATATCCACTTGTTATGTTTTATTTATTTTCAGTTGCGACGCAACGGCATTCATAGAAAACGGGAGGATCAAGCATGCCTCATTCTCACAATATTGATTACTACATCGGTCATGTGAAGGAAGAATCATTGGCCGAAGCTCTCGCTGACTTTGAAGATCCCCTTGAGGGTGGTCCCGTAGATTTGTTGTCCTCCCTTGAAGTCGACGAAGATTATGCCGACGATGAGTTAACGATAGACTTCGACGACTTTTAACTTTTTTATAATAAAAATAAAGCGAACGACCGGCCTTTAAAAGCGCCGGTCGTTTCGTTTTTTTTGGATGAATTCTGAACGTGCTGGATTAACGGAACGCGTCAGCTATTTGGAGAAGAGTCTTAACCAAAAATTGTTGAAGAAAAACTATTGCCAGAAGAACAATAAGAGGGGAAAAGTCTATTCCCATTTGCGGTATAGGAAGATGACGCCGCACAAAGCTGAATAACGGCTCGGTAATCCCATATAAAAACCTTACAATGGGATTGTATGGATCAGGATTG
>JAJYDQ010000028.1 GCA_021777225.1 Deltaproteobacteria bacterium
AGACTGGCCGCTACCGTCCACGCAAATCCGGAGAACAGCAACCGAATCTCCCGAGAAATAGTCATCACAGGGATAAAGACAATTACCGTGGTAAGCGTCGACAGGAGAAGAGGGAAAGCCACATCTTCAGTTCCATCAACTACCCCTTTGGTCACTCCATCTCCCTCAGTCCAGCGGCGAGATATCGACTCAACCACGACAATTGCATTGTCAACAAGTATTCCCAGACCCAGGGTGAGCCCGCCCAGAGATAGAAGATCGAAGGTGACCCCCAAAAGTTTCATCAGTAAAATCGTAACAAACAGAGAAAAAGGGATAGCCGATAAAACGACTACGGTAGACCTTAGATTACCGAGGAAGATAAACAGAACACATGCGGTAATCGTCGCAGTCATGGCAATCATTATATTCATCCGCCGGAGAACGGTTTCCAACTCGGCGGCCTGATTGGAAACGACTTGAATGATAGGAGCTGATTCATCTCCAGTTCGGATATCATCAAGAAGAGTTCCCACTTCCTTCCACACTTGTCTCAAATCAGCGTCTGTAGAGCGATAAATTTCGACGGTGATCAACAACTGCCCATTGTATCGGGTGATCTCGGCCGGTTCTTCAATTCCGAGCTTTACATGGGCCAACTGACCTACGGTCAGCAACGCGCCATTTTCGGAAACATGGACAGGCTGCAGTTCCACATCTTCCGGAGTCTGGTGCTTCCCTGCTGTAAGGACCGACAGGTGTCTCCCCTCCCTGGTCAAAAAACCGGCAGGTAGGGTCTCGTGGCCGCCTTTAATAGCCAACATCACATCATGTATGGTCAAGGACAGGGCGTTGAGTCTCCCCGCATCGCAATCGACAGTTATCTCCTTCTTCGGAGCGCCGGAGACCCGGACTGTCGCAACTCCATCAATCCTGCCCAATTTCGGTTTCAAAGTGTGAAGGACCCATTCCCCGGCTTCTTCCTGGGAAACTTTGCCCATAACAGCCAGTATTGCGACAGGAGAATCTGAAGGGTCATATCTAGTTATGACAGGGAATCGCGCGTCCTTGGGCAATAGCGGAAACAATCGGCGTATACGGCTCCGAACTTCCAGGGCCTTTTCCGAGATGCTTTTGCCATAATGAAACTGCAAGGTGATTTCCGATTCGCCAGAGTGAGAGAGTGACTGGATCTTTCGTAAACCCGCAATGTCGGCTATAGCTTCCTCAATCGGTTTGGTAATTAAGGTCTCAATCTCTTCAGGGCTGCTGTCGCTAAGAATCGTGCTGATGGTCAGGACTGGGAACTGGGTATGAGGATAAAGGTTTATAGGCATATAGAACAGGGCAAAAGCCCCGAGAATAACGAGACAAAGGCAAGCTGACAACGTGCCTAACGGTCTCTTGAGAAGAAATGATATCATTCTGAGCCCAAGTCTCGACCAGGTTCAACATGTGCCACTGTCCCGAAGCGAGTTTTTGCGACAAGCTCATAAACTACCGGAAGCCCAAAAAGTTTAAAGACAGCGGAAGCCAGAAGCCCGGTTACAATTGTTATAGCCAGCGGCTTGTTCAACTGATCAGCGGCCCCTTGGGCCAGGCATATCGGAAGCGCCCCGAAAACGGTTGTCGCTGTGGTCATAAGAATAGGTCTGAGTCTGGTTGTCGATCCTTCGATTACTGCCTGCCGCAGACTCGTGCCCTGCCTTCTCATGTCATTAATGGTTGAGACCATGAGGATTGCCATATTGACTACAATTCCAACCAGGACAACCGCCCCGATCAGGACCAGGACGTTCACAGGCGTCCCTCTCAGGTTAAGGGCCATGGCGGGGCCGACAATGCTTATGGGGACTGCTGTAAATACCACGAACGGCCACACAAGAGATTCAAACTGGATTACCAGTATGGTGTAGACTAATATTGAGGCCATTATAACCGCAGTGGAAAGACTTCCAAGTGATTCCATCAACTCAAACCTGGCAATTCCCTGCCTGGCCGCATATCCAGGTGGAAGGTCAATAACGCTTGCGGCTTTCAATGCGTTTTCTTCCCCTTTGCTGATCGCCATCCCAACAACATTGCCACGAAAAACAACGTTGCGCTGTCTGTCAGTTCTTATTATTTCTCTAGGCCCCTTACCGGTGGTCACCATAGCGATCCGTCCCAGGAGACTGAAACTGTCCTGCCCAGATCGGAAAGTGAGATTGTCTAAGTCTTCTGCCGTAGTTTTATCCTTGGTTTTCAGTCGGACACGGATATCCTGTTCATGGTCCCCTTCTATGAATTTCCCGACGGTTTTTCCTTCTATAGCGGCTTGCACAGCATGTGCAACATCATCAACCGATATGCCTGCGGCAGTAGCTTTGTATCGGTCCACAATCACACGTAAGTGCTCCGTCCAAACGTTTCCATCGCAGGAAATGTCCTTCAGCCATTCCTTGCCGGACAGGATCCTGGTCAACCAGTCGGCCGCTCGGCCCAACTCTTCCAGGTCATCCCCTGAGAGACGCAATAATTCGGGGCTGCCTTTGGTCCCGAGAATCCTGGTGAGAGGGCCCTGGTTTAGAACAAAATCTACCTTAATTCCCTCAAGTGATTCGCTCTGGCGGCGCAATTTTTGTATAATCAGGTTAGTTGTCTCATAAACAGAGGATCCCGAACCGAGCGCTACCGCAATTCTTGCCTCGTTAGATTTTCCGATGTCCTGGGAAGGCTCAAGGCCGGTCCTATTGCGCTCAACGCCAGCCTCAGTTACGTAACACATTACCTGTGGAAATTCGTGGATCCATGACTCTATTTTGTCAACCGCATTTTCCACTCTATGAAGGCTGCTTTCCGCTGGTAAGGTGATATTTATATTGAAGCGTCCCACGTCAACGTTAGGGATCAATTCGAACCCGGCCCGGTAGATACCAACAGCGGCGCCTACGAACAGAAAGCAACATGTTCCAAGGACGTGCCATGGATGGTCGAGGGCAAGGGCTACATTGCGTCGATATTTTTCCTGAATGGACAACATCTGTCTGTCATCTTGAGATGACATTTTCCTGGAAGCCTGTGCCCAGACGATGATTGCAGGCAGCAACAGAACCGATACGAGCAGGGAGATCAATAGAGATCCTCCCATGGTAAAAGCAAAGTCGCGAAAAAGCTTCTGCGCCATACCGGTCATGAACAAAATCGGTATTAGCACCGCCAGTGAAGTTAATGTGCCGGAAACAACACTTCCTCCCACCTCGCTGAGCGCAGTAGTTGTGGCTTCAAGTATGTCCCTGGATTGAAGCCGCTTCCTGTGGATTGCCTCCAATACGACGATAGAGCAGTCCACCAGCATCCCAACACCCAGAGCCAACCCCCCAATGGACATGATGTTCAGACTGACTCCAAAAAAAGACATTAAAGCAAAAGATGAAACTACAGAAACAGGGATAGAAAGCATAATGAAGGCTGTACCGCCTAGATTACGAAGAGAAATCAGCAGCACACCGAACGCCAGCGCGCTTCCCCACAACATGTCCGTTTTCAAGTCGTTAAGTGCCTTTTCAATAAATGGAGCTTCGTTGTCGACCACCTCAAGCGTCGCTCCAAGCGGGACACGCCGTCGAAGGTCATCCAACCTGGCCATGACGCGTTGGGAAACTTCCACAGTATTTTCCGACGGTTCTTTTATGATGCCCATGAGAACCGCCGGTTGCCCGTTAACTCGATTAATGCTAGTACGATCGGCATGAGAGGCCACTACTTGGGCGACATCGCCCACTCGAATAGTTCCGCCTTCTGTTCCCTTTCCCAATGATACGGAAGATATCTCATCGAGGGTCTTGAAACGGCCGACAGTACGAACCGGGAATTCCATTGATCCCTTGATCAGGCTGCCCCCGGGGAAATTGATGTTTGCGGCTTCAAGTCGGTCCGTAACCAGTTTTAGGTCCAGTGTTTGAGCGACAAGCCGTCCCTGATCAACCAGGACCTGAATTTCAGCAGTCAATCCGCCGGAAATCCTGACGTTGGCTACCCCACTAATAGTTTCCAACTCTGGCTTGAGCGTGTTTTTGGACAGCGTATACAGAGAGCCCGGATCTTTGTCTCCAGTTAGAGCCAGTGTAACAATAGGAGTGTCGGTGGGGTCATATTGAACAACTATTGGTAGTTTTGCTTCTCTCGGAAATTCATCGGCAGTCAGATCCAGCTTCTCACGGACTTCCGCTGCTGCGATGCTCATGTTAGAGCCCCAGTTAAACCTCAATATAACCGAAGACATACCTTCAGAAGAAACGGAGTTTACTGAACGAAGACCGGTCACTGTGCCTACAGCCTCTTCAACCGGTCGCGTCAATAAGGACTCTACCTCTTCCGCTGACGCGTTTCCAAAGGAAGTGATAATGACCAGACGCGGGTATTTAAGACTGGGAAGTAATTCAACAGGCAGTGATAACGAAGAAATAATGCCTGCAACGATAAGTAACGAGAAGGTCGCGACTATTGCCAACGGGTGTCGCAAGATCTGGTTCATTTGGGATCCATTTTGTCTTCAGACATTTCGACCGACACCTCATCGAGGTCGGCAATCCTGTCCTGGCCATGGATTATAACCAAATCTCCTTTCGTTAAACCTTTCAATATCTCAATTCTGTCCCCTGAAGTCTTTCCGACAATTACATTGCGTCTCAGGGACAACCCGTCTTTGACTACGAAAACAAATCCAGCTCCGGCGGTTCCTAGATCCTGAACAGCCGTCTTAGGAACCCACACGGGCGTTTGGCCTCCAGACGTGTCAATGTCGGCCCTGACGAACATTCCTGGACGCAAAATCCACTTAGAATTGTCTATCTCTGCTTTCAGTATAAAAGTTCGATTCTTTTTGTCGATCTGGGGAGCCACCCTGACCAAATGACCTTCGAAGGTTTGGTTTTCAAACGCGTCGACCTTCACTGTCACGGGCATTCCAGGCCGTGCTATGGAGAAAAGCTTTTCTCCAAGTTCTATCTCTGCAAATGCCTTTCTGCACTGAATCAATGTGATTACTTTATTGGAGTTGGCCGTGATAACGGAACCCACTTCAACATGTTTCTGGGCCACCAGCCCTGATGTTGGAGCATACAGAATTCTTCTTTTCAGTTTCGCCTCCACCATCCCGATTTCTGCGAGGGCGTATTCTATAGACGCTTTGCTTTTATCGACCTCTAGGGCCGCCTTTTTTAGATCTGTGTCAGACACCACGTTCTTTGCAAAGAGATGTTCCTTTTTCTCGAGTTCGTTTTGGTTGAATCTTAATTCAGCCTCGGCTGAAGTCAGTCTGGCTTTGGCGGTGCATTTCTCGGCTTCTAGCACCGACGAGTCCAATTTGGCGATAACTTGCCCTTCTTGGATTGGGTCTCCTTCGTCAACCAGAAGCTCTGAGACGATCCCGCTGTCGTCGAAACCTAGGTCAACGGTTTTCGGACACGAAATGGAGCCCATTCCAGATATGATGCCCTTGAAAGATGACACCCCAACCTTCACAGCCTTTACTTTGACCGGATCATTCTTTTTTGGGACATCTTGGGCACCTTGAGCAGGCCATACTGTTATAGCGGAAAACAGAACTATAAAAACAAATATGAAAGATACGATAAATTTCAGGAGACAGTTTCCCGTGATCAACACTTGAACATCCCTCCTAGAATCATGCTCGTTATTATAACTACTTTGTTAACGTACCTCGACTCCGCTCTCGGCAAATAATCGCAAGACATCGCTCCCTCGGCATAAATTTACAATGCTAAGCACGTTATCATTGCAACGGGAATGTGTTCCTGTCGGTTTAGCTCTCTTGAGATAATTTCCCACAATTGCCAAGATTAATACACAGAGCTAAATTGAAATAAAATTTACTGTAATTATAGGATAATTTCAATTGGAATCCGCTGGAGGTGTGAAACCATTCGGTTACGCGGTGCGAAAACATCTGCTTCTCCTGCTTTCGAAGCTGCGGGAACAACACGAAATTTAGGATTAGCAGGTGAGCTGTCTTGCGGCAAAGCCTTCAGACCTCATCACGTCCAGAGGACGTGGTTTTTTAGGTTGGAATAAACAGGGCGTGTATAACAATGCGTACTTTCTGAGCGGCTTAAAGGCAGGCAAAAATGTTTCCAATGCCTTCTACGGTGTTTGGGGGGTAACCTTGAACCAGAGTACAACCGTTCATACCAATACCGGCGATTTTTACTACTACTTCTATAACTACTGGTGGTCATAGGTGGCATGTTTTTCAGCGTGCCTATGCTCTCAACCACAATTACAGAGGCCTTCGGGCCTCTTTTTTACTTTTACGCCTGCTTTCACCTTCACAAAATAACCTTAGCCAAACAAATGGCATTACTCAATTCGATTAGCGATCACGTTTAAATACTTGGAAGTTGTTAGCGCCCCATGGGGCCCCCTTTTAGCCTTTTAGCGTAATCAGCCATCGCTTTAAGCCTGGCGAAGCGCATTGATTCAAACTGGGCGTCTTGCGAAAGATTGCTTAGCGCTTTCTGTGTCGCCGCAAGCCGATTGAGCAGGGCGCTCAAGGTCCGGGTGCAGTTTACGAGGTCGGTGTTTGGAACAGTGTTGACGTTACCCTGAGGATCACGAAGAACCTGCGGCAGGCTTGCGTTCTTTATACACGCCTTTGCCACGGTTATGGCCTGATTGAGCGAAGCCTGCTGTTGAAGCAACATATTCTGTTTGATCGTTACTGGACTTGGAACGCTGGAGTTAGGGCTGACCGGCGTCGCAGAGGCGCTGGAAGCAGATTGTAGAGGGGAACTGGACAGTACCTGAGCTGTTGCCACATCACACACCATGGCTGTAAAATAGCAGCCCATAACCACACAAATTGTCAATTTAATCAAACTATCCCGAAACATGTTAAAGGACCCTCCAGACATTTGGCTACCTCAATATTCCCATTTTACGTTCCAGTGTCGCCTGACTGATCTTGAAACCGCATATAGAGATGTAAAAGTTGCCCTGGGCCAACTGCAACTGGCGTTGAGCGTCAAGCACTTCGACGTACGTGGCGACCTGCTCCTTGTAACGTTCCTGGTTGATTCGGAAGTTCTCACTCTGGAACTCCACAGAGGCCTTGTTGTCCGCAATATTCTGGTAGTTACGCTGCATGTCCTCATAGGCCTGCTTTACTTCATTCATCACGGTTTCAACTAGCAGTTCGCGATTGACAAAGGACCTTGCCTCCGTCGTGCGTCTTTCGGCAACTGTGGAACGTTTTCTGAACATGTCAAACGTCCATGTGAGGAATCCCTGGATCTGCCAGTCGTTATACCCTTCAGGGTCGATAACGTTCCAGTCGTCGTTGTATCTCGTCCCTGTCAAGGAAACGGCAATATTGGGCATCACATCAGCCTTGGCTGATTTGATTAATGCAAGCGCCTGATCGACGGAAATGTTCGCCTGCCGAATCTCCAGCCGGTTGGCCGCGGCAATGGCGTATGCGTCCGGCAGCCTGTATTGGCTGGGATTGTATGACATGTCCTCGATTATCTGCGTCGGGGTTTCCTGAGGGTTCCGGATCAGATAGTTCAACGTAGCCTGGTTCTGGGCGATGTCGGAAATGGACTGGGTCCTTTGGATCCTGGCCTGCGCCAGTTGTCCTTCGGTTGATAAAACGTCCACTTTGGCTACAACACCGGCCTTGTAAAATTCCTTTGTCTGGTTAACCAGGGCTTCCAGAGCGCGAATAGCCGCATTAGAAACCTGAAGCAGTTTTTCAGCCTGCATCATCTGGTAGTATGCCTGGTTCACATTGAGGATCAGGTCCTGGCGGTTGAGCTCAAACTGGATGCCGGTATAGTCGACGCCAAGCCTGGCGTATTTGTAATCGTTTATTAGCTTGCCGCCGCTGAATATGGGCTGAGTGATCGTGACTGCCCCAGTGAACTGACGGTACGGGTCGATGCGGTAGGGATATCGCGGATGAAGTGGGCCAAAGGGTGGTGGCAGAAGTGCCATACGAGTGGCTTGTTGAGCGCCGGCATATCTTGAATTTCCGACACCATCCAAACCCAAGGTAAACAGCGGGTTGCTATATCTGTCAATAGTTCCACTGTACTGCAAGGTGATTGACGGGAAGAAATCCGAGTAAGCTTCACGCCGCTGGTATTCCTTTTCCTGGACGGCGAGTCTCGAATCCGCCATGGTGAGGTTTCTCGCCAGTGCGATCTGTATTGCCTGCGCCAGGCTGAGTGTTATATCCGGACTATTCTTTTTGTAAGTCGGATACGACTTGGAGCCGGAGTCAGATGGAATACTGGCTAGCGATTTCTTCTCGATGGTTAAAGACTGATCTGTCCCAGTTGAGGACTCGCCCTGCGAGGAACTGGCATCCGGCTTTGTCTGGCCAGCCGCCGGCTTTTTTGGGACTATCCGATTGGTTCGCGGTTTTACAGCTATTAAACCGGATGCGGCTGCAGGGGTCCCTCCTCCAACCTGTGACGCGCCAGACGCGGAAGCCATCATTTTCTTAGCGGCTGCGTCGGATTGATCGGCCCACATGCCAGCAAACAGCAGAACAACTATAATGAGAGTGAGCGCAACAGGCCCTAACCTGACCTTACCCATTGGTCCTCCATCCTTAACTCAGATACATCCCGGTTCAATGTCCGGGGGAAATGTCATTTCGATCGTAGTGAGAAATCTTTAACGCCGCTTAAATGTATCAAGCTACCTGGACAGATCTCTCGTCGCTTCGCTCTGTCGAGATGACATGGCGGCAACAGGCCGCCCTACGAATTCATCATCATACGGGCAAAAACCTTTGCATTGCCCACAAGGTTGTCTATAAGGACCCGCTCATTGGGAGCATGGGCCAGTCCTTCGATCTTTTCCCAAACAGCCGCGGGCAATCCCTTTTTCCGGAAAAATGTCGCAACTGTTTGTCCTCCGATCCCCTGTGGCCGGGATTGAACACCGTAGACCTCCTGGACAGCCTGAGCCAGGGCAATCACGACCGGAGAATCAGGCGCCGTGCCGTTTGGAGATTCACTTCTGAGATGTTCTTGAACCGCGACATCCACTCCGAACTTATCAGCGACAGCCTTTGCTACCGATCTCATCTCCACGATTACATCGGCCAGGTCAATCTTCGGCAACACCCTGCAATCAAAGAAGAAAACATCTTCACCCGGTATGGTGTTGATATTCTCGACGTTTGCGTCCTTGCGGGTTGGTTCGAACGTGCTTTCAGCAGGATTGAAAAAACTGTCTCTTGTGATGAATTTGCTGTGCAAAGCTTCATCAAGAGCGACGATCATATTGGCCGCCACGCGCAGAGTATTCCTGCATTTGTCCGGGCGACTCGCGTGCCCCTGACTACCGGTTATCTTGAACTTGACCTGGAACAGGTGCTTCTCTGATATCTCGATCACGTCACCGTCTTTGGAGCCTGCGTCCGGAGCCAGTATCAGGTCCTGCGGTTTGAAGAGGTCAGGTCTGTTGTTGAGGACATAGTCCAGACCGTATAGACTGCCGCATTCTTCGTCTGAAACGAGCGCAAGCCCAACGTTGAGGCCGAATTCGCCAACCTCTTTTACGGCGCGCGCCGCGAAAACACTCGCTGCCAACGCCTGACCATTGTCTTCCACACCGCGGCCGTAAAGGTAACCGTCTTTGACATACGGCTGAAATGGATCGTGGTCCCAAAGGCGTAGTTCACCAACCGGCACGACATCAATATGGCTCAATATCCAGAGGGTGCGAGACGTGTCCTTACCTTTGAAGATAGCGAGCAAATTAGGCCGAACCCGATCAGGAACACGGTTATCTGGGGCTGGTATCTCAATTATCTCGTCAGGACCTATCTTCAGGACTTCTTCTTTTATGGCGAGGTACTTGGCCATTTCACCGGACCCACGGTTATCCGGCCCCAGGGCTGGTATGGTGCAGATCCGGGCAAGGAAGTTTACCGATTCATTTCTGAGTCCTTCAATTCGTTGAACGATCCGCTGGAAGCCCACAATACCTCCTAATTTACTTTAATAAATAGATCGGTTAATTATATTGCTGTATTAGTATCTTATCTCAATTAGCTAGAATAAGTCAAGGAAATTAAGGCAAAATTGATCAAGAGTCACGACGTCGCCGGAGGGGTTGGGAATGTCTCAATTCGAATACTTGCATAAAATACAATTACCGTCTATCATGCATCATAATGACATTATGGACGGAAACCTCTCGTGTATGTAACAAGGACCCTTGAAACATTCTTCGTAAAGGCTTCTCAGCAGTTTCCCGTGATGCTGCTCACAGGCGCAAGGCAAGCGGGAAAAACCACATTCCTTCAGCATCTAAAAGAGAATGACAGATCGTATGTAACCCTCGACGACCCATTGGTCCTCTCTCTGTCAAAAGAGGACCCAGCCCTCTTTTTTCAGCGCTTCCCGCCCCCTGTCCTAATAGATGAGATACAATACGCTCCTGAATTGCTCCCCCACATAAAGATGCAGGTTGACCAAAATCGGCGAACCGGGATGTTCTGGCTCACAGGATCGCAGCAATTTCATCTCATGAAGGGTGTTTCAGAATCACTGGCCGGACGAGTCGGTGTCGTTGAACTTCTTGGCTTGTCAAGATGGGAGCGCGACGGTCGAGGCGACCTTTCCACTCCGTTTCTACCAACAAGTGAACAGATCAGCCGGCGGGAAAAGTTGGCGGTAGGGTTGTCCTTAAAGGAACTTTACCATATCATATGGCGTGGGTCTTTCCCTGCGATCGCGCTGTCCAGCGACACGAACCGTGATCTCTTCTACAGTTCTTATACTCAGACCTATCTTCAGCGTGATGTTCGTGATTTGGCTCAGGTAGGGGATGAAATGGCATTTCTTAGGTTCCTGCGCGCGGCGGCCGCCCGCTCGGCCCAGCTTCTTAACATGGTAGAACTGTCGCGTGACGTTGATGTAGCTCCAAATACGGTGAAGCGCTGGGTTTCGATTTTGCAGGCGTCCGGCATAGCGTTCCTGCTTGAAGCCTATCATTCTAATGTTACAAAGCGACTTGTAAAAGCGCCTAAGCTCTATTTCTTCGATACCGGTTTATGCGCATGGTTGACCGAGTGGTCCAGTCCGGAAACATTGGAAGCCGGCGCTATGTCGGGACCTATACTTGAAACATGGATCATGTCGGAGGTTTTCAAAAGCTGGTGTCACGCAGGCCGTAGACCGCCTTTCTATTTTTATAGGGACAAAGATCAAAAAGAGATCGACCTGCTCATTTCTCAGGACGGAATTGTATACCCCATGGAGTTTAAGAAAACCGCTTCGCCGAACATTGCGGCGGCGAGGCATTTTAGGTCGCTGGAGAGGCATAACATCCCCGTAGGTCCTGGCGCGATCATTTGCCTTGTCAAACAACCCCTGCCCTTGACCGCGACAACCTGGTGCGTTCCTGTGGGCTTGGTTTAAATGCTGGTCGATGCCTTATATCATGTCATCTCGAGCGAGCGAAGCGACGAGAGATTTTCCCAGATAGCTTAGTCTATCTGAGTGACGCTATAGATTTCTCACTCCGTTCGAAATGACATATTCTGCGTCAATTTTCTATTTCAGGATTCCCATTTTACGTTCCAGGGTAGCCTGATTGATCTTGTAGGCGGCCATGGACAAGTGATAGTCCGCCTGAGCCAAAGAAAGCTGTCTCTGGGCGTCAAGGACCTCGACATATGTAGCGACCTGTTGTTCGTACTCCAGCCGGCTGATGCGAAAGCTCTCCCTGCGAAACCGGACTGCGTCCATGGTGTCGTTGATATTGCTCTCAGAACGTTTCAGGTCCGCATAAACCTGCTTTACTTCATTCATGATCTTTTCCACCAGTAGCTTACGGTTTACCTCGGCCCTGGATCTGGTTGAGCGTTTCTCCTGCACTGCGGACCGCTTTCGAAACATATCGAAAGTCCAGGAGGCCAGCCCTTGAAGCAACCAGTCGTTATAACCTTCCGGATCCAGAATATTCCAGTCGTCATTGTATCGCATCGCTGTAGCCGTCACATCAGCAGTGGGCGCCAAATCCGCTTTTGCCGACTTGACCAGAGCCATGGCCTGCTCAACCGAAATATGCGCCTGCCGAACTTCCAGCCTGTTAGCCGCCGCTATGCCGTAAGCCTCGGGTAAGGAGTACGTATTCGATTGAGGGGCCGGGTCCTCGACGATTTTAAGAGGCGTCTCCTGTGGGTTTCTCAGCAGATAATTCAAAAACGCCTGGTTCTGCGCGATGTCGGCAAGTGACTGGGTCCGCTGAATCATGGCTTGGGCTAATTGACCCTCGGTAGACAAAAGGTCGACCTTGGGCACAAGTCCAACCTGATAGAATTTCCTTGTCTGGTCACGAAGACCTTCCAGGGCCTTGATTGACTCGTTCGCCACCTCGAGTAGCTTTTGGGACAGCATCAGTTGATAATACGCCTGATTAACACTCAGGATCAGGTCCTGGCGGTTCACATCATATTGTATAGATGAATAATCCACTCCCAGTTTGGCGTATTTGTACTCGTTAATTAACTTTCCACCACTGA
This sequence comes from Deltaproteobacteria bacterium, assembly GCA_021777225.1. GTDB lineage: Bacteria > Desulfobacterota > Desulfomonilia > Desulfomonilales > Desulfomonilaceae > CAJBEZ01. The sequence continues at coordinate 12,527 of JAJYDQ010000028.1, forward strand.
ATATTGGCTGCGTAATTGTTACGGCGCCGGTGATCTGGCGGTAGGGGTCAATACGATAGGGATACGTGGGATGAAGGTCCAGAGGGGCCACACGAACGGCCTGTTGATAGCCGGCGTATCTCGAATCGTGCATACCATTATTGGTCATTCCCCACATTTCTATATTATAAAATGGGTATGGGTGACCGTATCTGTCCACTATTGCGTCATACTGAGCGATAGCTAACGGGAAGAAATCAGAGAAAGCTTCACGTCGCTTATATTCCTTTTCTGCTACCGCCAGCCTCGAATCCACCATCGTGAGATTTCTTTCCAGGGCGATCCGGACAGCTTCCCCTAGACTCAGTGTTTGAACGGGATATGAATGCTCTGCCATCACGGTGAAAGCCGGAAAAAAGGTGATCAAGATTGCGATGAACAGAGGCCTAAGCCTTTTCATATAGTTCAAATCTCCACTTCGGACCTAACAACAGATTTAACTTTATAAATAGATTGTAACGAACTCATAATGATAATATTTTATATACTAAGATTACATTATATAGTAGTGTTGGTATATTAAGTCAATTAGCTATAGTAAGTCAAGAAAAAACGAGATTCTAAGAATTGAGGCAACTGCTGTATCGTATCATCTCGACTATGATGCGTAGCGAGGAGAGATCTTTCCTAGCAACTTTGTTGGAACTAAGCGGCTAAATAGATTTCTCACTGCGTTCGAAATGACATGATAAAAGGTGAGAAATAACAGTAGTGGATGTCGGTGTTACATTTGCGTAAAACGAGAGAGCGTGTTGGAGAACACAACAAACTCTTCAGGGGAAAGGGTTTCAGCCCGACGACCCAGGTCAATCCCTGTAAGGCCTGCAACGCTCTCAATTTGATCGAAAGATAACCCAGGCAGGGTTAACGACTTGAGGGCGTTTCTAAGGGTTTTACGCCTGGATGAAAAGCCGGATTTCACGAGTTTTGTCAGCGTCTTATGGTCAGTCACATTGTAAGGGGGTGGGTCAGGAAAGACTATTCTTATCAGGGTCGATACTACTTCAGGACGAGGATAGAACGCCGACGGAGGAATGTCAAACAGCGCCTGAGCCTTTGTCGTGGCCGCCAGCAGCACGGTTAGCGCCCCGTAGTCCCTCGATCCCGGCCCTGCGACAAGTCGCTCCGCAACTTCTTTTTGAAGCATGACAACCGCATAATCGAATATGTCCCGATTTTCCTGAAAAGTGAATACCAGCCGGCTCGAAAGGCTGTAAGGAAGGTTGGCCACCACTTTCAATTTACCAATATCCACCGCCAAAGAGCGAAAATCAAATTTCAGAACATCTCTATGGATCAACCGGACATTGGGTTCATTCCTGAACGTGACTTCCAGTTCCCTGAAAAACCCCGCGTCAACCTCGATGGCCCATACAGTAACATTTCGCCGGACAAGTTCCCTGGTCAATGCCCCCAGTCCGGCCCCTATCTCAACGATGTGGTCTCCTTCCGATATCCTGGCGGCGTCCACGATCATGCCAAGGTAGGATGGTTCTACGAGGAGGTTCTGCCCCATCCATTTTTTGGGAGCGAGGCCTTTGGCCTTGAATATGGCCTTGGGATGCGTGTCGGGCTTCATTAGTTTCCTGACTTCAGGGTTATTTTCCCACACAGAATCGCTCAAATATCCGGTCAAGCACTGCTTCGTCAATACTGTCACCGGTTATTTCCAGCAAGTCGCGCAACACTCCGGTCAATTCCAGCGACAATATCTCGGGACCAGGGTTGTGGCCAGTGGAAACTAGTTTCACTATGGCTTCGATCTTACGGCTAGCGGATCCGACAAGGGCAACACCTCGCTGATTCAGCCCGCACCCCAGGGAATATTCGGCGGAAGACAGTATGTCGCTCCCATACTCGAACATAGCATCCATTAATCTGTCAATCCCTGCTCCAGTCTTTGCGCTGACATACGTCGCGGCGGCTTCCTTTTCAATCAAATGGCCTGCGACAGCAGATGCGGCAGGCAGATCTATTTTATTAAAGACGAGTATCTTTTTGGAGTCCTTGCATGAATCATAGGCCCACCGATCGTAATCGTCCACGGGAAGGCCGACGTCCATGACCAACAGCACTAGATCCGAACGTTTTATCCAATCCAGTGTGCGTCTTATTCCCTCCTCTTCAACAGGCTCTGGGTTTTCTCTTAAACCGGCCGTATCACAAATCACAAAAGAGACGCCTTTGATAACGACAGTCTCAGAGACAGCGTCTCTGGTGGTCCCTGGATGGGGTGTGGCAATCATACGTTCCTCGCCCAGGAGCGCGTTAAATAATGTGGACTTGCCAACATTCGGCTTACCCACGATAGCGACCCTTAAACCTTCAGTGCGGTATCTACCGGAATCGGCTGATTGTAGAAGTCGCCGCATTTTCGTCTGAACGTCGACCAGGGCGGATTGAGGCGATGATGGTGAGGTTTCCGCGTCTTCTGCGAACTCTATGTCCGCTTCGAGTTCCGCAATTATGTCAGTTACGGCCCCAATCATACTCTGGACTTCATGGGACAGTTTCCTGTCTAGACGGGACCTGGCTTCTTGAACTGCAGAGAGTGTCGAAGCCATAATGATGTCAATCACCGCTTCCGCCTGAACCAAATCCAGCTTCGAGTTTAAAAAAGCCCGCCTGGTAAACTCTCCCCTTGTCGCCAGCCTGGCGCCGAGGGTCAGGATGGTCTTGAGAGCCTGGTCCAGTATCACAGGGCTACCATGCAGACTAATTTCCACCACGTCCTCGCCTGTGTATGAATTTGGCCCGCGCATAACCGCGACAACGCCGTCGTCAAGAGTATTTCCATCCAGGGGTGACACAAATCTGCCATATATTGCCTTCCGGTCCGGGAATTTGTTTTCGTCCCGGCTGGCCGGTTTGAAGACCTGATCAATTATCGCAATTGAATCAGGGCCACTAATCCTGACAACACCGATCCCGGAATATCCTGGCGCAGTGGATAAAGCGGCTATGGTGTCTGCGGTGATGGTAAAGGGTTCAGTCATTGTTGTGCAAAACAAAAAGCCCGTGAGTTCGAACAGTTAGATCGACAGACACGGGCAATAGACAAAAGATTGTACGCGGAATTTACTTTGCAGGCTCTTCGGGGACTTCAGCCTCGACCTGATCCTCTTTCTTTGGCGCTACTACGGTCGCAAGAGCAATACCGAGATCCGTGGCCGGTTTGACACCTTCAGGTAGGGTAATCTGTCCTACGTGAATGGAATGGCCCCTTTCGAGCTGGGAAATATCAACCACGATTTCATCAGGGATATCCGCAGGCAGGCAGGACACCCGAATTTCCTTAGCCGCAGTCTGAAACATTCCCCCCTTTTCGACGCCAATGGCCTTGCCCACAAATTCGAGGGGCACGTCGACTTCGATGGGTTCATCCATAAAGACCTGAATGAAATCAAGGTGTACCAGAGAGGAGTCTACGGGACGAATCTGACGCTCCTTGAGCAGTGCTATCATAGTCGTTTCAGTGTCGCCATCGGTGGATATGCGTAAATCGAAAAGCGGATTGCTTCCAGCCTTTTCAACCGCTTTATGGAATTCATGAATCTGCACGGCGAGATTCATAGGCTCAGTTTTCTTGCCATAAAAGATAGCGGGCGCCTGACCGGCGGCCCTCAATCTTCTAGCTGGCCCTTTTCCTGTTTCCACACGCTGCCGGGCGTTGAGAGTTACTTTGTTCACTGTTCCTCCATTTAAGGGTCCACGGGTTATAGAAGGACCTTAACCGCTTGTCCCCTTTAGACTACACAAATAGTTCAGAGACGGAAACTTCTCGATGTATCCGACCTATCGCCTCCCCCAAGAGGGGAGCGACTGATTGCACCTTGATTTTGGGACACTTCACCGGCTTGTCGTCCGCCGGGATCGTGTCCGTAATGTAGAGTTTCGAGATGGGCGAATCATTGATACGCTGCACTGCTGCGCCGGAAAGCACGGGGTGTGTACAGCAGGCTTCGATCTTGCAAGCGCCGGCGTTCTGCAACGCGATGGCGGCCTTTACCAGAGTCCCGGCGGTATCGACCATATCGTCAAGCAACACCACATCTTTGCCTGTTACGTCCCCAATCACGTTCATGACTTCGGATTCGTTGGGTTTGGACCTGCGTTTATCAATGATGGCTAGAGTAGCCCCGAGTCTTTTGGCGAAGGACCTTGCCCGTTCAACTCCACCGGCGTCAGGTGATACCACTACACAATCTCCGCCCTTGTGATCGGACCTTATAGTATCGGCCATAATCGGACCGGCATAAAGGTGATCCACAGGGATATCGAAAAAACCCTGTATCTGACCGGCATGCAGGTCTACGGTCAGGACGCGGTCGGCTCCTGCGGCGGTAATGATGTCCGCTATGAGTTTAGCTGTTATGGGCGCCCTGGAAGCGACCTTTCTGTCCTGGCGGGCATATCCGTAGTAGGGCATTACTGCGGTGACCCGACTGGCCGAAGCCCGTTTAAGGGCGTCGATCATGACCAGGAGTTCAAGGATGTTGTCATTCACGGGGCTACACGTGGATTGCACCACGAAAACATCCATCCCGCGAACGTTTTCTCTAAACTCTACCTGCGTTTCCCCATCGCTGAAGTGTCCAACGGTCGCGTCTCCGATGGGAATTCCCATATATTTGGTTATGGCATGCGCCAACGCCGGATTTGAATTTCCGGTGAATATTTTTAGCCCTACTCTCATCCAGGGGTCCTTCCAACAAGACTAGGCTTTGCGTTCTTTGCATTAAACATCTGATATTACGATGAAGCTTTTGCCATGTCAACAGCAAACAGGCCTCAAGGCAATTTTATTCATGTCTGGACCGAGTCTGAACCTGACCCGTCACTAATTTATTGAAATGACGGTTAAATCTTGATAGAATTAAGTGTTCCGAAAAAATATTGGAGGACTTGTAAATGAAAACACTCGCAGTGTTTTTATCACTGGCCTTTTTTTGCCTTGCGACTATAGCTTCCGCACAGGCCGCTGGGGCGGCGGCGCAACCCGAACCGGCAAAGAAACCTGTTGTCAATTACAACGAGAAGTACCAATGCGTCATGGTCTGCAAAGGCGAAAAACCCACGCTCGAGACACTTGAGGACGGACTCGCTTATGCGCTGGACATTCCCTTAGCTTTGCTAAGCCCAATTACCGCTCCTGTGATGTACCCTATCCTTGACAAGTACGATTCCAGTCCGGACAGGACCTATGCCGGCAGGGCCGCAGGCAGAAGATAGCGGATTTAAAAGGGCATACCGGAGTTTCATTTCCCTCATTTCAGGACGAAGCATTTCTCATCGCCCACTTCTCCTTTGAGATGGAATTCGAGTTGTTTCTGAGGGACTTCCTTGAGGTGATAGACTATTTCCCATTCCTGAGATTTTTTGTTCCAGGAGTATTGGTCGAGTGAAATCTTCTTGCCCCTCGACACATATGTCATCAGGTACCAGCCGCCGTAAAGCTTGGAATAACATATTTTCACATGTTTCACATTTTTGATGTGACTCGCGAAATCCAGGGCGGCCTGGCTTACCTGATCCTTTTCCATCGGATCAACAACGGACTCGGCAGCGGCTTTTGGGCCTCCACCCGCAGGTGGGTTATATTTGGGGGGGGGTGGGGTCGCAAGCAGCGACTTTAACTCTTCCTGGGACGGTTTGTTCGCTGTCTGTTCCTGTTGTTTGGGTTGCTCGGGCGAGGGCGTAGCCTGTTCCTTGGCTGAGGGCTCATTCGGGGCTTTCGTATTCTTCAGCGCAGATACGCAACCAACAAGGACTGCTGTGAACAAGACCAAAAACAGAAAGCCTCGATAAAACTTCATTCATCCATCCATCAATTAATAGTTCAATAAAACAGCGTAATGATAGCATGTTGAACTTACATTTTCAACTTTTACTTTGCAATTTGGCAACCAGCTTCCGCCACGCAACTGCCAGGGAAATGGCCCCCTTGATAAATTTGGAGCCAATATCCTTACCCGAAACCAGATGAGCGTGGAGGTGAAAGATGACCTGCCCTCCCCCTTTGTTCACATTAATAAAGAACCTGTAACCTGGTTGCGCTACTCCAATATTTTCAGCGATTTTCTTCGCCACTGTGGCTATATGACTTAATATTGGATCGTTTTCCGGGACATCGTTAAGCGTAGGGATGTGTTTTCTGGGCACAATGAGAATGTGTATCGGGGCGGCGGGATTAGCGTCTTCGAAAGCCACAACAAGATCATCCTGATACACAATTTTAGCCGGGACCTTGCCCTCGATTATCTTGCAGAAAATACAGTCAGCCATCGGGTCACCTTCTCAAGCAGAATTTTGTATTCTTACGCGAAAATCATTCCTGAACCAAATGAAAATTCTCTAACTCAATTTGGTTCAATTTTAAGTTCGGGAATTGATAAGAAGTTCCAAATTGGCTTTGACGATGATAGTATATTGGAACAGCATTCGCACACACAAATTGCAAGAATTCTATTATCGTCACAATTACTTCTTACGATGTACCATTGGAAAAGGAGTGGCTATGTCAGAAGAGGCCCCGAGTCTGTACCAAAAACAGTCGGTCCTTGAGAGCGAAGATTGGTGGGCCGTTTGGCTGGGTCTATTCATCTTCCTGTTGGGCCTAGGCCCCATCTATGGGAAGGACCTGCTTGGCTGGGTCGTAACCAACAATGTTTGGATAGAACTCAGCAAATCAATCAAACCTGTCTCCCCCGGATACAGTTCATTATCCGGACTTTCTTCCATGATTTTGACTTACATTTTTATGCTGGTCCTCACATCAATAGGTGTGATGGCTATGGGCAAAAACGTTAAGAGCTACGCTGTTGCGTTTACGATCATCTTCTGGATTGTCATGGCCTGTATGATCGCGGGCAACAACGCGTATATCGCTGCTACCCCCGACAAACAGGCGGCCTTCAAGATACCGTGGTCTTTGAGTCTCGGAGAGATGGGGTTCGTAGTCGCCATGATTGTTGGGCTTGTCATCGGCAACTTCTTTCCATCCCTGGCCAAGTTTCTGGAAGACGCGGCCAAACCTGAGTGGTTTATTAAAACAGGTATCGTCATATTGGGCGCAGCGATCGGCATCAAGGCTGTTGGCGCGCTGGGGCTTGCTAGCACAGTCATAATCAGCGGCACATGCGCTACAGCCCAGGCCTATTTGATTTACTGGCCGGTTGTCTATTATGTCTCAAGAAAGTATTTCAAATTCACCCCGGAATGGGCGGCCCCTCTTGCTTCAGGTATTTCAGTTTGCGGAGTTTCAGCCGCCATAGCAACAGGGGCCGCGATCCGCGCGCGTCCAGTTGTGCCGGTAATCTTATCCGCGGTAATCATAGTTTTTGTAGCGGTTGAACTACTCTTCCTTCCGTGGTTGGCCCAGGCCTTCCTGTACAGGGAACCCATGGTAGCCGGCGCGTGGATGGGGCTTGTGGTGAAAAGTGACGGTGGGGCTGTAGCAAGCGGGGCTATAACGGATTCCCTGATAAGCGCCAAGGCGCTAACGGAACTCGGGATCAGGTGGGAGCCAGGATGGATGTTGATGGCCGCCACAACAACCAAGGTTTTTATTGATGTATTTATAGGGATCTGGGCATTTGTGCTGGCAATAGTCTGGTCAGTTTATCGTATAGGTCAACCTGACGCGGCCAGCGACACCGCGAGAACCAAAGTTTCAGCAGGAGAAATTTGGGACAGATTTCCCAAATTCGTAATAGGCTTTACCCTAACATTCCTTATTCTGTTAATAATGGGTTTGGACAATCCTGCCATCGTTAAGGCTGCGGAAAAAGGATCAGGTGACGCAAACGCGTTGAGGACAATCCTTTTTGCCCTCTGTTTTTTCACAATTGGCATGGTAACCAACGTCAGAAAGTTGTGGGCTGAGGGAATGGGGCGAATAGTGGCAGTCTACGCGGTTTGCCTGTTCGGGTTTATTCTCTGGGTAGGTCTGTTAATCTCATGGATTTTTTATCATGGTGTTATGCCTCCAGTGCTGCCGCACTAATTGATGTTCTCGAGGAAAGGCGTGTGACAATATGGCTAATGAAAAAACAAACTCAGTCAAAACTTCAGAGAGTTCCGGAGCAATGGCGACTGACGAATGGTACGATCTTTTACCAGTTGAAAAGAAGCTGATTCTTACCTCGCTGTCCCTGGGGATCGCTTTACTGGTGATATTTGTTTTCGCTTTCGGAGCATTCCACCACTAAGCGCTAAATGACGTATTACTCACGGGGACCTGTCGAAGGGTCCCTGTTTCCTTCCAGAAAACCAACCACCACATCTTACTAACAAGAAATTACAGTTGCCAATATCAAATTTAAACATGATATTATTTGTTGTTCTCTGAAGCCTTCCCCGAGGTGGCGTTTGTAGACTGAGGACAACAAGTTGAACCGATAGAATCAGGATACCGTATATGTGGATAGTCCGTCTCGCTCTGCGCCGTCCCTACACTGTCGCAGTCATGTCAATGCTGATACTGGTCATGGGGGCCCTCTCCCTCAGCCGAATGATGGTGGACATTTTCCCCGCCATTGACATACCGGTTGTCGTGGTGGTCTGGAATTACCCAGGGCTTTCCCCGGAAGACATCGAACGCAGGATCGTCCTCATCAGCGAACGGGCTTATTCCACAACCGTCAACGGTATCGAGCGAATCGAGTCCCAGTCAATACCTAGCATAGGTATCCTGAAACTGTATTTTTATCCGGGGACGGAAATAGGAGCTGCAATAGCCCAGATCTCGGCGGTATCCAGCACTCTTTTAAGAATAGCCCCACCTGGATTGCAGCCACCAAATATAATTCAATTCAACGCGTCTAACGTCCCGGTGGCGCAGCTGACCGTATCGAGCCAGACTCTTTCTGAGGAAAAGGTTTATGACTATGGGCTGAATTTCATTAGGGTCCGCTTGTTTACAATCCCTGGACTGTCAACACCCGCTCCGTTTGGCGGGAAATCGCGTGAAATCAATGTCGATATCGATCCAAACGCCATGGGGGCAAGAGGTTTGTCTCCGTCAGACATCGTAAACGCGCTCCTGCAATCAAACGTTATCCTGCCTGCCGGAACAGCGAAAATAGGTAAATTCGAATACAATGTCCTTACTAATTCAAGCCCAAAAAAATTGGAAGAGTTCAACCGCTTCCCTGTAAAGGTTGTCGGGAACGCTGTCGTTTATTTGGGAGATGTGGCCAAAATTTCGGACAGTTACGCAGAGCAGGTCAACATTGTCCGAGTGGATGGTAGAAAGGCTACATACCTTGCGATCCTCAAACATGCCGACGCTTCGACACTTGCCGTAGTGAATGCTACAAGGGCAGTGCTTCCGCTGATTAAGTCAGTCGCTCCCAAAGGGCTGGAACTAAAAATTGATTTCGACCAGTCCGTCTTTGTCCGAACAGCTATTGAGGGAGTAGTTCGAGAGGTTATTCTGGCCTCGGTCCTCGTCTCACTGATGATCCTGGTTTTTCTTGGAAGCATCCGCAGTATGATAATCGTGGTGATATCAATTCCGCTTGCCATACTGACATCCATAGTAGGCCTTTTTCTCACCGGGCACAGTATCAACATCATGACGCTCGGCGGACTCGCCCTGGCGGTTGGGATGCTGGTTGACGACGCGACAGTGGAGGTGGAAAATATCCACCGTAACCGTCACATGGGGAAGCCATTGACGGTGGCGATACTCGATGGAGCGCGACAGGTGGCGGTCCCTGCGATTGTGGCCACACTGGCTGTTTGTGTGGTGTTTTTCCCGGTGGTATTGCTCTATGGGCCTGCAAAGTTCCTTTTTACACCGCTCGCATTGGCGGTTGTAATAGCCATGCTTGCTTCCTATGTGCTTTCCAGGACTCTGGTGCCAACTCTTGCCCGTATGTTGATGACCGGTGAGCGCGACCTGTTGGCAGAACATCACGAGGATGCGGTTGGCGGTAGCGGTCCTTCGTCTGTCATCCAGAAATTAAACAATTTGAGGGACCGTTCGTTCGACAAGCTCCAATCGGCTTATGGCAACGCTCTGGAAACTTTCATGCGGCACAGGTTTTTCGTCCTTGTGATAGCCGGACTTGTGATCATTTTAAGCCTTGGCCTAGTCCCAATCATAGGGACTGATTTCTTTCCATCCGTGGACGCAGGGCTTATGAAGCTTCATTTTAGAGCCCCACACGGGACTCGAATTGAGGAGACAGACCGCCTTGTATCCAGAGTGGAAAAACGTATCCGTGAAGTAATCCCCGCAAAGGAATTGAGCACGATCAATGTCATGATCGGTGTGCCTACATCATTTAACCTTGGATTTGTCCAGACAGATAACGTTGGCAGCATGGACGCTGATATTCTGATTGCCCTTAAAGAGTCCCACAAACCTACTATCGATTACATTAAAAAGATCAGAGAAGTCCTGTCTCAAGATTTTCCGGACTCGTCTTTCTATTTCCAGCCTGCGGACATTGTCACTCAGGTGCTTAATTTTGGAGTTCCTTCCCCGATCGACGTTCAGATAGAAGGGCTGGATCTTGAAAAATCTTACGAATACGCCAAGAAGATACGCGAGGACATGGCTAAAATCACGGGAGTGGCTGACGTTCACATAAAGCAGGTCCTGGACTATCCGTCTTTACAGGTAGATGTTGACCGCACGTTGGCCGCCAAACTCGGGATGACTGAACAGAATGTGGCGAGCAGCATGCTTATTTCGCTATCATCGAGCATTCTTGTCTCCCCCTCTTTCTATCTTAATCCTTCGAACAACGTAAATTACTTCGTCGCTGTCCGCATCCCTCCATCTGTAATCGATTCAATTGAAAGTCTTAATTCAATACCCATGACACCTCCTCTTTCATCGGCAGATTTTGTAACCCCGGGGGGCGTCCCTGCGCCGACCACGATTCCAACGATACCGGCCCAGACGCTGGCCAATGTGGCTACGATAACTCACAGGGTCAGTTACGAAAATATTGATCACTATACAGTTCAACGGGTTATCAATGTTGACGCAAATGTGGAAGGAAGGGACCTGGGGTCTGTCGCCAGTGAAATCCAACAGAAAATTTCAGAATTGGGGAAGCTTCCACCGGGAACTCGCATAGCGCTTCGAGGACAGTTCGAAGTTATGGAGCATTCGTTTAAAAGTCTTGGAATGGGATTGATTCTTGCCATATTGTTTGTATATCTCCTGATGGTTGTCCTTTTTCAATCATGGCTGGATCCTTTTATCATAATTATGGCCATACCAGGGGCCCTGGTCGGGATATTGTGGATGCTCGCATTAACGGGAACAACAATTAACGTGGAGTCATTGATGGGTTCTATTATGGCGGTAGGTGTGGCCACAGCCAATTCGATCCTGTTGGTCAGTTTCGCTAACGATTTCCGGATGGAGAGCGGGGGGTCCCCGACACATGCGGCATTGGAGGCGGGGAAGACACGGTTGCGGCCTGTTTTGATGACCGCGCTGGCAATGATTTTGGGTATGCTTCCAATGGCTTTGGCTTTGGGCGAAGCCGGTGAACAGAACGCTCCATTGGGAAGGGCGGTAATCGGAGGCCTCATTGTGGCGACTGTGGCGACCCTCTTTGTAGTGCCGGTTATCTACTCTCTGCTGCGCAAGGACCTTCCTACCAAAGATATGCTCGAGAAACGGTTCCTCGCTGAAGAACGAGGGGAAATATGGTCAGGTAAAATTTAATGGGAAGTTCAGTTCCTAAATCGAACGCAAAGCCGGGCAAATTACTCTATATCGGCGGCATTGTGGTTGTACTGGCTGCTCTAATGCTCATTCTCGGCCTCTGGAAAGCTAACAGTGATTATCTGCGAGTTGAGGGCAGCGAGAGACTGGAAGCCATGAAAGTGGGTTATCCAGTTAGAACTGTGCGCGCTAAATTGGCTTCGACGACGAGATCCATTGCACTCATAGGAGACGCCCGTCCTTTTACAAGCGTTGTTCTGTATGCCAAGGTCGGTGGTTTTCTGAAAACCATAAATGTAGACAAAGGTGACAGGGTCACCGAAGGGCAAGTCCTGGCAGTGATTGAGTCCCCTGAGCTGGATCGACAATATGACGCCGCATTGGCGGACGCCAAGGACAAGCAGGCGGACGCCCGACGCGCGCGGGGCCTTTACAAAACTGGGGCCATGTCTTTGCAGGACGCAGAACGCTTGGAAGCCGTTGCGCAAGTCTCGCAAAACACGGCCGAGTCCCTGAAAGCTCAAAAGGCGTATGAAATAATTTCTGCGCCGTTTACCGGGGCCGTTACAGCGAGGTTTGTCGACCCTGGCGCTCTTATACAAAACGCCACCACTACCCAGACTTCGGCTCAGCCTATAGTTTCGGTGGCCCAAATTGACAAATTGAGAATCTATGTTTACCCGGATCAGAGCGTCGCGAGCCTGATCAGAAATGGAGACGCTGCCCATGTTGCCGATCCCGCATGGCCGGACGCCAAAGTTAGAGGGACTGTCACGAGAAATAGTAGAGAGCTTGACCCAAAGACCCGCACCCTTCTCGTAGAGATTGACATTGACAATCACGAAAACCGTATTCTTGCAGGCAGTTCCGTTCAGGTCATCGTCTGGGTACAAACACCTCAATATGTCGAAGTCCCTGCTGAAGCCCTCTTGATACGGAAAGAAAAGAATTTTGTGGGTGTCATAACACCAGATAACAAGATCAGTTTTCGCCCAATTACCATTTACTATAGTGATGGCAAGATTTTGAGAATCAGTTCCGGCGTGAAGGAGGGCGAATTGGTAGCCATTAATCTGAAGAACACCATTTCCGATGGAGACAAGGTCCACCCGATTGAAGAGGGGGCAGTCGAGAAAAATAACAAGTCAAACGGCTAAACCACGGAAAACCTTAATTATCAGGAGAGGCCCTGATTGATATGGCGTCTGGGGCCGCGTAACAGCTCCAAGACCATCCCGACGGCCTGGCTAAAGCCAAAACTCTGGATAACGACGATTCTTTGCGGCATTATTGAAAAGTAACGCCACCAGAAGCATTATTGCAACACCTATAGCAACAGGAACAACCGCATAAGTGAAACCAAGAGCGTGTACTTTCGGGCCGCCAATTACGGCGTTCAACGCTGTCGCTCCGGCCGGTGGATGGAGAGTACGTGTTAGATGCATTACGGCTATGGCTGTAGAAACCGCAAGTGAGGCGGCCAGCGCAGGTTGTGTGATAAAGACTTTACAAAAAGCCACCCCTATGAAAGCCGCCAAAAGATGACCGCCGACGAGATTTCTGGGTTGGGCCAATGGGCTTTTGGGGGCCCCAAAAAGGAGGACGGCCGAAGCGGCGAATGACGCTATCATCAGCGCGTTTTCCTGGCTGCCCATGTATACATAGTTCAAGGCCCCTATAGCGGCTATTCCCAGGAAAGAACCCAACCAGGATAAAATTACTTCCAGTTTTGAAACTGGCGGCGGACTTTGACTCACGCCTTTCATCTTTTCAAAATAGTTCATTGTTCGCCCCCAACTACTGGCGCCTTCATTAGGTCGCCACGCGTGACTATGCCGATTATCCGTCTTTCACCATCAACTACCGGGGCGCGATTTATTCCTTTGGTTGCGAAAAGATTGGAAACGTCATCAACAGAATCATCTCCCCCTACGATTATCACCGGCGAAGTCATAATGTCTTCTGCGGATTTTATGCGAACAGGCGCCATCAAGCAGTTTTTGCCTTTTAGACACTGAACGATAATTTCCATAAGGTTTGCGGATTTTCGACCCACCATGACCTCAAGGAAATCTCTTTCGGATATCACTCCTATTGGTTTTTCACGGTCATCTACCACCGGCAGGCCTGATATGTGATTTACGGCCATGATTTCGGCCACTTTTTCGAGTGTAAATTCCAGTTTCGCTGTAATGACGTTGGTGGTCATAACTTCCTTGACTTTGACTACCCGGGTCAATCTCGACAGAGCGTGATTGTACGCTTTGAGATAGAGTTCCTTGAAATCGGATGGGGTAATGTCAAGATATCCGGAGATCTCGCGCATTGCTGTGAAGATGTCGTCATCCGAGATCTGGACCGGAGCGCACGCATTGAATGATGTGTCCGCCATTTTTCGCTCCTTCACCTGTGTCTTGGTTGTTATTTTGGTATGTTCCAGGGTAGAGGTCTTTGACTTAAGTCAAGACAACCGAAAGAAAGTTAATGATCGGCGTCATATATGTTTGCAAATTTCGATCTGGGAAAAGTGACTCAACTTCGCGGTATGATCAATCTTCATCAATGATCATACGGACAGCGTCTAGAGCCTGTTTAACCTGATACGGTTTGGACACAAATCCCCTGGCTGAGGATTCTATTATCTTTCTGTCGCTTGCATCGACCGTAAGACCACTTGCTATGAGGACCCTTGCATTTGGATCTATTTTCTTAATCTCTTCCAGGCACTGCAATCCCCCCATCTCCGGCATGATCAAATCAAGGATGATCAGGGATATCCTGTCTTTGTCACGCGTAAAGATGTCTATCGCTTCCCGGCCATTACAAGCGACAATCACTTTGTACCCGGCGGAAGTTAGAAACCTCACAGCCAGGTCTCTTACTAAGTCTTCGTCATCCACCAGCAGGATGGTTTCGGCGCCACCTTTGGGTGTAACGTCAGGACCAACATCGATGTTTTGAACCGCATTTTCTGAAAGGGCGGGCAAATAAATCCTGAAGGTTGTTCCTTTACCAGGCTCGCTATCGCACGTAACAAAGCCTTCGTGACGCCTTACGACTCCATAGACTATCGAAAGACCCAACCCTGTGCCTTTGCCTTCACTCTTGGTGGTGAAAAATGGCTCAAAGATCTGTTCCAAAGTCTTATGGTCCATCCCGACACCAGTATCGGAAACGGTCAACAATACACAGTCTCTAGCTCTTGAGCCGACGTGAAGCCGACACTCTTCTTCGTCCAGGGCCACGTTCGTGGTTTCAATATTAAGTTTGCCCCCGTTGGGCATCGCGTCCCTCGCGTTGACCGCCAAATTTAGAAGGATCTGATCTATCTGTGTTGGATCAGCGGTTACCATAGCTGGATCAGCATTTAGGCCCAAACTTATTTCGATCATTCTGGGGATGGTCCGCTCCAGCATCCCCTTGAGTTTTTCCACCTGCTCATTTAAATTGACGGGTATCCTGTTGATTTCTCCTTTTCGGCTAAACGCGAGCAGTCTCTTGGCCAGCTCAGCTCCATCCTTTGCGGCGTGATTGATTTTGCTCAGGTCCGCCACGGTCCGTTCATCTAGTTTCCTGCTGGAAATCATTAACTCGGAATACCCAAGCACAACTTGAAGCAGGTTATTAAAATCATGAGCGACACCACCGGCTAGAGCACCCAGAGATTCCATTTTCTGGGCCTGGATAAGCTGCAATCTTAGGCTCTTTTCTTTAGTCACATCAATCACAAAAGCCAGAGTCGCCGGGACACCATCGAAGTCTATTAGAGTACCCCAAACCAAAAGATTTAAACGCTTTCCTACCTTTGACAGGCCCGTTACTTCATAGTGAGGTATATGAAGACCCGCAGCCCTGTCCATCGCCACTTTTTTGATGAATTCCCTTTCCTCCGGAACACACAGGGACTCAAGAGGAAGCCCTATTATTTCATTTACGTCATCATATCCAAACATTCTTACAAAGGCCGGGTTTGCGTAAATGTAGACACCTTGACGTACGACTGTAATACCGATCGGAGCAACCTCGATTAGTTGACGCGTCCTTTCTTCGGAGGCTTTAAGCGCCGCTTCAGCGAGCTTTCTTTCGGTAATGTCCCTGTCGATGGCCAACGCGTATGAATGGTTTTCCAATTTCAGAAGTCTTGCGTTAATTTCAAGCGGAAATTCCGTACCATCTTTTCTTCGATGGGTGACTTCATCCCTGACTGTCTCCCCGTGCAATACCCTGGCTATTCTTCCGGGCAATCCTTTTGCAGACTCTTCAGTATCAAGGTCCTTGATGTTCATAGTGAGAAGTTCTTCTATGGTATAACCGTGCATCCTGGCCGC
The DNA here is from genome assembly GCA_021777225.1 of Deltaproteobacteria bacterium. Taxonomy (GTDB): domain Bacteria; phylum Desulfobacterota; class Desulfomonilia; order Desulfomonilales; family Desulfomonilaceae; genus CAJBEZ01. Next base: position 28,589 of record JAJYDQ010000028.1, read on the forward strand.
AGCATTATTGGCGGACAAGATTTTACCCATCTGGTCTCCTTCGCTTTCAACTAAATATATTGAATCAGCGGCGCTTTCAAAAAGTGTGCGGTAACGTTTTTCGCTCTCCTGCAACCTTTCTTCCATTCGCTTGTGTTCCGTGATGTCCCTAGCCACATGCACAGATCCTGCCAAGGACCCATTCTCATCGTAGATCGGAGAAGAACTAATGAAATAAATCCCTCCAAGATGGGGTTCAAAGAGTTCAACCTCATGCGGCTTACCATCAATCATGGCTTGTTTATGAGGGCAAGAAGGGTGTGGGGAATCCAGGCCATGGCAAAAAGTGTAACATGGACGGCCAATGGCTTCCTCAGGATTAACATTTAACCGATTGGCCATTGTTCTGTTAATCCGGACAATCTTATGGTCCCTGTCGACTATGAACACGATGTCAGGGATTGCGTCAAAGGTGCGTTCCCATTCATTCCTGGCGTTGGCCGCGGTTTCTTCGGCCTGTCTGTAACGTCCAACAACTTTGGCCGCTATCGTTCCAAATATCAGGAAAGCCGCAGTAACAAGTAGCCGGCGATAGAATTCGTATAAAGTAACCTTGAATATTAGCGCATCCCATATCGACATATCCGGGAGCCATATATGTTCCCAGACAGCGTCACCGACGCACACAAACACAAAGAAAATAATCGAGAGTATTATTATCCTGAATTCCGTCTTCACGCGAAGCCCTCCGAGGCTGTAAAGCCTGACGAGACAACGTTACTAAGCGACGACAGGACAGTAGATGGGCGCAATAATTTAAGCGTAAGTTAATGTGCTACGCAGGGGCCGTTCGAATTAGTATTCTAGCCTATAAATCCGCTCGTTGGCAATCTATAATGTTAGCCAACAAGATTAGGGCTAACACTAAAGAGTCTCATATAGATGCATACGGCTTCAATCACATGTATTAATATTTTTAGGTTAGACGGCCAATCGGCGGGGAGAAAATGTTATGGAGAAAATGAATGTCGTTCGAAACTTTTAAATTGACAGACAACCTTTTCGTTATTCTAGGAAGACGGCATGGGCATTTCCCCATGTCCCACTCATTTCTGGTTCGAGACGAAATTTCGGCCTTAATTGACACAGGCTGCGGTATTGATCTGCTTGCGGAAATAAAAGAAACTTTCAGGGTAGATATCATAATTAACTCTCATGGTCACCCTGACCACTCAGCGGGTAACTGGGTATTTCCTGATACTCCTCTATATGCGCCTGAAATGGGCGCTGAAAGCCATGGGCGACTTGAACTTCTATCAAGACGCTTCTTCCCTAATTGGTCACAGGCCGAAATGTGGCGGCGTTGGATAAGAGAAACCATGGGTTTTCAGGATAGGGGGCCGACTCATTTCTTTGGTGACGGACATGTTTTTGATTTCGGGCATATTTCATTACAGGCCATTCATACTCCCGGACACACTAAAGATCATTTTTGCCTTCTGGAATTGGAGAACGGGATACTTCTAACCTTTGACATAGATCTAACACCTTTTGGTCCGTGGTACGGAAATCTGGAATCCAGCCTGAAAGATTTCAGAGCGGCAATTACAAAAGTTCGCCATATTCGCCCCGGGGTCATAGCATCGAGCCATAGCGCCCCTTTGTTCGATGTTCTAGAAGATCGCATTGACAGTTACGAGGGAGTCCTTGAACAGAGGACTCAGGCCATCAAGGAAATGATTGATCAAGGCGCGACAAGATCGGACATCATAAAGGCCAAGCCGATATATGGCTATCATCCATATGCTCGGAAAATATTGCCTTTGTTTGAAGCCAGGATGATAGACCTGCATTTAGAAGAAATGTTGGAAATTGGAATGATAGAGACCGACGGGGAATTGTTCCGAACCATCTGATCATCAGGCGCCATCTCAGGTGAACCGTATCCTAGCAGTTTTTCGTTTCTGAATGTGTCTCGTTCCGTAATGCAGGGAGATAAATTTTGAACGTGGTCCCTTGACCTGGCTCGCTATGGCATTGAATCTGGCCCTTGTGATTTTTAATGACGCCATAAACTGTGGACAGCCCCAATCCTGTGCCTTTTCCAATTTCTTTCGTGCTAAAAAATGGCTCATAGATATGCGCCAGTGTCTCGTTGTCCATTCCGCTCCCGGAATCAGACACCGCGAGTAACACATAACGCCCGGGATCAACTCCTAGATGTTGTCTGCAATACGTTTCGTTCAGTTCAATGTTTGATGTCTCTATCGTCAGTGTCCCGCCATCCGGCATGGCGTCCCTTGCGTTGATCGCTAGATTCATTAGGACTTGTGACATTTGCGACCGGTCTACCTGAACCGGATCAAGATCATCGCTGAGTTTTAAATCGATGGCGATAGTCTTTGGAATTGTTCGTGTCAGAAAACTCCGAACCTGAACTATTTCCTGGTTTAAATCACATTGACTCAGATCAGGCTCAGATTTTCGGCTAAATGTGAGTAAACCCTTGATCAATTCAGCCCCATTCTTCCCTGCCTCATAGATTTTCTGGACATTGGAATAATCAGGACCGTTTTCCTTTTTGCCCGCTAGGAGTAACTCTGAATATCCCAACACAACCTGCAGAATGTTGTTGAAATCGTGAGATATTCCACCGGCAAGAGTTCCTATAGCCTCCATTTTCTGGGCATGAAGAAGTTGCCGTTTGAGATCTTCACTTTCCAGTTCGGATCTCTTTCTGTCGGTAATATCCTCTGAAATACTCAGCAAATATTGTGGATTGCCGTTGGAGTTAAGAACCGGCAGTTTCTTGGTTCGCAGTAGCCGTTTCCCCTTGAGTTTAGTATCCATTTCTTCTTCAGGAATATCCACAAGCTTTCCGGTGGCAAGCGCCAGCTTGTCCTTTGAGGAAAACGACTCAGCCTCAGATTGAGGGAACAGGTCGTAGTCGGTTTTCCCTAACAGATCATCACGGGAACATCCTAAAAGGTCCTCCCCCGCCTTATTGAGACGGACTAGACTTAGCGTTTCCGCATCCTTGACGAAAATCATGTCCGGTATGTTTTCCAGGACCTGATTTAGAAACATCTCATTTCTTTCAAGCTTTTCTTCCGACCGTTTAGTATCAATTAATGTTTTGGCGAGCTTCAGATTGCTGTAGCTAAGTTGGCCCACCATCGATGCAAATTTCGAATAAAATGTCATCACTGTGTGTACTTTTTCCCGGCTCCATCGCGGGACTCTTTTAAGAGCCGCAAGATATTCTTCCTTATCAAACCCGTAATGTTCCGCCTGAGCGGAAAAAACAGCCAAGTCCAAGTCTTCATCATCAAATAGAAATTGTCCTAAAAGAAGATTGCCGACACGTTTACCGCCCATAAAAATTGGCGTGACGATGTCCCACATGTTGTTTTTACATTTGTAGCGTCGATACTCCCACTCCTTAACATCGGCGGTCAGTTCAATTGCGCTTTCAATACAATTTTGGTGAGTCACAGGGTGGACACGATGGAAATTCTTGCAAATGTCCTGCCAGCCAGTCACGACAATTACATTTCCCTTCAAATCGCTTATTGTGACACCGATGTCTGTCAGTTTGTAAAAATCATCCATGAGTGACTGGATTCTGGGTCCATCTATTACATTTCTAAATTCATCTTCCTCAATTTTGTATTCAGGAGATATGAGATTGGAGACCTTGAGACGGAGATTTTCTTCACTCGCCCTTAAAGCGTCTTCTCCCAGTTTATGGTCGGTAATGTCCGTCATAAGACATAAAGCGGCCGGTTTCCCTTCCCACATGATCAGGGAAGATTTCATTTCCACCCACTTGACGGTTCTATCCTTACATAAAATTCTGAATGGATATCGATACGGAGTTGTCACTCCTTGTTGGCGAGACTTATAATATTGCGCTACCAATTCCCGGTCGTCCGGATGGACAAAATCCTTGATCGCATCCGCGGCCAGAGCTTCCTGGTCCGAATACCCTGTAAGTTCTCTACAAGCCGGGTTCACGAATTTGATTGGTCCATCCTGGTACACAAAAATGGATTCGCTTGTCCGATCAACGATATGACGATATTCATCATGTATATTTAAGGAGTTTTGTGATTTTTCGAGTTTAACGCGGGCTGCTTCTGATTCATCCAACTTGTGGCGTATTTCTGACAATTCCTGGAGAAGCTGTTCCTTTGACTTTTCCTGATCAAGCATACAGGGGTTCCTTTGCCCGATAGAGGGCCATCTTTAATGCAACACCGCAAAGGGCTTCGAAGCGCTGAATGTTTTCCGGGTAATACAGACTAATCATTACCGTTAAGAATAGATCCTATCGCTGTAATTAACTGTGGCATGTTGTAGGGCTTGTGAACAAAACCCTTTGCAAAACGCATGATCTCTTCCTCAAGATGCGTGTCCGGAGAAAAACCGCTTGCGATTAGTACCTTTACCGAAGGATCTATCTTTACCAATTCTGTCAGGCAGTCTTTACCAGGCATCACCGGCATTAGCAGGTCCAATATCACTAGCGATATCTCTTCCTTTCTGCTCTTGTATATTTCAAGGGCCTCGCTGCCGTTGAAAGCTGTAATCACGGGGTATCCAGCATGAGAAAGAAGCCTGTGGGCCTGATCCACGACCAAGAGATCATCGTCAACCAGCAGGATGGCGCCAATTGAACGAGCCCGGGCCTGCATTTTCCTTTGTTTCGAGAATTTTGGCGGAGGTTGTGCAGCAGGGAAATATATATCCACTTCCGTCCCTTCACCCGGTTCACTGCGGCAGTTTATGTGACCTCCGTGCTGTTCCACAATCCCTTGAACTACGGACAGACCAAGTCCGGTTCCCTTTATCGCTCCCTTTTCCTTCGTGGAAAAGAATGGCTCAAATATTCTGGCCGCTGTTCGTTCATCCATTCCAAGACCGGTATCGGATAAAGAGAGTAGAACGTATGGCCCAGGTTTTGCCCCATGATGGTACGCACAATATTCGTCATCCAGATCTACAGCCGTTAGCTGAATTGCCAGACGTCCGCCTTCGGGCATGGCCTCCGACGCGTTTATGGCGACGTTCATGATAGCCTGATTAATTTGACTGGGATCCGCATGGATAAACAAAGGCGCATCGACCGGAGTGAACCTGATATCAATCGTCTTGGGCAGAGTATGAGACATCAAATCGACAACTTTTTTGATTTGATGATTGAGATCCAGAACCACCGGTCGTAATGGAGCTTCGCGTCCGAACATGAGTAGTTTGTTTACCATATCGGCCCCATCCTTGACTGTTCGAACTATTGACAGAAGGTCAGGGTAATCCTGGTGGTCTTCCTCCTTATCCATCAAAAGCAACTGGGTGTAACCAATTATGATCTGGAGCATGTTATTCAAGTCGTGAGCCAGGCCTCCGACCAGCGTGCCGATAGCTTCCATTTTCTGAGATTTGACAAGCTGGGCCATAAGGGCTTCTTTTTCCTGTTCGGCCTTCTTGCGCGGGGTAATGTCTGCAATGGTGGCGATTACTCCTTTATGCGGGTCTAGGGCATCCAGAGGGCTCATGCGTATGTGAGCGTCGAAAACCTCCCCGTTTCTTCGAACCATCTTTGTGTCGGTTTCACCGACCTGTCCTTTTTCCAGGAATGGATAGATCGCCTCTCTTACTCGTTCAAATTCTTCTTCTGATGGATAAAGACTCACCGGACTCTGACCCAAGAACTGTTTTTTGTCCTCAAACCCAAAAAGAGCCAGCCATGACTGATTCGCCCACAACATGGTCCTGTTATAAGCTGTGAAACCTATCCCGATAGGACACGCCGCCAGGATACCGTTTAGTGTCTGCTCACTATCCCAAAGAGCCTTCTCTGCCTTTTTGCGAAGGGTGATGTCCTGAACGATAACTATGCCTCCGAGTACAAAACCTTTCGAGTTTGACTCAGGGGCGCAAATTATGTTTAACCAGGCTGTCTTACCTCCTGCCACCGATGTATATTCCCCGGCATATTCTGCAGTTTTGCCGGCAAGGGAGGTTTTGATGATGCTTCGGACTTTTTCATCTTTTATAGAAACCCCGAAATTTGAGCCAATAACCCGTTCTCTTGTGAAGCCACAGACGTCAAGAAAAGCAGGATTACAGTCAATCACAACCCCTTCGGAGTTAAAGCGCATAAGGCCTAGAGGAGACCTCTCGAAAATCACATGGTAATTCTGCTCGGATTGCCACAATGCATCCTGTGCTCGTTCAAGTTCCATCGCCTCGTTCCGGCAGTCTCGTGCTTCCGCCGCCTTTCGGCGCATTTCGCCCAATTCGTTGATGAGTTGTTCTTTAGTCTTATCTTTATCAAGCATGATATTGCCTCATCGGCTACGGTTTATGAGCAGTAAGTATAATTCTAAGACTTGTCAGGATTCTATCAATACCTAAAGCGCAAAAAATAATGCATAAGAGCGAAACATATTTGATTTCGGAAGAAATTTTCGCCAAACGCGGATCGACTTCGCTACATGTAAACCGGCTGCGACGGATCGTCCTGCTCATCGTTTAGCAATAGAAAACTCCGGGAGATTTCGAGCAAAGAAAATCAAGCATCAGGGCTAGCCGCCCGCGTCCTCCTTTAGTCGCGCCAACACAGCGCCCCACCCTCCGGCTTCCAAAGGGGCCTGACCAAAAGATTCGACATTAGGATGCCTCTTCAATAGAGCATACACTCGATTGCGAAGGACCCCCTTGCCTTTTCCGTGGATGATCCTGATGTCGAAGATTCGGTCATCCAGGCAGGCTTCAATATAATCATCAATGAGATCATCGATTTCGTGGGGTAAAAAGGTGTGAAGGTCGAGGACACCATCAATCGTTAACTCTATCGGTTCTTCCATCTTTCAGCTTTTTTCAACGAATTCCACTATGTTGCCATCTGGATCCTTAACCATGGCAATGCGGGTACCTGGTCTGATTTCTTTTTCCGGGAAAGCAAATTCAACACCCCTGTTTGTAAGGTCTGCACAGAGTTCGGACAAATTGCTTACAAGGAAAGTCATGTACCTAAAACCCAATTGATTCTCCAGGCCTATAGGTCCTTTAGGTGAAACTACTTTAGGTTCAATCAGTTTGACGTCACTGGTACCAAATCGTAACCGGTACATAGTGCCGAACCACAACGGCACACTCTCTATAAACTCCAATCCCAGAACGTCCCGATAGAAGTCAAGACTCGCCTTAATGTCACTGACAATTACCCCCAGATCCAGAGAATTCTTGGCTGGCTTCATCATTTTGTTGTTCTCCTTTCCGATGATCTTTTTTGTGTGGTCATACGCATTGTATTTGAAACACTTCTGAAAAACCAGCGCATCAATTAACAGAAAAAAAATTGACAGGCAAGAATTGAACTCGTACGTTACTAGAAGAATACAGTCGCATCACTGAATCCATGTAACCAGATCCATTTTACCGAAGCGCCTCCACTGGAGATAGGGACTTAATGCGGTCAACTTGGGTAATATGCCCCAACTGATACAAAAACGTCAATGAGTCAGGGAATATAGCTTCTCTTGCAAGAGCGCCGACTTTTCAATGAAACTGTAAACCCTAAATTGATTTCGTTAAGGGATAGGATTACGGGATTTTGCAAGCCCAACTGTCGGGAGATCTAATGAGATTAAGCCTCAAGAACCTTGCTAATGACATTAGGTTCAATGTGCGGGATTCGCTTGCCTACTTTATATTGTACGTGACCCAAGGCTGTAACATGGAGTGCGCTCACTGTTTCAACCACTCGCGAAATCACGAATCCAACAAGGACCTGACTATCGAGGAGATAGATCTATTCTCAAGAAATTTGGGAAGAATCAAGTACATGACTATGGCCGGCGGGGAACCCTTGCTTCGTTCCCAGTTGGAGACAATTGCCGAGATCTTCTATACAAACAACAAACTTGACATCCTCAACGTCTCAACGAACGGGTGGCTCACGGATCGAGTTATTTCATTCGTGGAATCAACATTGAACTCCTGCCCTGGACTTACTCTAGCCATCGCAGTTTCGGTGGATGGCGGCAGGGAAACCCATGACAGCATCCGGCGCAGGAAAGGTAGCTTTGACCGGGCGGTCAACACGCTCAAAGAATTGAAGCGTGTGCAAGAACGTGTAGACCCAAACCGTTTGGCCATCTTTGCTCACGGAACGTACAATGCGTTGAACGCTAACGAATTCCTGGACACCGCACGGTTCTTTTCAGAGAAGATCCAAGTGCCCTACTCAGTGGCTCTAATCAGGGGGGATGGACTCCCGGATGATTCCCTGAGCAATGTGGACATAGACCACTTTTACTCTGTTTTTAAACACATCATTCCGTTGGTTCGCAGAGGTCTGGCAAAGAATTACCCGTTCAGACGCGCAGGCGTGGCGATGGCCGATTTGGTGGGTGATGTCATCTACAATAGTGTAAAACACCACAAGATGACGGTCCCATGCAAGGCCGGCAAGAAGTGTTTCGTAATGACCGCAGACGGTGATGTGATCCTCTGCGAACTGCTCAAAATAGTGCTCGGTAACATACGCGATCACAACTACGATCCCATGAAGCTTCTCCGTTCAGACACTGCGATTAGTGAAATGAGGGCTATCAGGGAAAATGAATGTCACTGCACATGGGAGTGTTTTCAGTTAGTGAACGTGTGGTCCTCGCCTAGGATGCTACCCCGTATTATCGGCAAAGCCTTTTCCTATGCCATTCAGGATTGGCGAAACGGCAAGTAACTGTTGGTACGCTGTTCCGTGGCATCAGGACAGTCCGCTCGATTACCAGGTGTCGCTGAAAGCAGGCTTCTGAGTCTCAGAGAGCATCAAGTATTCAGACAATCGTCCTGTGTACACGCATAAGATTATCCACAATCAAATCCATAAACGCCTCTGCTTCCTGCCGATTGAAGAGACTGGCGGAGGCCCCGAGGATCATGTTCAAACGGTTTCGGAACAGATAAACTACAAGGAGTAACCGCGTGTTTGACGCAAGTTTGTATCCGAGACCATGTACTTCTGCGACCTCGAGATCTCCCGAAGCGCTGAGGAATGTATCCCCGGTTGGCTTTCCGTTTCGAATTTCGGGCCAGAGCACGCCAAGAAGGGTGATCGCAATCGAAACCTTGTGTTTGTTCAATATATGACTGGCCAATCTTCGCCGAGCGGGAAAAGGTAGAATTCGGAGAATATTGTTGAAACTTTCCAGACTTTCATAGTAGCGATAATCGTTCCTGGACCTAAAATGCCTCAGACGCTGCGCAGCGAGGACCTGATTAAACTCATTCGGATCTGTTCGTTCGTGCGGCAGGGACCTCAGGAAAAGGAGCGCACTATTGTTAGGGTTGTCCAGGTTTTTGTACCGTCCTCTCATATTAACCGTCAGCGATGTTGTGAGCGTTCCTGGAGCAATGTTTCGACGACGATTCCACTCATCCACAGCGAGATGAGAAGCGGCCGTTAGCCAGTCCACCAAGGATGATTGAGTTTCTTTCGAATGCCGGGCGAGAATCCGCGAGTCCTGCACGGAGATCACTCTCCTGATCTGGTGCTGCTTGTTGCGATCGTGGGCATCACCTGCGCCTGCGGGTAATACAGGGGTCTTCAGGAAGCCTGACAGTGTCCGCGCTGCATTCCGGAGTATTCCTCGCCACGTTACCTGTTTGTGTTTCGCCGGTTTTTTCCCTGAGCTTGACAGAGACAGACTGCTTGAAGCCCATTCCGGCGGTTGTCCCGAGACAAGCTCATGGTAGGTGGCCAGGAGTTTTTGGCCGAATTCCATGAGGTTACCCACGTCGCCTGCAGCGTGATGAATGAAGAGGCACAACACATGATGTTTCTCTGATACCCTGATCAAATGGAGTTCGACCGGCAGTTCAGAGAAGAGATCCCAGTCCCTGTCCAAACGCTTTCGCAGTGTGTACAGCAGACTATCAAGCAACTCGGGGGAGTCGTCTCTGACTAGCAGTTCTTGCTGAAAGAATGGCAGTGAAAGATCTGGTCTCAAGCGCCTGAACAGATGGTAGCGTCCCTTGAGCTTGATCTCTTTGATCGTGCTACGGAAATTAGGGAAATTTTGTCCTGATAGCTCGACCGCCTGGCTGAATGCCTCTGTATCCACATGTCCTTTTAGTTCCAATGCGCTAAAAATGATGTTCTTTCCGTAGCCGTAACTCGTGAGGGCCAACATCTCGGATATTGCGTCGAATTTTGGATCACAATCGGGCATGACGCTCCAATCGTTGAAATGAATCAAGGTCTCCTGACAACAGGAACATTGAACTATATTAGGACAGTTGGCCGATGTGTGCAATTTCATAATGTTTCATACCTGTTTGCATCGCGTCCAATTTTATTGAAACTTTTTTCTTGTCAAGAGACCATATGGTCTCTATAATACAGACATGACCACCACTGAACGACAAAAACAAATCCTGGATTTCATAAGCATGTTCCAAAAACAAGAAGGGTTCCCTCCATCTTTAAGAGAAATATGCAAAGGTATAGGTCTTGTTTCTCACGGGAGTCTTATAAAGCATATTCGCTCACTGGAATCTCAAGGCCTGATTAAAGGGATGCCCGGGAAAAAAAGGGCCTGGAAATTAGTTGATTCACAATCAATAGAGATACCTTCCATACCCGTTCTAGGGAGAATAGCCGCAGGGAATCCCATATTGGCTCAAGAGGACAAAGAAGAACAGTTACCAATTAATCCCTCATTCTTTGGCTCATCTGAAGCTTTCGCACTCAGAGTCAAGGGCGATTCAATGATTGAAGCCCACATTCAGGACGGAGATCTCGCTATAATTCGACCTCAGCAGGAAGCGGAAAACGGCTCCATCGTTGCTGTTATTGTTGAGGGGATTGAACCTGAAGCCACTTTGAAAATTCTTGGAATCACCAAAAACACAATAGAATTACGACCTGCAAATGAATTTTATGAATCATTAATTTTTAGAGGAAACGATCGTTCAAAGATAAAAGTCTTGGGAAAGCTTGTCGGGATTATACGGGCCAAACCCTAACAAGCTTGCCACTCTCGTTCCAAATCGAACAAATCGATTAAACGACCAAAACATAACAATGTGATCATGTTTTCATGAATATGGATACCTTTGTTCATCTTGAAGTCCTTAGCGCCTTCTCATTTCTTTGGGGGACCTTCACCCCGGAAGATCTGGTCGAGGCCGTCGTATCAATGGGACAGAAGTCCGTAGCCCTTACCGATTATGGGCTGCACGGGGCTATTAGGTTCTATAAGGCGGCTGTTAGGAGCGGAATTCAACCAATCATAGGGACGAAACATCGAATCTGGGATGGGTCCCAGGTAACTTTTTTGGCGACAAGTTTTGAATCTTACAGGAACCTTTGCCGTCTTGTGTCAATTACTTCGAATTCCGGGGTCATTACCAAACAGGACTTGAGCCATTATTCGAAGGGACTGGTGACAATAGCCGGTGGCCGAGATTCCCTGATTTGCGCCGCCCTTAAAAAAAGGAGATTTGACGAAGCGGAATTAGGTTTGCTGGAATTGAAATCGTCATTAAATAACCCTGAATGGCTTTTTATAACCATTCAAAATGATGGCGGGTCCGATCAACTATTAGAAAACAAGATAGACTTTGCCTTATCCATGAATATTCAGATCGTAGCCACAAACGAGGTCACATTCCTGACGCCTCGGGACTATATCCTCCACCGCATATTGGTCAACATTCAGTGTAAACATCATCACAGGACAGTCACGCCTCTACCGAATGACAGTTTCTTTTTAACCTCCATCGAAGAAATGGAAAATCGAATTAACTATCATCAAGCGATTGAAAACACTCAATATGTGGCTTCACTTTGCAAGAGATTTTCCCTCCCTGTCGGAAAACTTCATCCTCCGTCTATTCAAGCCCCTAAAAAGGCGTCGGAAAAACTTACCAAACTATGTTTCAAGGAATTGGCCACGCTCAATAGCCCTGTTGGCGTTAACTATTTCCGCCGCCTTGATCTCGAATTGGAAGCCGTAAATAAAACCCGACTGGCTGATTTCTTTCTTTTAGTCAGAAACGTAGTTGACTTTGCCCGCTCGGGGAATATCCGCCACAGCGTCCGTGGTTCAGCCGCAGGAAGCTTGATAGTTTATTTAATCCTTGGCGGTGTTGATCCAGTAGCCAACGATCTACTTTTCGAACGCTTCATTAATGATGGCCGTGGAGATATGCCGGACATAGACATTGATTTTGACTCTGAACGCAGGGATGAGGTGATCAACTATGTTCTGGGATTATTTCCACGGCAGACGGCAATGGTCTGCACAATCCACAAGTTCAAATGCCGGAGCGCTGTGCGTTTGGCGGCAAGAGCTATGGGATATCCTCTGAACGAGATAAACCGTCTTGCTTCATGCCTTCCCTGGTCACTTAGAGGACGTGATCTGAAGCTGTCCCTGCAAGAATTACCGGAATTAAGAAGCGCTCCAATCCAGAAAGAAACACAGCTTGTGGATTTGGCATCAAGGCTTACAGGTCTTCCTTTCCAGACATCAGTTCATTTAGGGGGTATAATAATTGCTCCTGACGACATTAATACCTGGTCGCCAGTGGGTAGATCACCTAAAGGATTACCTGTAAGCCAACTGGATAAAGACGATGTTGAAGCTTTAGGTCTTCTCAAGCTGGACATATTGGGACTACGTATGCACACAGCTATCACAAAGGCCCTTGAGATATTGGATGAAAAAGGAATCAACCTGAATCTTGACCATATTCCCCTGGATGACAAAAGGACTTATTCACTACTTTGCAGCACCCATAGTGTCGGGGTTTTCCAGCTTGAATCTCCCGGACAACGCAGCCTTTTGGGATGTCTCCAGCCAACCGAGTTTAAAGATCTGGTAGCGGAAGTTTCTCTTTTCAGGCCCGGTCCGGTTGAAGGCGATATGGTTAACGTTTACATTCGGAGGCGAAACCAAGAAGAGTCTGTCCCTTTTTTACACGGGACTATTTCAGAAGTATTGAAAGAGACCTACGGTGTAATTCTTTTCCAGGAACAGGTTTTACGCATCGCCCATTTTTTTGCCGGTTTGTCTTACGCTGAAGCTGACGCATTCCGTAGAGCCATGACAAAAGACCGGAAATCCAGAAAGATGGAACTTCTGAAACAGTGTTTCATTGAAGGCGCAATAGATCATGGGCATAGCAAATCTCTCGCGGAGAAAGTTTTCACTCAGGTTTCAGCTTTCGCGTCGTACGGGTTTTGTAAGGCCCACGCCGCTTCATTCGCTCACATTACCTATCAAAGCGCTTACCTGAAAGCTCATTATCCTCAGGCTTTTTATCTTGGGCTTCTAAACGCCGGACAAGTGGGCTCATATCCCCATTCAGTAGTAATAAACGAGGCGAGGAGATGGGGCTTACGAATATATCCACCCCATGTTAACTCAAGCGATGTTGAATACACGGCTGAGGGGACAGGGATAAGGGTCCCGCTGGACGTAATAAACGGGGTTGGACCTGCCCTGGCCCGCCGCATTCGAGCCAATCGTAAAAGATTTGGGCCATTCCAGAGTCGCGAAGAATTTCTGGCCCGCATTCCGGCTCCTAAGCGCATAGAGGATACCCTGTCTATCGCGGGGGCTTTTGAAGGCCTCGAATATTACGAATGGGGATTGATCCAGGAAGCCTATAATGCTTAACAGGGCCAAATATATAAATGAGGCCGCCAGGACTCGGGCTTATAATGAAACCGTCTCCATGAAAGTCTTCTGTCACGCCCATCCTTTGTCTGTGATGAGACCTTTGCTAATTCAGCAAAATATTATCAAGGCGACTGACTTGCGACGTTTACCATCGGGCAGTCTTGTAAGGGTTATCGGTTTGCTCGTGATCGTGCATACTCCGCCCACAAAATCGGGCAAAAGGGTTATGTTCCTGACGATGGAGGATGAAACCGGGCTGATTGATGTGGTGGTTTTCCCAAAAGCCCAGAAGGGGTTTGCCCGAACTATACTTACCAGTGAGGTTCTCGCTGTTGAGGGTAAATTGCAAAAACAGGGAGTTAAAGGGATATCAATATCAATCGTCATGGAGAAGGCGCTGACAGCCTGGAGCGGTCGATTGGATAAATTCCTAAAAATGGAGGTTCATTAGTTATGGCGGACGGGACCGGTCCTTACATTTCTGACGCCGTTGACTACTTAATCTATAAATAGTTCCGGATAAAGTTTTCTCGCGCAGTCCGGGCAAATTCCGTGACCATTTCAGTCCACACGTGATTTTGATGCGGCCAATTTTGGGTGAAGAAACTTCTTACATTTTGGACGGCACTATGGTAAAAAAATTATTTTCGGGAATTTTGGACTTTGGAGGCATGAAACGTGCTTGAGATACTGTCTCGTGGTTTCCGAGACGCCCGTCAATACTTGCAGGGAATGAGGACGCTAAACGAGGAAAATCTCGGTGAAGCCCTCAAGATTGTCCGCATGTCCCTTCTGGAAGCTGATGTCGAATTCCAGGTAACCCGCTCCTTTCTGGACAAAGTCAAAGAGCAGGCTATTGGAGAAATAGTTCAGGTAAAGGTCAAACACAAAGACAAAAAGCTCAAGATTGCACCCGGGGATCACTTTATCAGGCTGTGCCAGGATGAACTCGTACGTCTCATGGGACCGGCCGATGTTTCACTGAATTTTCGATCCAAGCCGGTCAGTTCGATCATGTTGGTAGGGCTTCAAGGCTCGGGGAAAACCACCACAGCAGCCAAGATAGCCAAATATTTAGTAAAATCCGGGAAGGCGCCAATGCTTGTAGCGGCCGACGTTTATCGTCCCGCCGCTGTTGAACAACTTAAAAAATTAGGCAAAGACCTTAACATTCCTGTTCATTCAAACGGTTCCGCCAATCCGCCGGAAATCTGCAAAGCCGCCCTTTCCAAGGCGCCGGAACTTGGATGCGATGTGGCTATATTCGACACCGCCGGTCGTCTGACCGTCGACTCGAACTTGATGGACGAACTGCATCAGATCGAAAGGCTCACATCTCCAGACAATGTGCTCCTGGTCTGTGACGCAATGATTGGCCAAGAGTCGGTAAATGTCGCAAAGGCCTTCAACGAGAGTATCAACCTTACCGGTTTCATCCTCACGAAACTTGATGGTGACGCCAGAGGTGGGGCCGCCATATCCGTAAAGGAAGCGACGGGTGTGCCTATAAAATTCCTGGGTATGGGCGAAGGTCTCGACCGCCTGGAGGAATTCAGGCCTGAAGGGTTGGCTTCCCGCATACTGGGATTAGGGGATGTCGTAGGATTAGTTAAAGATTTTGAAGAAGTTGTCGATGAAAAGAAAGCTGAAGAAGACGCTATGCGTATGCTTCAAGGCAACTTCACGCTCAACGATTTTCTGTCTCAAATTCGCACAATAAAGAAAATGGGCCCTTTAAAGGACGTTGTTGAAAAGCTCCCGTTTTTTCAGGGCGGGCTTCCCGCTCAAGCCAACTTTGACGATTATGAACTCGTCAAGATCGAATCCATGATTAACTCAATGACCCCAGGTGAACGAAAAGCGCCGGATCTCATTAATGACAGTCGTATCAAACGAATATCGACAGGTTCCGGACGCAAGGAAAACGAAGTTCGGGATTTGTTGACAAAATTCAAGGATATGCGCGACCTCATGAGCGCAATGGGAGGCGGCAAACTCCGTGGTCGCTGGAAAAGAATGAAGGGACTGAAGCGCATGTTTAGCGGTGGTCTAGGAAATCTCATGGGAGGTGATGCGCCCGCTGTTCCCACTCCGGAAAACCCCTTTGGTCTCCCGGAAGTCAAGCAGGGACAGCAAGCTTCCAGGAAGAACCTCGAAAAGCAGCGCAAGAAAAACAAGGAAGCAAAAAAGGCGAGGAAAAAATCCCGTCGATAAACACTTGTCTTGTTGTTATACGAAAGGTGATGTCCTACATGTTATCAGATTAGGAAGTTAAATGGGCCTCGCCGTAATGCTTGAATCCGGTTCCATGTTTCGAACCGACTTTACATTAAGATGGAGGAAAAAATGCTCTGGAAATTAATTGGAATGATCATTCTTGGGATAATCAGCGGCGGATTGAGTTACTACAAAAAAAACTTTTTTGTGAATATCTTCGATGACATCCTCGGAAGAGAAGAAGACACCGACACTGTCAACAGAATCGGCAGAGGATTTTTCTATGGCTTTTTTTTCCCGCTTTATTTTTTCCTGTTACTGGCAGGTCTTGCCGCCCTGGTTTCCTTCCTTATTTCAGCGGGTATAATTGCGGCCATACTTTTTGTCCTGGTATGGATCACCGAAAAGCTCCTGCCTCAAAAATGGATAGGTGAAGTTTGTCTTTCACTGTTTAAGAAGATAGGCCTTAAAGGCGCTGAATCGGCCAGCCAACCTTGTTGCACTGTTCAATCGGATATTTATCCCCCTTCGGACAACTCTAACAAATAGAAACTGTGTCCAACGCCAACTCGAACCAGACGTTAGAAATCCGAAAGAAGTAAGACAAAAGAAGGCGCTGTTTGAGCGCCTTCGCTGGTTCTGAGCATCCTGCCCGATACGGAATATTTGCTTTCAATTAGCGAAGGCTGGGTTTCCGTGTTTGTTGCCTTTTGTGGAGAAAAATATTACCAATAGGCTGCGGTTAAGGGAAAATCCACCGGACATGTTTGGTTCGGAGCGTACAACTGACCTGATGTTCCCAAAAGCATTTTTCAAAGCTCTTTTTATCAGACCCACATCCAGGTCTTCGACCTTTTTTATGCTTGGGATATTCGTTCTGTCGGTCACAACCCTGGCAGGTTGTGTTCCAACATTGTTTCGGGCTGCTAAGACAACCGATGAGACGACAAAACCGAAGAAACAGGAATCAACCCTAATAAAACCGCGACTCGCTCAACAGCCTGATAGCTCTGGTCAGTCTCCACCCAAAAACAGCCAAAGCTCAGGAAATGAAGTTAGTTCAGATGATAAATCTACCAGTAAAACTAATGACAAATCAAAATCTCTTGACATTTCCTCTGCCGGCCGAAATGAATCTTTGACTGATCCCAAATCTAAAAGCTTGAACGACAAAGAAAAGGCGCCAAGGCGACTAATCGGTGTTGAGAAGGGTAAAGTCCCTCCTGAATCCGAGCAGATTCAGGGCGAAAAGCCGAGTGACGTAAAACTTTCGGCTCCCGAGGAAGCGGATTGGATGCTATCAGATGAAAGAAAGCCCAAATTCAAGAAACATGATCATTCCAAATACGTAAAACGAATAAAAACTCTTGCAATAGAAGCCCTCAACAAAGAGTATGACCCATTTTACGCTACGCTCTGTTGTGATTCGACCACCGATGAATGGTCTCTGACTATATATTTCAGGAAGGCTGAGACTTTCCGATACAAGTCTTTGGTATGGGACCCGATTGATGATAAATGGGAAAAGAATTATGAATCGGGGAATAAGCCGATGGCCACGTGGAAAAAGCATGTGAGCTTCATATCGGCGGACAAGCAGTGCAACCAGTTAAAGGGTGGCGATCGCAACTGATAACGCCGAAAAGCTGAAAAGCTTGAGAATTTTGTTGATTTTAGTAAACTAAGAGGGAAGTTTTGCAACGAGGTTGGTATATCGTACGAACAGGCCGATTTTGACAAACTTTACTGGGTCCATGGAGATGAGCAATGATCAACAAGTCGTCGGCGTATAAACGGGGATTGTATTCAAAATTGGCGCCATTAACTCGAATGAGCTTCGTGATCGGATTGTTTTTGTTAACGGCCGGCGTGAACGATTCGAGAGGTCAGGCGCTTTTCCAGCAAACTCGTGAACAGTGTGACGAATGTTGCAAGAAGTCGGGTTACGACGACTACTATCTTGAGCAATGCCGGTTAAAGTGTTTTAGGAACCACGATTACTGCATGGGGCCCAAAGGAAGCCACGCTGAACCATCTGCAAACAAACCGGAAACTCCTGTTCAAACCACCCGACCGCCAAGTGAACGGCCTGTTGAACAACCGGAGCCTCAACCACAGCAGCAAGTTCAAAAACCGAAATTCGTGTGGCCCAATCCGCTCAACCTCATACCCGGCCGCGAAGGTGAAGCCGCTGCGCATATTCTGGCCTTAAACGGAATTCCGCCTCAACATCCGAACTATGCACGAGCCATGGGCGCTATACAAGGCATTCTCATAAATTTCGCCCGAAACAACCCATCGGGAGGCGCATTGCCCACAGCGCAATTACAGCAGATAATATCCCAGCTTAGGTGAAAATGGTCAGGGTCCTGATTGAAGGGAGAATCAAACCTGAATTGCTTCAGGTTTTGATGAGCGTCATCCTTATACTCACCTCCCTTATCGGCCCTGATATGGCGATCTCTGCGGAGTTCCACCTATACCCACCCTTGACCGGTGTCAATTGTGAGTATCCTGACCATTTGTATCCGGACTGGTGGGGGCAGCCGCCGGAAACATGGAATAAGTCAACCTGTCCTGACCCGGGATCATGTGTAAAGTGCCATCCTAACAACGCGGAAATGGACCAACTCCATGCGCTCCCATGTTCAACATGCCACAAGGGTAATGCTCAGGAAACCAGTAAGGACCTTGCTCACGAGGGGTTGATTCCAGATCCGGGAGACCTGGATCTGGTCGATCAAACATGCGGAAGGTGCCACCCGGAACACGCTCGCAACGTTAAGATCTCCAGAATGGCCCTTGCCCCAAACCTTATAAACCACACCAGATATGCCTTCGGAGCACAAGACACAGCGTCGCCTGCGTTTGGAGTTAGGGAGCTTTCAGGACTTAAGGAAATTCCCGTGCCAAAGTTGGAAAATTTGTCCCCTGGTAATCAGGTTAAGACGCCGACCCAGGACATAAATCCCGCAATGGACATGAAATCTGTTCTGGCGGACTTGGGGGACGACCTCTTGCGAAGGTCCTGTCTGCGGTGTCATTTGTACACTAAAGGGTCCGCACGTGCTGGAGAGCAAAGGGGTAAGGGATGTTCGGCGTGTCATACACCGTATTCCAACTCCGACTCGAAAAAACCCTATGCCCATGTCATTTCAAAATCATTAGGCGTTACGCCCTGCTTGAAATGTCACAACTCAAACCATGTTGGATGCGACTACGTCGGGCTCTTCGAGAAAGACTTCAACCGGGGATTTCGTAGTCCAATTGTCAATGGCGCTCAAGCCCCCACCATCTATGGATCAGAACAGCATCGTCTCATGCCGGATACACATTATACGGCTGGTATGATTTGCTCCGACTGTCACACGTCAGCACAAATTCACGGGACCGGAAGCAAAATCACTCAGGATAATAACAAATTCGATGTGGCTTGCGAAAGTTGTCATGTCGTTTTTAGTAACCCACGCATTTCCAGGACCGACAAAGGTGAATTCAGTCTAAAAAGAAGGCCTGACATTAAAGTGCCTGTATTGCGACGCGATATATTACCTCACAATGTAGATAAACACAGGAGACTGTTGACGTGCGTAGCCTGCCATGCCGCCTGGTCGTTTCAGGACTACGGCTTTCATTTAATGTTGGACGAGAGGGCGGAATACTGGATGTGGTCGATAAATGCGGCCCAGAATGACCCTCAGATTCAGGATCTCTTGCGAAAATTCGTTGGTGACTATGCTGAACTGGTCCCTCCAAGAGGTGAGATTAAACTCCCAATGCTTGAAAAAAATTGGACCCACCCGAAGACCAGAGACTGGTTGAATGGAAAATCCAGATCCGGCGCGTGGTTTAGGGGTTTTACAATTAGAAGATGGGCCAATCCACCTCTTGGTCTAAATGCCGTCGGCAAAGTCACAATAATGAGGCCCATGAGACAATATGTAGTTTCGTGGGTCAAGCCTGATGGAACGGTAGCGCTGGACAGTGTTATACCCACTACCGGTTCGGGCAGGCCCGCCCTTGTCATGGACCCTTACTCTCCTCACACCATCCAGAAAAAGGGTAGACAATGTCACGATTGTCACGGAAGCCCTAAAGCGGTCGGACTCGGAGAGTCCCTTCTAGGGAATCAGAAATTTTCTGTGCAGCCCATACTCAGACCCGAGAAAGGAGTTCCCGGCGTTATTTTTAGATGGGACGCTTTACTCGATGAAAATGGAAATGCGCTTCAGTTTAGTTCATACCCCGGCGCCGGACCTCTTGGACCTGAGATTTTCAGGAAACTTCTGTTTCCAGGGTCCCACTTCCGGTCAGTTTGGAGCAAATATCTTAGTGGATCAAGGTAGAGTGAATGCTCCACCGCCTATAAGGCGGTGGCTTCCCGTTTGTCGACTGTAAGTCGACTTCATGCGTTGTCGCCTATCG
>JAJYDQ010000098.1 GCA_021777225.1 Deltaproteobacteria bacterium
GAATGTAAGGAGAATTTCCATGACTAATACGGTCAGGAGATCCGTGTGCCCGTATGACTGTCCGGATACGTGCGGGCTGCTGGTTGAGGTTGCGGAAGGTAAAGCCGTCAAGGTGACAGGTGATCCAGACCACCCATTCACACGCGGTTTCCTTTGTTCCAAAATGAACCGTTATCAGGAAACAGCGCATTCTCCCAAGCGGCTCACCAGCCCACTTCTGAGGATTGGGACCAAGGGTTCCGGACAGTTTCGGCGAATCTCCTGGCAGGAAGCTATCGCTCGAATCTCGACCCGCTGGGACGAAATCATTGCCGAGCACGGAGCTGAAACAATCCTTCCCTATTCATACGGTGGCACGATGGGAATTGTTCAGAGAAACGCCGGCCATCCTTTCTTCTACCGTCTGGGCGCTTCCAGACTAGATCGGACTATCTGCTCCCCTGCCAAGCATGCAGGGTGGAAGGCGGTCATGGGTGGCACGCTAGCCCCGCACCCGGATGAGGTTATGGAGAGTGATCTGGTGATCCTCTGGAGCATAGATGCGGTGGCCACCAACATCCATTTTCTCCACGGTGTGCAAGAGGCTCGAAGAAAAGGGGCCGAGGTATGGGTTATCGACACTTACGAAACCCCCACAACCGGAATGGCGGATCGTACTTTTCTGGTTTATCCTGGAAGTGACGGCGCTCTGGCTCTGGGGATGATGAGCGTGTTAGTAGCCGAAGACCTGGTGGACCGGAATTTTCTGGCGGTTCACGCTCAGGGATTTGACGAGCTGTGTAGGGATGTGCTGTCCGACTTTTCACCTCAAAAGGCGAGCCTGTTGACAGGTCTTCCAGTGGAAACGATTCAAGACATGGCCCGCTCCTACGGAAAGTCCATCGCTCCATTTATCAGGCTTGGGGGCGGCCTTTCTCGGTATACCAACGGGGCCATGACGTGCCGGACCATCGTGTGTCTGCCGGCTCTAGTAGGCGCCTGGGCGAAAAGGGGCGGTGGGCTTCTGGCTGGCACTGCCAGCGGTAGCGCTTTCTCCACAAAGGCTGTCACGCGAGAAGATTTTATGGTTCGCTCCTCACGAATCGTAAACATGAACCAACTGGGTCGGGCCCTGACGCAAATGGATGATCCCCCGGTGTTGAGCCTGTACGTATATCACGCTAACCCAGCGGCCGTGACCCCGGATCAGAACCAGATTCTGAAAGGACTTTCTCGCGAGGACCTGTTCACGGTGGTCCACGAGCGCTTCATGACCGATACTGCCGTATTCGCTGATATTGTTCTCCCCGCTACTTCTTCCTTGGAGCATGGTGACTTGTACAGTTCCTACGGCACCTACTGCGTCCAGCGGGCCCGACCCGCGATCTCCCCGGTTGGTGAGAGCAAATCCAACTGGGAAGTATTCGGACTTCTGGCTGAGGCCATGGGATTTCATGATGTATTTTTTCGCCAATCTGCGGATGACCTGATCGAACATCTATTGTCAACCCCCAGCCCTATGAGGGAAGGGATTGACAGCGACGCCCTAGATTCCGGTAGGGCGGTGGAATTGAGGCTTCCGACGGGCTACAAGACCCAATTTCTTACGGATTCGGGCAAGATCCAGATCATTAATTTCCGCGAGCAGGAACCGCTGCCCCGACATACTCCTAGCAGCGAAGGGACATATCCCTTTAGACTTATGACGACTCCAGCGCGGCGCTTCCTGAACAGCTCTTTTCGGGAGCGTGAAGATCTACGGGCGAAAGACCCGGCCATGTTCCTGAAGATGAACCCGTCCGACGCCCGGCGCAAAGGGCTCAAAGACAGGGAACGTGTGATGGCCTTCAATGATCTGGGTGAGGTTTGTTTCATCTTGCGTGTAACCTCCAAGGTCCCGGAGGGTGTTGTGGTCGCCGAAGGGATCTGGTGGCTGACCCATTGCCCCGGGGACCGTTCAGTCAACGCCCTTACGTCACAGCGACTTACAGATCAAGGAAGTGGGAGCACCTTTTACGATAACACTATCGATGTCCGGAAGGAATTAGGATAACACCAGGTAAGGTGGTGAAGGGTGATTAACACCTGCTGGGGGCAGAGCGGCTTTGATTACATCTGTGAAGAAACTCCAATGGTTTACAATCTTTGGGAAAATTATTACATTTTCAATGATTATCTCGGTGATTTAGTCAACGATTACAACAGGATCAGTCACAGACCAAACAGGGTAAAATTCTCGAACCCGGAGACACTGCCTCATTTCCTAATTGGTCAACTACAAATTAGGAATTTAACATAAGTCAGATGGATCCTGTTTGAACGAGCGATTAACTGGCAATCGATCAGGGTCTCAGGCTGGGGCTACCGAATCCGTATTCCCCTATCTGCTGACAGACCGACTCAGGGGCGTAGACGCAGGCATGCTCCTTATGTACGGCCTGTAGGAAAGTGTAATCGCTGTTTCCTATTTCTCTCAGGACGAGTCGGGGAAGAATTCGGGCGTTGACTCGAAAGTGGTCTTCGAATCTAAATGATAATAGCGACACGTTAAAGCTGAAGAGGTTCAGAGACTGGTAATAGGCCAGTATGGACGAAAGACCCTCCAGGAAGGAGCTGAGAGTTTTCTCGCCCACATCAAGCAGGGATTTATGTTCGGGCAAGATGCACCAGACGTCCGGTATATGACTCATGGGGGCAAAGCCTACAGTCCAGAAAGTAGGGCCAATTTCTCCGATGTAGCGGGACGACCTGTCTTTCTCTTCGCGAATGAAGTCGTCCCAAAACTCTACGCCATTTTCACGGTAATACCTTTTTGCTCCGTCGAGTTGGAGCCTCATGTGGTTCGTTGGACGCTCACCACAGAGAACCTGAAGGTGAGGATGAACCAGGCTTGAACCTGCCGATGGCATGTAGTTCCAATTGATGGAGAAGCAGCATACTTCGGGGTCAAATTCGGAGACCCTCCGGATAAACTCCTGAACGACTCGAAATGCGTCATTCATCATTTCGGGTTTCAGTTCTTCCATGCGAACAAAGTGCTGGGGAGAGAAAACTGCTACGCCTACGTAACGATCGAGAGGCAGGATATTGGGAACCAGAGTCGCTCTTCCTCTCTGAATCTTTCCTTCCGGAAGCAATTCCTCAGGGAATCGGGGTGTGGATTTTTCGATATTCTCTGGGCAGAAAGGGCAGAATATCCCTTCCGAACGCTTGAAAGTTTCTTCGATATTGGGGCTATTCGGAGGCTGATAGGGGAAGTTGAAGACGCGTCCTGTAGTGCCGGTCAAAGGGTCTTTACGGATCTCAAAGGGAATCTCCTGTCTTTTCCCTTCTCTGATCAGGGTCATTTTATCGTATAATGTTTCAAATGTAATGGACATGAGCGAATCTCCTTGAGGCCTGGAATATACTTGGCAAAACTTCAACCTGTTCGTCCCATCCTCTCCGCGAAATTACAAGCCTGCTCATTTCTTTGTGGCGAGCTTTTGAGGTTGTCGTCAAATTTGGAACAGGTTCCACAGTTCAGTATTTTCAAACTATATAACGAGAATGGACATAACAAAAATGTTTTTTGTGACCTTTCTGAGAACGTTACCGGCGCTGGTTATCCATATGTGGAATTGAGAAAAGATGTAAGAAGGTTTCTAAAAATAAGATAGGCCCCAAGGAAACGGTGGAATAGATGCGCAATAAGCGTATTGTGTTATCGGGTTCTTAAAGGAGTAAATTTGAAGATAATACAGGGTAACACTGAAATCGTAGAGGGCATAAATGTAATCTTTACTCCTGGTTACAAGGCGGGTGTGGACAATCGGTAGTAATTCAAATATCAGCGGTTTAGCGTTTGAATATAAAATCGGGTTGTGTTGAACAGCTCGTCATTGACCATAATCAACTCTATCGGAGGGTCTATTCATGGCTGGCCCTTATTGGATCAAGACGCTCATCAACACGTTTTTCCCCTACCGTATGTTCCTATCGAAATTCACGCGGTATCCTTTACTCGGCCCCGCGGTTGATTACCTGCTGTTTGATGGGGATGACATACTGTATCTACCCCAAAGCAGGGTCATTCAACTAAATGAAAACATTGCTGCTGATACAGCCGAGAGTCTAGCTGCGCCATCTCAGGTGGTTGAACATTTTATCAAAGAAGCGAGTTTTCACTGGCGCATGAATTTCTGTATCTGCCGCGATTCGGAAAAATGCTCGAATTATCCGATAGATTTGGGATGCCTTTTCTTGGGAGAGGCTGCTCGGGGAATAAATCCTGAATTCGGTCAACCCGTAACTATGGAACAGGCGCTTGAGCATGTTGAGCGCTGCCGAGAGGCCGGCTTGACGCATCTGATAGGTCGTAACAAGCTTGATTCAGTCTGGTTAAATGTCAGACCCGGCCATAACCTGATGACAATATGTAACTGCTGTCCCTGCTGCTGTTTGTGGAAAATCCTGCCTGTTGTCGACGGAAGGATAAGCCGTAAGGTTAGCAGAATGCCAGGTGTCTCGGTATACGTTACAGACCGGTGTGTGGGATGCGGAACATGTGCTGCAGGAGTCTGTTTTCTGGACGCCATACACCTTGAAGGTGAACGAGCGGTTATCGATGATGATCTTTGCCGGGGATGCGGTCGATGCGCGGATATCTGCCCAAAAAATGCAGTCGAAGTAACAATTGTCGACACTGATTATATTGATCGGGCGATCGAACGTATTTCTAGAGTGGTAAACGTGAAATAGGGGCGAGAATGAAAAATGTCATGATTACTGGTGTATCAGGGTATCTGGGTATGAGACTGGCGCGTGCGCTGTCGCTCAGTGGCCACGTCCAGAAAATTGTTGGGATAGATGTCCAGCCACCGGGCCAAAGCAAGAACTTCATGTTTTATCAGATGGATATACGTAACATCGAGATCGAACGCAAAATGGACGAACATAACATAGATACGGTTTTTCACCTGGCCTTCGTGGTCCGTCCGATTCACGATAATAGGCGGATGCGTGATATTAGCCTCTATGGTTCTAAAAATATTCTTGTCTCTGCAATCAACGCGGGGGTTACGCATTGCGTTGTAATCAGTAGTACCCTGGCCTATGGGGCGCATCCTGATAACCATGGAATGCTCACGGAAGAGGCGCCTCTGCGTGGGAACGAGGCTTTCCCGTATGGCTATTACAAGGCCATTACTGATGTCATGATTCAGGAATTTGCCCAGGAGCATCCGAATATAATGATCACCATTTTACGGCCCTGTACGGTTCTTGGGCCAAACATCGATAACTATGTCTCGCGTCTATTGTTCATGCCGTTCGTTATATGCGTCAGGGCTAGTGATCCTCAGGTGCAGTTCGTTCATGAGGACGACTTCGTCAAGGCATGTGTAATCGCAGCGGAGAAAAAAGTTTCAGGGGCCTTCAATATCGCTGGAGATGGCGCTATGACCGTTTCGGAGATAGCTGGACATTTAGGCAAACGCCTCATCGCATTGCCTGCGGCTCTCATGTATCCGGCTTGGGAAGTCCTGTGGAGGCTGCATTGCCCGGGCGTCGAAGTTAATAGCGGCTATCTGCATTACGCGAGGTATTCGTTTGTAGCGTCAAACCAGAAGGCCAAAGAGCAGTTGGGATTTTGTCCGGCCTATTCGTCAGCGGAGACGCTCGACGCTACTATTAAAGCTAGGAATTGTAGGCTACATACCGTAGATTGATAGATGTGTTTTTTAGCGATATTTATTCAATATAATAAAACAAACCTGCCGCATCCGTGAGAATTGCCGTACACCAACCATCCAACCTGAAGGGAGAGATTCCAATGACGATGACCGCTTCAGAAAATCTGGTAGGAAGGACGCTCGAAAAAACTGCAAAGCTTATGTCTGGCCATTTGGCCTACATTTATGAGGGACGGCGCCTCAGTTTCAATGAGATGGATGAGACCTCAGACCGAGTTGCTCAAGGGCTTCTCAATCTGGGGTTCGAGAAAGGGGCCCGTATTGGGATCATTGCTCTCAACCAACTCGAGTGGCTGTATACATACTTCGCTGCGGCCAAGATTGGCGCTGTAGTAGTCGGGCTGAGTGTCCGATATCGCGAAAACGAATTGGAATTTATTTTAAACCAATCCAAAGCCAGGGGACTCGTTACCCTCTCTAACCTAGGGGACCAAATGGACTACGTTCGTTTCTTTAACGTATTCCGAAAGAAGATCCCTTCGGTCGAAAAGTTTATTTTCATAGGAGGGAAAGGGTTCGAAGGGAGCCAGACTTTTGATAATCTACTGTGCACAGAGATAGTTCGTTCTCGCCTTGACGAAGCTAAACAGAACGTCGAGGCCAATGACGCTGTCATGATTATCTACACTTCGGGTACTACTGGCAAACCCAAAGGAGCGATTCTCACCCATCAATCCATGCTCGCTGCGGCGAGGGCTCAAGCCGAACATCTAAGGATAACTGAGCGCGACTCTATTCAAGTGGCGTTGCCACTAAACCATGTGGGTGGAATCACTTGCGGTATCTTGACTATGCTTGTAGGCAAAGCAGTTATCGAACTCGTTCCCATCTTCAACTCGAACCAGATGATTGAAATGTTCAAAACTCATCCTCCTACCGTAATTGCCGGCGTCCCCACCATGCACACTCTTCTGTTGATGAACGACGAAATGCGTTCTGTAAAGGTGGACAAGGTTAGAGTGGTGATCACCGGGGGTTCCAACGCAGACCCGAATCTTCTTTTAAGGTTGAACCAAGTCTATCCTAAAGCCAAAGTGATGAACCTTTACGGTCTGTCTGAGACTTCTGGCGCAGTGGTAATGAGTCCGTGGGACTCCAGCTTTGATATGACTGTGCGTTCCATTGGAAAGCCAATCGGAAAATTTGAAGTAAAGGTGGTCGATGCGAACCGTAAGGATCTCGCCGTCGAAGAGATCGGTGAGCTTCTTTTCAAAGGGGAATTTGCAGCTATTGGTTATTTCGGGGAACCCGATGAGACGAAAGTCGCCTTTGACGCTGACGGCTGGGTTCATACAGGGGACTTGGGATTTGTCGACAATCAGGGATATATATGCCTAAAAGGCCGTGTAAAAGAAATGTTTATCCAGAGTGGTTACAACGTATACCCTGTTGAGATAGAGAACGTTGTTTCCAGTCACCCTAAGGTTAGCACGGTTGCGGGAATTGGAGTTCCTGATCCTGTACTCGGAGAAATTGGCCGATATTATGTTGTGCCCAGACTCGGCCAGCAACTCACACCCGACGAGATCATAAATTTCTGTAAAGAGCGCATAGCTGATTACAAAATCCCCAGGCAGGTGGTGATTTGTCAGGAACTACCACTGACTCCGGCGGGTAAGGTTATGAAGTCAAAACTCAAAGAAGATTATCAAAAGAATGGCTTTTGAAAACCGCTTTTAGCAAATCCACGGCACGATTGGAAAGGGCGTGAGAGAGAATATCCGACGGCTACATCAAAACTATTACCCTTGTTCCTGAAAGCGTTGAAGACCAACCCTGTTACTTCTGTTCCGCGTCCTCTCTTGAGTAGTCAGGGTCATTTTTAAGAGAATCAGTTTCAAGGCTTGATGTTGAGATTGGATGAAATCTTACAGGCATCATCAATAGTGTCACAACGCTTAAGTCAATAGAATCAACTGGTTATCGTTTTAGTTCGGCTCTCTTTTGTAGTCCGGTTCCGTAAGTAGTTGAAAAAGCAACGTTCTCTCGAAAGCGGAGACGCTCAGAACCTGTAAAATTGTGTAGAGGCTGGCCCGAATATTTAGCCGTTTTTCATGATGGCTACGAGCACATATACTGAGACAGCGATCGATATTTGAGTCTTGACTGCATTTTCCGAAGTGCCGAAGAATGTCTTGATTCGAAGGTTCTGTTTGATCCACCTGAAGAACAGCTCTACCTGCCAGCGACAGCGGTACAACATCGAGACGGTCAAGGCCGGCAGTGCGAAGTTGTTGGTCAGAAAGATCAGAGTTTTGTCGGTCTCCGTATCGTGGTATTTCACCCGACGTAGCTTCTCCCTTCCTTTGGAGTAACTCAATATGCTGGATTCAGACAAAACTTGAGATGAACTTGCCGCTGAATTGACGGAAGCACGGCACGAACGACTTTAGGAGTGGCATCATTTTTACAACTGGGACGTGATCTACGGGGCTCTCCAAGGCAAAACCTCCGGGGAAAGATTTCTGGAATTAGCTGATTAAACAACAGTGAGGGATGAATTAGAACTAATGTGTGCCCCCCGAAAAGATCGTATTAAATATCTGGCCTCAACCTCTATATAAAATTGGCGCCAGTGAAACGATGTCTTCTAATCGCACAACAAGCTTTTTCACAACCACTTAAGAAATTTCCTTTTTGCGTATATAACATAGAAGTAATTTATAAACGGCGCCACTCTATTCAGGATCAGGTTAAAAATGACAAAAATCTTGCTGGGATAAACACTTTGTTTATCTTTCAAAACCCCCTCTATAATTGACTTGGCTACAATTTCAGCGCTTTGGACCGGGTAAAGGTGCGGTGTATTCTCTCCCGCCGCTTTAAAAAAATTGGTTTTTGTGGCGATTGGGTATACCAAGCAAACGGTTTTTTCATTTTTTAATTCATATCTGTATGCGGTAAAAAAAGAATCTAGCGCAGCTTTCGTAGATGAATATAGGGCGTAGCCCGGTATAGGAAGTTTTCCCATTGCGGAACAGGTTACTACGACCCTATAATCCCTCCCTTTGTTAAGCTCAGCCATTAATTCCGACAAATAAATAGGGGCCAGGACGTTCGTGTTATAAATTTTTTCAATATGTTCGTAACCTGGGGTCTCTATCCTTTCGTAATAGGCAAAACCGGCATTGGCAAACAAGATGTCTATGGCCCCAAGTTCCTTACTTGCAAAATCAAAAAGGCGCTCTACCTCTTCTTTTTTTGACAAGTCACAATCGCAGGTTATGACCCTGTCATCCTCGACATCGGTATGAGTGGAATCAATCGAACCGGTGACTACTTTTACATCAAATTTCAGAAGGCGCTTCAATAACTCTTTGCCGATTCCCGAAGAGGAGCCAGTAATCAGAATTTTTTTTTATTGATTTCCATAATTCAGCTAATCCCTTCATATGATGCAATATTTGCCTTAGGAAAAGTGAGTTTGAAATTATCAACTTTTATAACCAAAAGTGGTTTATGATCATCAATTCCCGGGAAGAAGTCTCTATCAACCTTAACTTCCTTTATTCTCGCAAACGAGCCAATTCCCCTTCCATGAAAATTTGTGTAATAAACCTTTTGATTAAGTGTTTGCACAAGCGGAAACGGTAAAAGGGCCGTCGTTATCGGAAAAGGAAAGAGGAATTTTATTCTCTCCATTGTTATGCTAAAAAACTCATGACCTTCACGCTCTACACCTATTTGTTCAGTATTTTTATCCGACATCCATGAAAAATTTGCGTGCTCTTTTGGAATACCCCAGTTTTCCCGACCGTTAACTACACTATCCAATGTTGAAACAAATATTTTTGATATAGTATATAGGTTCTGCCCTTCAAACCGTATCTTGCCCGGGATGAACAGAAGTTCTTTATATGGTCCCACATTGGAAGACTTGTAATCTACCAGCATTACACATCCCCGGCCGCCCAAATACGATTCCTTGAGATAATCGTCCAGGAAACACCTATTCTTTAACTTTTCTTTTTTGAACCAGTACAGTATTACATACCCATTACCGGTTAAATTCCATGGCGCTAGGGCTTTCTCTGCCATCGCTTGACCTCTTTTTGATGAACATCCTCAAACCGTCTTTGAGACTTTTGGATTAGGGACATTGGCCTGACTTTGAATTGGGGTTAACCGTAAGCGTTTTTACTACAAAGCGCTTAATGAAAGGCATTATCCAGAATAATCCCGACAAAAGCCTCGTAGACCGTCCCATTTTCCAATGCAGTTTTCTGCCATGAGCCGCTTTCCAAACCAATCTGGCCACTTCAAACGGTTGAATTTTCACACCCATCCTTTTTACGCTGTACGCGACATTGTCTGTGCACGTAAGCATCGGTGTGTTGACGTACGGGGCCAGGATATCACTCACAATGATTCCATATCTTTCCAACTCTATGTCCAGCGCCTCGGTGAGGGCGCATACGGCGCTCTTGGTAGCGGAGTACACCGACAAATCTGGTATACCGTAAACTGCGGAAACGGACGCCATGGTTATGATACGAGCCCCAGGTGTCTTTTTCAGGAAGTCTAAAGCACTGTGAACGCAATTGATCACGCCTTTCACATTTACATCCACAATTCTAAGATTATCCTCAAGCGAAACCTTGTCAAATGGTCCAAACTTTAAGATACCCGCATTGTTGAAAAGGACGTCTAGCCTCCCACGTGTCCTATGCGTGAATGCCTCGATTGCTTTATGGACCTCAGTTGAGTCCGTAACGTCCATCAACACTGAAAAACATTTCTCAATGCCGACTTCAGTCTCAAGTGATTTCAGGCCATCTTCATTTTTATCTGATATACCGACAAACCAATTGTTTTGAGCAAAAAGTCTGGCTGTTTCAAGACCAATGCCGGACGCTGCTCCGGTAATGAATATGGATTTCTTACCGTTCATATATTACCTTTTGCGCCTTCGGGAAAACGACTGCCTATGTCCGTCATGGCTTGCGCAAAATGTGTATAGCCATCGCCGCTTCTTCCACACCTATATTTCCCCCCCCATTTTCCGCTAGAGCAATCCGGGCTTGCTGAACCTGACGTTTACCAGCCTCTCCTCTAAGTTGGGTAACAATCTCATAAATTTGAGCTAATCCAGAAGCTCCTATCGGATGGCCTCTACATTCCAGGCCGCCGCTAGTGTTTATAGGTTTCCTGCCACCAATCGTCGTGGCCCCTGATTCAGCTAATCGACCACCTTCACCCAAGGGGCAGAAACCCATTGCTTCGGTCTGATGCAGTTCTCCATATGCGGTCGCGTCATGCAGTTCAGCCAGATCCATATCCTCTGGCCCTAAACCGGCCTTCCCGTACGCCTCTCTGGAAAGACGGGCGCCTATATCTTCTCCATCCATGTCCCGGTCGCTTCCCTGCCCGAGCACAGAAGCCAACACCTTAACTGGCCTGACGTGATCCAGTTTCTTTAAGTAAGACTCGGAGCAGACTATTGCCGCGCTCGCGCCATCACCAATAGGAGCGCACATGGCCCTAGTGAGAGGATATGCTACCGGCTTGTCGTTCATTACCTCCTCTACTGTCATAGGATTTTGGTATTGTGACAAGGGATTCAACGATCCATGAGTGTGATTCTTGGATGCGATTACGGCCAAATGTTTTTGAGTGGTGCCAAATCTGTCCATGTGCCAGCGAGCGCCCATAGCGTAAGCGTC
>JAJYDQ010000099.1 GCA_021777225.1 Deltaproteobacteria bacterium
CCACTGAAGCACTTCAAGGTTCATCGTAACCCTGTTTCTGAACACATCCTCCGCCTGAACAGATTCAACGCAAGAACCACCTATCAAAACGACTCTAAAAACATCGCTTGGTTTATTTATGCTGTAATCATGACCAAAATATCCTGTCGAATTCCATGCGTGAAAATTCAAATACCGCATCGGGCTGTTAGGATCATATCCGAAATAAACAAAATTTATACGTGGTTTGTGCCAGACTGTTGGGCTGTTTAAAATACGATATATCTGAAAGAATTGCAATTTATCAGCACTTATAGATTGACATTACAATATGTTATGTAATAGACGTTGAATCGTAAATGAATTTTAGAAACTGTCGATTTGTTCTGGAGGTACTAGCCAACTGTATTCAGGTAAGCTAACCAAAATGGTCTTATTATCTGTTTTCATGGTTTTCTTATGCTGTTGGTCGTCAATCATCAATGCTGAAAACGAACCGATGGGCGCGTGTTTTTTCCTTGGTTTAAAAAAGACAGGTAGCGTGGGCAAGACAAAGCCTGAGCCTGATGGAGCCCCTAATGCTGTATTTTCTGTTTCGTTCACAACTCCTCTTACTGACAAAAAAATAGAAGAAATTGAAATCAAGGCTTCAAACCCCTCGAAAACTTGGACATCGCATCTCGAAACACATGGCTCGGATTTTCTTGGAGTGGCTTTTGCGAAAAATCCATCGGACATTTTAAATCGCAAAGAAGGGGAACTCAAATCTCAGCCTTTAACAGACTCCAATTTGCTTCTTTTTGTGATTGACGATGGCCTTTTTTCTAGACAGAAGCGTAAGTATCAAATTCGTGTCTTGTTCACGGATGGGACCGCGTTCAATAAACAAGCACAGGAAGCTTCCGGCGCTAATCCAGCTCTCGAACCACCACCCGGTCAGGCAATTTATCCTGTCCGGATGTCGGCTTTTTCAAAGGGGATTTCAAACTATGACGCGGTAGGGTTCGACAAAAAGATTCAGGGTGGCAACAAGCCCAACGCTCTATTTGAGCTTAAATTGGAAACTAAAGATAGAGAAATCACTGCACTAGAAATTCGAAACATAGATGAAGAAAAGGCCGTATGGGACACGGTTCCAACCAGCCACAACCCTCCCGTGGGGGTAGCTTTGAAAACCGATCCCACGCAATTGATCAATGAACCGGACGGATCATTGAAGTTTCGAGTCAAGGATAAAGTTGATCTTAATTTATATGTTGCGGACAACGGAGTTGTAAAACGGGACAAAACGGATTTTAGAATTAATGTGGCGTTCTCAGATGGTCAAATTTATTGGACAAAGGTTGAAAAGTCCCCTCATGCCACTAAAGAATCGTCTGGTGACACCACCGGTAAAAATCGGGGAACTCAGGTAAATTTTCTGGGTGAATGGCTGGGTTTTGTCCCGACCAACGCTGTTGGACCATATCCTGAAATAAAACCAGACGGGAAGCCCGACTCAGTATTTGGATTGGATATCGATGTAAACCCGAAGAGCGCCATTACCGGAATTGAAATTAATAGTGTGGCTGGTGTTACTAGAAAATGGGGCACTCATGGGACATCACAAGGAGCGTGGGGTCTTGCAATCGCGTATCAAAAGACCCCGACGGCGCTCCTCAACAAACCTGACGGTTCGATATCGATTCCGATCGAAGGAAGGACCCAGTTTTATATTTACGCTTATGACCCGGGGGACCTAGCCAAGACGAACCAAAATCTTAGGATCATAGTACGCCTGGCCGACGGCTCATATTATCAGCAAATGGTAAAAAAGGGACTTACGACCACATCTAGCGTCGTTCCCGAAGTTGAGTCGAGTCCCCAAGCCAAGGGCTTAATAACATGCGAGTTTAGAGGGTTCCTTGCTGATCTGGTTAATACATCCAATCGTCCGGGCAAGAGCGGATATCTTAATGGCACGTTCATCATGAAATTTCATGTGGAGGATAAGAAGCTGCGTCGAGTTGATTTGGCGGGACCTGATGGCGAGGTCAGATGGTCAAGTGACCCTAAAGCGTCTGTAATGTTTTTGGGGGTGGCCTTATATCCGAAAATTTATCAGTTAATAAATGCAAAGGCCGGACCTCTAAACGCTCCTGTCTCAGGTAGTGCAACTATCTATCTGTATGCGGCTGATAACGGTTTACTTTCTAGTCCTAAATTGCGGCTGACCGTGACCGCAATCTTTAGCGATAAAACGTCGTTATCTGCCGAAGTGGTTAAGTAATTTTTGCCGCCAGGTTCTCCTCCGCGTACCCGCAAATATAATATTCCACTTCAGCTAAGGGAAAAAGTTGTTGGTTTCGATCTCTCGCTGATTGACTTGGTGAATCAGTTCTTCGCTCCGCGAGCTTTGAGAACTTCCACTACATTATGGTAACCATTCTTAGTGGCCACAGACAGCGCTGTCTCACCATATTTGTTCGTGGCGTTTATGTCAGAGCCTTTAGCCAGAAGTAATTTTACCAATTTAGGGCTTGCCATCACGCGCTCCTAAAGTAATAATTGAGCCGAAAGATAGGTACCAGATGTCGCAGGGCAAGCAATCCAAATTAAAAATATTTCTCATAAATCTTTTTGTTCTAGTAGCGTTATTGTTATTACTTTTTGTTTTTGGCGAAATTACTCTGCGGTCATTTATCCCTAAAGTGGGTCATACCGGCATGAACCGGCTGACGTCGAGCCCACTCACTTATGAAATGATACCGAACCTAAATATAGTTCGCGAAGGGGTCCAAATCTCCACAAATTCTGATGGATTTCGTGATACGGAATTCACAGGTGAGCCGAAGCCAGGACAGTTTGTTATAGCGGTACTCGGAGACTCATTCACTTTCGGTCAGGGGGTTCCTCAATCAGAAACCTTTCCGGCTGTTCTTCAAAAGCTTCTAAATAGTTCGAAAAATAGTGATAGATTTCGAGTCTGGAACCTGGGCGTTTGTGGGTATAACATAGAGCAAGAAAGCTATTTGTTGGCGGATTTTGTGTTGCCTAGAAAACCCAATTGGGTCGTTGTGGGTTATAATATTGTTGATTGCAGGCCCATACAGGTTGATCCAGATCTAGTTAGAAAAGAGGAAAAGGATCATAGATCGTTAATAAGTCGTCTAATTAAATATGTTGAAAATGACCTCGTGATAACTCAACTTGTCAAACAACGAACAGGCAACCTGATTCGACTTTTTGATCCAAACTGGTATGCGTCGAGTTATGTTCAAGACACCCTAAATCAATATCTGACGCCTGACGGAGGGTGGATTAAGGTGTCTGCGCTTCTGAAAAAAATGAAAACTGAATGTGATAAAAAGGGGATCGGTTTTACTATAGCAAATTTGCCGGCAATGATGGATTTTACGAATTACCCTTACAACAAGGCTAATGACGTGATCATTTCTTTTTGTAAAGACAATGATATAGATTGTGTAGACATCTTACCCTATTTTAAGGGCCATAATTATATGAAATTGTGGGTTTCTGGTATTGATGGGCACGCAAACGCCGACGCGCAGCAGATTTTCGCTAAGGCCGTGGCGGTCCACCTGGAAGAAAAACTTTCCTTAGACAAGAATTAGGGTTGAAAATAACTTTAATGCAAAACACTTTTTTTGATCCCACATTGGTCAAATTGTTTAAAGTCAAAGCAAAGGATATAAGGAATCCTTCCTTAATCGCTGATGAGAGATACCACAAGAATTAAGTTTCTGGCGCTACGACGGCTTTGTGATTTGCCTGAATCGCAATAAGCGATCCATTTTGTCCCCTTGCGTGTAGCTAGAAAAAAAGAGTTGCTAATTTTCTTTTTACATTTTTTGCTTGACACCCCTGAAGAGAAGTGGGAAACAGACGTTTGCGAATTTTTTAATTGAGACAATTTAGAGAGGATTTAGAAGTGACCGATTCTGACGGCCCTAGTTGTTGTTACGAAATCGAGCAACAAGAAATTCCTGATACTAAACAAAAAACAGGATCGCAGACTCGATATTTTGCGGTAAACGAGGTGAAACACATCTAGTGTAATCTGACCGTTCATCTCCGGCCGCATCCTCTAGCGGTCCGACATAGGAGGTGAACCATGATCCTGAAAAAACCAACTCCAGCTTATGAATTTCAACCGGTTATTTTAGAAACAGCCGCTTTTTTAGTTGCTGCGTTGTTTCCTGCGGCGCGCGTGTCGGTTCTAGTTATTCAAGGCTTAAAGGTCCTCTCCGTTTGGGCCTCCAGCGCTCAACATTCTGGGAATCGCTCTTCCCCCAACTCTACAGCAAGTTCCTAACCTAATTTTAATAGATAGCCCTATATAATTGTAATTTAACATTAATAATACCTTCTTTCATCGGTAATTCTTTGAGTTATTGAAAGAGACTAGTTCGGCCTGCGTTAAACAGCCAAGAGGCGTCCGGCAGGTCAGAGACTACGGAGGCTACTGATGTATTTTTTAAGCAAGAGTATCCACCTTAAGAGTCGATTCTGGAAACGATTTGTTGTTTTCTTGGCTGGAGTTGGTCCAAGGCTCATTGTCATGGTGGCGGACAATGACGCCGACGGCTTTTCCACCTACGCTGTCGCCGGCTCCAAAACGGGATTCTCTCTACTTTGGATATTTATCATTTAATTTCGAATAGTAATGACCAAGACACACAAAACCGTTGTGATAAAACAATTTGTAAAATAGCATGTTATTATTTATAATGCTATTTTACTTTAAGTTATTTTTATTAATACCATTAAGTTATATGTATTTTATATACAAGATTGCGCCAAGCGTCATGATATCAAAGCTAGAAAGTGAGACTGTTAATGTTTAATATATCGCGCCAATCAGCCGGTTTAGGGTTGCTAGTCATTTTGGTTTTTAGCGGAAGCGCATCTAGGGCCTGGGAGTTTAAGCTGGAGCAAGAGTATCGCTGGCACCTTAGATTGATCAATCAACTTGGGAGTCGAGGTTTTTTCGGAGAGTACGATATAGATAGAAGTAGTTCAGCCAATGGTACCACTGGTGGAGATTACGCCTCGTTTAACGGGTGGACGGGACAGGTCCTCAATGACCTTGTGTCCGGCTCGGGTGGTGTCCAGCAGCCCATGTGGATGAACTTTACACCTAAATTCGAGTGGACTAAAGGGTTGACAGCGCAGGGTCTGTTCCGGATAGCCAACTACCAGGTCCCCTGGTCTGGAACATATTCGAACTCCAAAATGCCAGGCACTGAGGTAGCGATTTCGGAAGGCCAGTGGACCATGTGGTGGCTAACAGCCCACCTGCCGGTCGGGACCCTTTCCTACGGGAAGCGGCCATTCACCTTCGGACTCGGTCTTCAGTACAACGGGGAAGAGGACCTAACAGAAGAATCATTTCTCTTGTCG
The DNA here is from genome assembly GCA_021777225.1 of Deltaproteobacteria bacterium. Lineage (GTDB taxonomy): Bacteria > Desulfobacterota > Desulfomonilia > Desulfomonilales > Desulfomonilaceae > CAJBEZ01. The sequence goes on from JAJYDQ010000099.1 coordinate 5,383, forward strand.
GCTCCCTATGGACCATTCAAGATCGGCTTGGGTTTTTATCCCTTCAGGCGGCAGCCATCGTATCCTTTCAGGCAGGATTTCCCAAACAATGGCTTTGGGGTACCGCTCAACTCCACTTATGGGGTGCTCGACGATCCATACTACAATTCTTACGATCAAAATGGGGTGCTTCGCACATCTCCAAAAGGGTTTGTGACTTATGACGCTGGTCTGTGGTCCGCGGGCGTGCTGGCTGAATATTTCAGCTACCATAGCGGGCCTGAGTCGCAGGTTACCATAGAGGCCCCCCCAGCCTCGCCGTTCCCTACCAACCAACAAGTTGGTCGGAGAAATTATCCAACAACCGATACCGTCATGTTCGACGGGGGATTGTACTTAAAATACAATGATGGGCGATTCTTTTTTAACACCGAATTTGATTGGGTCTATAAGACCACGAAATTACAGCCTTCGGCCAGCGGGGCATACTACTTTCCTGGCAATCCGGTCCAACCTGGAGGGCCTGGAAGCGGGAGCCTCTTTGCCCCTCGATACATCGAATCCTGGCGTTGGATGGTTGAAACAGGAATGATGACAGGACCGATGAAAGTGTCATTTCTCTATACCTGGCTTCCTGGCCCGGACCGGAGAAACGGCGTCTGTATAGACCGGCAGCCATATTATTACGGTTTTGGGAACTATGGTGTGTTTTCCCCATACTGCGTAGCTTTATCTTACTGCTTCGGCGCAGGTCTGGATTTTGCCAATCTCAATGGGGACGGTTACGTTAACGACGCTATGGTTTTGGCGACCAGGCTCGACTATGCCATTGCCGCCAACCTTAACCTTTTCGGCAGCTTCATATGGATGGATAGGGCTGGACGTAACGGGTACGGCTGGGGATTAATGAGGCCCTTTAACCAGAATAATCCGCCGACCTATCCTTCGAATTATTCTCCACCTATTCCCTATCCCTTCCAGTTTCCTCAGACAAGCGAGGTTCAATATCAGAACCTTTCCACAATCAACGCATACGACCCAACTGCGCCTTCTATTCCAGACTCTAACGTAGGGTGGGAGGTCGACACGGGCTTTGATTGGGAATTGTTGAGGAATTGGAAGTTACGAATTATCGCTGGATACTGGCGCCCTGGAAAGTGGTTTAACTACGCTTGTATCGACCGGGGGGTCTCCAATTGGGACATCCCGAGTTCAAGCAATAATTGGGGGGTCAATCCGAACAGGGGTATCGACCCAGTTTTTGTTCTGAGGACTATATTTAACATAGCATTGTAATCAAGGCCTTTGGATTCAGATCGTGTTTTACTCTTTGTATGCATATTGGAAGAAAGGAAGAGTCAAAATGAAGCGAATGAATTATTTTGGTTTTGCGTTAATAATGGCTCTTGGTTTATTTTTTACCGGCTTTGGAGCTTTTGTAGCCCATGTGGATTGTTCTGAGGACATCGGACAGGAACTCGATGAGTGTCAACAAGGATGCAGGGAAGAAATTAGGCAGGAGCTTTCCGACGAGTGCATGGAAAGATGTGAAAGAACGTATTGGACAAAGTGGGATCGACAGATGAATAAAATTGGGAACAACAATAAAGCGACTAAAAGAAAAATTTTTTAAACATCTAACTTATAAGTCTTCCAATGAAGCGCTATTGCGCCTCTGTTGATAAGCCTGTTTTGTCGCCCATGACGGTGATAAAGGAATACGATCATCTTGATTTATCAAGAACAACGAGGTTTTTTACTTTTTTTCGCGAAGGATCTAGGGCTGACGTCTTGACTTTCTCTTAACTTTTAACTAAATTTAAATTGGGGAGAGTTTGGCCTATTAGTGTAGACATTTTAAATGACTTCAAGGAAAGGAACGGTAACAATGAGAAAAATCAATTCCTTTTTCACCGTTGTCATTATCTTGCTTGGAGTCATTTTAGCCAACCTGGGAGCATTTGTCTCTATTGCAAACTCTGCTGAAGATATTGCGCAAGAACGCAGCCTCTGTGTACAAGAATGCCACGGGCAAAATGGTTCTGGGATGACGCGGTGGGCGCTTGCTTCTCGGTGTGTCAATAAATGTGAAAAGAGATACTGGGAAAAATGGAATCAAGAGATGAACGTTGGGAATGATTCTCAAGTGGCAAAATGAAAAATTCCTAACGGGTTTTAACTTGATCTCAAGAATTGCAATCACGTCGTGAACCAAATGCTATCCTGCCAGAAAGACAAAAACTCTCATGATGGGTTCGCCTGAGAGCGATTTTGCTAGCTCACGAAGGAAAGGCGCTTGAAAACAGGTTGGTCAGGATCTCGAAGCGTCCCGGAGTATGGTCTAAAGCAAGAGGATCAACAAATATCTGTGATGTTTTTCCAAAAAGTCTTTGATAATCGATGAACTTCCTTGGCTTTCTTCTTTAAAGATCCTTTCAAATTCCAATATCTCAGACCGTTCACCCTCTCCTGAGTCAGAGCACACAATGCATTCCGTTATCGTTTTCATGTGAACATCAAGACCACGACAAATATCGTGAATTAAAGACACAACGCTGTTACTCTTTTTCTTTGAGGGCATGATATTCTATAGTTTCGCTATTCTTGTATCAAAATACGTTGAGGCTGAGTTCCGAAAAACTTACAATTTACTTTTGGTTGAATTTGGAGAATGGGATGCTAAGGGCATGGTATTGCAAGTCTGTATGCTTGGCTACCCTATTAATGGTTACGTTATTAACGCCCGTGCACGCGTGGGAATTTGATCTGAAGGGGACCTTCGCTTGGTCGCACGAATGGTATAACCAACAGGGATCGAAAGGTTTTTTTGGCAATTATAATGTCGATAATGGGAACGGAGGAGATGGCCTGGGGACAGCCAACCTGAATTTCTGGGACGGTGGACAGTTCGACACCAATTTTGTTTCAGGGGCGAATGCTTGCTTTTCTTACTTCCAGGTAGATTTTGATTCCGAGATCAAAATTAACAACGCTGTGAGGCTGTACGGCCATTATCGCCTTGGCACCTGGGGTAATCCGTCGAACTCAAAGTATAATACCGAGGATGCTCCTGGCATAAGAAATGGCTTCAGTGAGGGACAATGGACTCAATTCTGGGTCGCTGTGAATACCCCCTGGGGTGTTTTCGGGGTTGGCAAAAGACCGTGGAAATACGGCATTGGGCTTCAGTATGATGGATCGGATTCGTTAACAACGGAGTCAATGACACTAACTGTCCCTTACGGGCCTTTTGACATTGGTATAGCCTATTATCCCTACAGGTTCGTAGGCAGTTCCAGCATCCCGGTCGTAGCTGCCCGAGCCGCCGATCCATCGCCTTATGGGGATCCTTATGACCTTCCTTCCTACAGTGACCCTGGCCTTTCTTCTACTGCTGCCCGAGTCCCTGGACAATTCTATAGCCGCGCTGACAGGAGCGGTTCGTTTTCAAATGATGTCCTTGCTTATGTGACATATTCCAGCGGTCCTCTTACGGCAGGAATCTTGGGAGCATATGGAAGTTACCACATCGGTCCCGAGGCTTTACTCCAGACTACTGCGTCGCCAACACGTCTTCTTGTCCCAGTGGATTCGGACCTGTTCCACGGGACGATTTACGAGAAATACAACAACGGGCGTTTCTTTCTAAATTCCGAACTTGCGTGGCTTTATTGGACGGATCGCTTTGGAGCGGACCCCAGGAATGGCAACGGCCCCCTGCCTGCGCCCAAGCCTGGCGATCCCATTACATTAGCCGCCCCACAGACCAGATACATCGACCAATTGAGGGCCGCTATCGAAACCGGTCTCGTATGTGGACCCGTCAAAATCAGTTTCCTGAATGTCTGGTCTCCGGGCCCGGACAGGCGGAATGGCATGCATATAGACAGGCAGCCAGCCGCGTTTGTCAGACATCCGTATTATGACATGTTTCTTGGAAACAATAGCCTTATCATACCATATAGTTTTCTTTTCGCTTACGATTATGGGTCAGGGCTAAATGGCTACAATTTGAACAGTGACGGCTATATCAGAGACGCGTTTGTGTTGGCAGGTAGACTCGATTATGCGGTGGCTGCGAACCTCAATCTGTTTGGCAGTTTTTTTTGGGCCCAAAGGACTTCTGTCGGGTATGAGAGGGGTTGTTTGAGACCCAATCCGGCTACAAAGGTGGCGCCTTCTAGCGGTAACATAGATTTCAGCCGTGTTACCCCTGGCCCTTATATGAGTCAAAACCTTGCCACGCCAAACATAACCGAAAAGGCTCTAGGATACGAGATCGGTTTGGGAATCAACTGGAAGATCCTCGAGGCCTGGACACTTGGCGTAAACGTGAATTACTGGGCCCCTGGTAAATGGTTCAGCTACGCGTGCATTGACAGATCCGATCCAAACTGGAATTCAAACAATCCTATTACTAGTGATCGCAATATAGACGGCGTTATAGGAGGCATGTTCAACATTACATCTGAGTTTTAGTTCATCACGACACCTATTTGATTAATGCGGTGAAATCCTACGATAGCCTCCAAAATCAATTAAAATACTCGTAGATACCAAGAAAAACAAGAATCAGGCCTGAAATACGACCTGAAAATCTGCCAAACCAATGCACACCTGAATACTGTCCAAACTGTATGCCGAACCAAATCGTAACAATGCTTAAGGCCATGACGAAAGCTGTAGTCAGCGTAATATTAAGGCCCAGCAGACCGGCTCCAATTCCATTGGTCAAATTGTTTAGGGTCAAAGCAAAGGCCAAAAGGAATCCTTCCTTTACGCTGATATGTCCGGAAAAATCCGTGTCAGCAAGAAACGGATGATCAAGAATCGTAAGCGCCTTTCTGAATACCGATTGATTGGAGAAATTGGTTTCTTGAAGCAGCTCTGAGGCAACACCTTTGTCCTCATCACGGTGCGAAAGCTCCTGGATAAAGACCCAAACCCCTGTGCCTCCAATAAGAAGAGCACCCACTGCATTTGCAAAATCTGGGTTTATGACGGTGCTTATCCCGTTACCTATGGCCATCGAAACAAAGGTTCCAGCGCTAGTGATTACGGCGATCAGCAGATTCGAACTGAAGGGAATATTTATTCCTCTAGCGCCATAGGATGTGCCTACTCCTATGTTATCAAGGTTGCTTGACAGCGCCAATAAAAAGATTGTTAGAATATGAAGATCAGCCATTTTGCATTAATCCCTCTCATTAAGATCACAGTTACTTCTTTCGACGCGAATTCGTAATTAGGCAGGACCATCAGTAAAAATTCCCAACAAAGGCGGAATGTTGAAAATAGAGTTGGCTTTCCTGAACTCGTCCAGCCGCCAGTCATCAAGAATCATTCCCAATTGTTAACATATCGTTACTGTAGTGTTATAAAAGTGTTAGCTGATGTTGAGAGACCAATTTTAGAAGAATTTTGGCAAGGACATCGAACCACAATATTCATTTGGTCGCAGACCTCCCCTCCCCATATCTTCATAACAATTTAACAGTCTGCTAACAGAAAGACAATTGTTGGGCCATAACCTGAAAATGAACAATTTTCTCATTGTGAATTAGGGCTTGCGCTGTGGCGCAGTGAGAAAAAAGCTAGTCCTTTTGGGAGCTGGGAGGAATCATGTCCGGAATCTCGCGGTTCATATCGTCCAAACACTCAAAGCCTATGAGACTCCTATCCTTGGGATTAGGCCTTGGGGTAATTTTGCTGGCGGTCCTTGGGCCAGTTGTTTGGAGCATGTATGATTCCCTATCAAGGATGGGGAACCACGAACTGACTCTTCAAAAGCTGGCCGGAAGTGTCGCTCACTTTAACGAGCGTCTTACGATGTAC
>JAJYDQ010000100.1 GCA_021777225.1 Deltaproteobacteria bacterium
TTTTACCAGTTTTACGGTTTTTTTAAGCCACGGAGAATCAGCTTTAATCTTCCTGTCCGGTCTCGAATTGAGTACTGCTGCCGAGCGATTGTCCAGGATATTCAGCGGGCCGAATGTGAAGATGACATTGGATATATTCGCGCAATATACCAACTTTGGGTGTGTTGATGTGACGTGAATCTGGATTCCTTTTGACATCCATCCTTGAGCAATAGTCAAAGAGTAATCGACTAACCTCCGGCTATTTGCAAACCTAAGCGTCCGACGTGACCCCAAGTTTAACTCGAAAATCTTTGAATCCAGATATTCTTGAACGTGTCTAAAATCCACAGATTCGGCGCAAACGGACTCAATGAGCGAGGATCGCATGGAATAATCCAGTTGAGCTAAGTTACTGACGAGCGCCGTCGCCAAAAGGCCAGGCAACTGATGTTTGCCGATCAATTGTGCTTTTCTATGCAGGATATCGCCGAATGACTACTGGCTCACCGGAGGTTCCGGCTTGAGTTGAGAATATTCTAAATTAACTATTGCCCGGCAAGTCGGCCCACCACATAAAACATCGACGTTTCGAAAAACCAAGTTTAGTCTGCGCCGTCTTTTCAAAGCCATAAGCCTTCCCTTCTGCCTCAAATTAGCCCTATTGCCCTTCATTGTATTAATTCCCCCATTTTTTGGTATTTGCTTACGACTACATGTGATGTTTTAATTCAAATTATTCAAAACCGTCCCAAAGCCTAGTTAAAAAGATCTGATACATCGGTTTCAAGCGCATAAACAGATTCTTTGTCTTTATAAAGTTTCTTGAGCGTCGAAATCTTGTATTGGGATGCTGAGACTGCGATAACCTTTCCTTCTATAACTTTGAGAGATTGGATTTCCTCAGGGGTCGCTTTCCACGGGATTTCGTCGAGATCTAAAACATAATTCCCACTCCAATCCCGGAGAAACGATGTTCCAGTCTTTTTAAAAATATCCTGAACCGTATGCCAGTCCTCAGCTTCCACGACAAAATTTAAATCTTCCTGAGTCGCTATAGGGACGACTAATAGGAGTTTTATTTCTTTTTGAGACATCAATTCTCCTGACTAACCACTAACTTTTGAGATGGCTAAGGCAGAGTTAACGCTAATGTCTGGTTTGATTTACCAAGGACAGGCATGACTCGGCCATCAAATCGAAGTCTTATACCACCAGCGTTTCCTGTTATAACTCTAAAACTGTTCTTTGCGGTAAAAACCTGTATGTCACCAGGTGACATTATTATCTCCTCCGCTGGACCACTGTCCGGTTCCACACGGACCCAAGCGTTAGCTATGGCTTTTATTTCTAGAACTTTTTTGCCCGTTGAAGAAGGCTGAACCGTAGTTAGAGCCGTTTGAGATTTGTTAGTTCGGCTTGATTGCGCGCTTAAAGAAAAACCGGAACTGTTTGGGGAATTTTTGGGCTTCCCATCATCTTCGAGAAAAACGCGGCTGACACCTGTGAGAATTAGGATTAGCAGAGAAAGCAAACCCGCCGCAGTCAGAATTCTTGTAAACCATATATTTTGCACAAAAGACAAGCCATGAGCGCCTTCCTCGACTGGAATCAATGGCTTGTCATCGTTATAGTTTTGCGTATGCGTCGTGCTGAAGAAATTTTCCAGGGCCTTGACAGTTTCCTCGGCGTCCAGACCAAGTTCCTTGGCGTATGATCTCACAAAGCCCTTGACGAAAACTATTGGCGGCAAAAGATCATATCGGTCTTTCTCAAGAAGGTCCAAATTAGTTTGAGCAATTTTGGTGCTGGCGGAAATATCTTCTAGAGTCTTACCCTTTTCTTCTCTTATTCCTTTTAGGTATGATCCAAAAGATTCCATAATTTCCTTACGCCTTATTAAAGTTCAACAGTTCGAAACAGACTTGAAAGAATATCTTCCTTTTAGTTTACAATCTACTATATCATAACGACCAGGGACAATTTCTTCTACATTGCACAATTTGTCCGTGCGAAATCGTTACATTTCGATTATCATCACAAGTTGTCTGGAGCAAGGTTTTATTCAACATCTGCGCAAAGATCGGTAAATTTTTTAACAAAATCTTAAACTATTATTAAATCTTTAATTTAATACTTGTCTAACTGTCTATAGAAATATTTCAAATGCCGGGAAAGCGACAAACTTTAGGGGAATGGATCACGGTGCGGCCTTCTTTTTTAGCTCTGGTAGCGCTCGTGATTGGAATATTAGTCGGATATAGGGGGGTCGGAATTTCGAACCCCCCAACCAGCGCGATCCTATTATCAGCATTCGTGGTCGCTACGGCATCCCTGTTTTTTCAGCGTCTAATCTTTGTATGGGTGCTTTTATTCGTGGCTTTTGCATTTACAGGTCTGGCGTTGACTCTCGATTCTTTTAACGCCACCGCAGAAATTGTCGCCACTTTTAAAAAACAGGTTATACAGGCCACCGTTGCGCGTATTTTGGCAAATAACAATGACCAGAGAATAGTATTACTTAAATCAGGATATCTGAGCCAAATCAACAAGACTCTTCAGGGCTATGGACGTCTCAGTCTTCGCGAAAACGGCACGACTCTGGTCGCTGGAGATCGAATATCTTTTCGATCAAATATCAGGACCCCTGTCAATCGTGGGAATCCCGGCGAATATGATTGGGAGACTGATTGTAAGAGCGAAGGGATCGCATGGCTTGCGAATGTCCGTGGTTCTGAATCTTTGGTTCTGATCAAATCTGGATGGCCTTTCTGTCCTTCTGCTCTATTGTCGCAACTTCGACAGGCAATGTCGTCTTTTATCGAAAAGAATTCCGGGACATTGTTCAATGACGTTGAAGCAAGCGCCATAAGAGCTATCCATAAGGGAATAATACTTGGTGATCGAGCTGAAATCAGCAGTGACCTGAACAAGGCATTTTCCAACAGCGGACTGGTCCACATGCTTTCAGCCTCAGGCTCACACGTGACGATAGTGGCGGCCATGACATTTTTCGTCATCAAGACCCTTGTAAGAATTGCTCCCAACATCATGCTTTGGGTCCCTCTTCCAAAAATCGCCGCCTTCTTTTGCATTCCTGCGGTCAGCGTTTACTGTTTGCTCGTGGGCCTCAAACCGCCGGCGATGAGAGCCGGGATAGTTGGCGTGACCCTAGCGATGGCGTTTATTACGGAGCGTCGGTGGGATTCGTTGAACAGCCTTGCGTTTTCAGCAATCGTAATTCTTTTTTTCTATCCTCTGTCCATCTTTACTCCTAGCTTCCAACTCTCTTTCGCAGCCGTTGCCGGCATACTGTTGATTGTCCAGAGTTCATTGTTTCGGCCAGACTCGAAGCCATTAAGAGATTTTCAGACCCACCCAAATCGATGGTTTGCAAGAATACGAGAAAAACCTTTCCTGTCCACAGATGCTATAAAGAGGCCCGTCATGTCGCTGGTGGTTTCTTCTCTTGCGGCTACTATGGCTATAACGCCATTGATAATTCACATATTTCACTCGATTCCAATTTATTCGATACCGGCCAATCTAGCCTCTGATTTTCCTCTCACGTTAGGTCTTTCTATAGGATTACTTTCAACCATAATAGGTGTAGCAAACCCAACAATTGGGCAATGGCTGATGGTTCCGGCCGATTTCTTTGTCTGGCTGGTAATAAAAGTAGCAGTGGTCACAGCCAAATTGCCATGGGCGACTTTGCAAATTCCAAACCTTGGCTATTTGGGATTATTACTCTCATTCATAACAACGTGCATTACTTTTTATTACATCATTAAACCTACAAGATCCGGAGGGTTAGTCGTTGGTTTAAGCTGGATGGCCCTGGTAGCAGCGTTAATGATCGGACAATTCGCACAGAACAGTTCCGACAAACTTAGACTGGTATTCTTAAATGTTGGAAATGGTGATTGCGCATATATCAAAGCTCCGGGAGCATCTGGAATGTTTGTTGATATGGGACCCAAAACCCCCTATTTTGACACTGGCCAGTCAATCATAACCCCTTTCCTCCTATGGCAGACTGTGCACCAACTCAAAGGCATAATTGTCAGCCACGCGGAATCGGACCATATGGGTGGAACTCTTACAACTGTGAGAAATTTCAGTACAGGAAGGCTTTTTATTAATCCTGTTGAGAGTTCTCATGAATACGTTAGGGAACTGGTTTCATTTGCGGGTTCTCATGGTATTCGAATCACTCCTGCTGACTCATCTGTCGATAGAATATCAGCAGGTGAAGCACGGATAACTTTCCTCCATCCAAACCCAAGTTTCATTGGAAAGAAGCTGAATGATATGTCTGCTGTGGCGCGTCTGGATTATCGGAGCTTTTCCGTTTTGTTTACCGGAGATCTGGAAAAGGAGGGAGAGAGAGAGCTAATGAATTCAGGCGCCATGCTCAAGGCCACAATATTGAAAATTCCTCATCATGGAGGAAAGACCAGCGCCACATCTCAATGTTTTCTGTCCTTGATACTTCCTAAGATAGCAGTATTATCCGCTGATTACCCTCCCCGCGCGGGGTTGCCCAACTTCGATGTTTTAACTCGTCTTAACGATGTGGGAGCTGAGTTTTTCTGGACTGGCAGAGACGGAGCCATTACTATCGAGACGGATGGCGTTAAATCGATAGTAGTTGTTACAGGTAAAGATAATAGGAAAACATTTTTCCCAATTGCTTTGGACAATCTATCAAACTAATTATTAAGTAAGATACGGTAATTTTCAATTTTACATTCATTTAAAAAAAACTTTATAGAGCGATTTAGCTCAGTTATCGTCAACAAGTGCAATAGTGCACTGTTAAAGTGCGGTTTTCACTCATTACTTCTCGCCTTCTGTCCACAATCCTTTCTTAACTCCAAACAACCCCTTCCAACTCATTGATATTAAGCCATATTAACCTTGCCGTAACGTTGTTTGGTTGCATGGCATGGTAGTTGCTTAGGACCGTTTTAACTGGTCGGAATGTCTTGGAGCACAAAAAATGGGAGGTTGAAATGAAACATACGTGCACGACGTTGGCTATCTTGGGGGTCTCGTTGATGATTCTTCCAATTCCCAACATTGACGAGGTTGAGTGGTTTCCACCAGACATTGCCCGGGACGTCGCCGGATTCTATGTGCCTGTGGCATTGGGCGCCATCCAAATTTCCACGACAAATGAAGCTTTAAGAATCAATAACCCAGTTGTGGGAAGTCAAAGGCCGGCTGACTCAAGATTTCAACAACCTTTGGAAGGTATGGAATAGGGTCAGCAACGTAAATTATTCTAATTCTTCATAGGTATTGTGACATGAAAACAATATTCCAAATCCATGGTTCACTGGAAATTCCAAAGTCAGCAAACTCTGTTTACCTCAAGGATAGACAGGGGCTTTTCGAGACAATGGGGTTCAGCCATCGAAACTTGTCTAGTGACGACGAGTCATTAACTTTTCAGTTTTCACCCGCTCTGGACAACACCTTAGCAAAAATGACGACGTGTCGGAAAAAACAGGAAGAGACAGCTTCATACAAACCGTTCTCAAGCCACATTTAGCAACATGAATTTTGATGTTGCCTTCCGGTTCCAACATCCGAGGTCGTAGTGTTTGCGCGAACGAGCGTTTCAGTATATAATGTTCGCGTAAACACCTGTTCAGTGAGTTCAGAGCGAGAGTGGCGGAATTTGGCAGACGCACCGGACTTAGGATCCGGCGGGGTAACCCATGGGGGTTCGAGTCCCCCCTCTCGCACCACTAAGAATAATCTATCCAAATGGATAGGAAATGAGCTATTCAAAATGAAGAAGAAGCTTTTACTTGTTGTGGCCGTAGCGTGCGCGCTCGCGATTCTCCAGATTCGCGGCGTGTCAGCTCAATATTATTCGTATTATTATCCCTATTATTATGCGCCTCCGGGTTATTATCCACCGCCACCCACAAAGCAAAGCCGCCCGGTTACCCCCAATTACTTCCGAATGACACCTGATCCGTACCAGGCATGGCGTTGGGATCGCCACAACCGGTGGGAAGATTATCAGCATTCCCTTTGGAGCCCTCGACCTCAAGGCGAATCTCGGTTGAACCCGGAAACCGACCTGAGTTACATGCTGAGGACATTCTAGGAAGGTTTGCTACACTCACATCAGGTTTCTAAAACGCTCAGCATTCGTACAGAAAGTAATATAAGGCTACAGCTATCAGCAGAGCGCCAAGCGCCAATATTTTTGAAAAGAGATATGTTTCCATGGAGGCATTATATTCAGGACAATAATTTTTAGAAGTGAAAAACCTCGAAACAAAAATAAAAAGTTATCAGTGGTTTTCTTGTTGCGCCCTCAAGGAATTTATGCTAAACCAATTTCTAGCTAAGAGCTTTAACACCCTGATCATAAGCATTATTATTAGAGACTGATGCAGGACTAAAATCATCCGGTCGTGTCTCACGAATTCCTGAAGGCTTGTTTGGGGAAGAGTTAGGGCTCCTACATCTCCAAAATTATAATTCGGCCCAAATATTTTTAGCTTCTTGGGGGGGCCGTTTACAGCCACGGCGAAGCTCCGTCGAAAATAGTTTGGTATCCGAAAATGCCTCGATTTTTATCAAGTATCATCTCTTCTGTATTGATCTTACCAGTTTTAAGTATCGTCAATAACCCCATAATGGCTGAATCCGCATCGTCTACCTACAGCTCTTCCCAAATAAATTCTTATGGATCGATGTTTGAGACTGTGTCTCGAAAAGCTGGCGCCTCCAAAGATGTTTCACCACCTGAACGTCAGAGGTCAAATAAATCGCTCCAAACCAGGCTGAGTTCTAAGAGAGTTAGGGAACCGGAATGCTTCGAGGTTGGTAAAGAAAAAAAGTGTTTTTTCTATGAGGTCGTAAAAATTGGAAACGGGGTCCCTTCTGAAATTTCAAGAATTTTAAAATGCCTGTTCAACAATCAATGTTCAGGGACGCCGAATGTCGAAGTCGAAATGGCCCAAGATCCAGGTTTTCTAGCAATATTGACAGAAGCTTACGATCATCATTACGCTCATGACTCTCTTTTGTCCCAATCCCGTAACAAACGTGGCCCGAGGAATCTTTCAAAATTGCGGCAGCGAATCGAACGTCGTCATTCAGGCTACACCGGAACAGGTAACGAAGTCACTCCAATCTTTAAAGGCTTTTCAAACGATCAGTCCTTTAGGGAAACTTCTGAACGCGATTCGGGCAGGGATCCGGTAATTTGGCATGATGACCAAAACTCTCTGATTTTCATTAAAGACACCGCTATAAGGATCAAACAAATCAAAGACATTATAAAATCATTGGATAAACCAGCCGCTCAGATTCGTATCGAGAGCAGAATTGTCAGGGCCAACAAAGATTGGAGCAGAGGCGTCGGTATCCTTTGGGGCGGAAGAAATAACCAGTTTGGAGGCGTAAAAACCGATCGGTCAAGTTATTGGGGAATAACGGGCAACCAGTCCGGCGCCCCTGGCAACACGGCTACCGGCGCTAACTTGAAACAGACAATTTTCCAAAAAGGGGTCCAACAACTGACTTCCAGGACTATTACATCAAGCGAAATCCCTTCCAGGCTGGCAGTGAACCTTCCCGCAAATGTTGCCAATATCGGAGATATAATGGGATTAGGGTTGCAGTTTGGTTTGCTTGCCAATCAATATATTACTGAACTGGATTTTCGTCTTCAAATAGGCGAAGCCCAAGGACAGGCCCGGACCGTAGCGCGTCCCAATATCCAGGTTTCAGATGGGAAAAACGCTGTTATCAAAAGTGGTTCAGTGCTAAATGTCCAGACATCTTCTCCGCAATGGGGAACCAATGCGGATTTGGTGGAAGTATGTCTTAAGCTCCAGGTGACACCGAAGATCTTGTCAGATGGGCGGATCAAAATGATGATAGCAGTGACTGACAATGAACCTAACATAATGCCAACCACTGGTGAATTATACTTGGAACGGGAGGCTCATACCACCATGACTGTTCGTGATGGTGAAACATGCGTTATTGGCGGTATAATAAGGGATACTACGATGGGTAGGCGGGAGGGTTGGCCTGGGCTTATGAACCTCCCAATCGTAGGTATGCTTTTCAGCAACAAGACAAAGGCAAAAGAGATTGATGAATTGTTAGTATTTATCAGCCCAAAGGTAGTCTTCAAGGAGAATTAGAATTGACCTTCCTGTCGGATTTGGTTAGAACGACTCTGGATCGCCGTGCTTCCGTGTTGACTGGGCTTTGCCTTGCCGCTAAGAGCAAAGGTTGAGTTGTAGGTTCTAAGTATGGCCTCGAGCACCGATCCGCCGATAGCTCTGGCCTTTTCTGAAATTGTGACACAGTATGATGGATCGCCGCGTGGATCGATGTCTCCTATTTTAAGATTTTGAGTTACGTTCGTCCCAGGTCTGATCAATCCCCTTAAAACACCATTCAATCGTGCCTTAACTTGTTCATTGGACACCCGGCCGATAGTCTGGCCTTCAATAACCGGCGTCCCTATAGATAATTCGGACAGGAAAATCCCTCCCACCGGCGCCCTCACAACTCTTAAAACTGAATGTCCGGAAATTTCGCCGGGTATTCCAGTATTGGGCGATGAGCAGCCGTCAGCAATTAGTCTCCCCAATTGGTGGCCTCTCGCAGTCTCTACGACGTAGTGAGCGTCCTTGCAAGCCCAAAAACCTGGCCCAAGGGCAATTACCAAGTGTGCGGCCTCCATCGAAGTACCAAGATTTTTCTTGGCAAGGATGGCGTCGATCAGGATATCGGGCTTTAAGGCGCTCCGGCAGGACAACGTAGGGTCAATAAGAACCGGGATTGCTTTCTTTTCCCAAACCTCCTGAGTTCCCTCGACACAATTTATGAGTTCCGCTCTTACGTCTTCGACTGTCCAACTTTTTTCGTACACAGCCTCGCATAGACTGACTGAGCGTCTAACTGCAAGAGGTCTTTTAATTTCAGTCATGAGTATCCGGAAAAATCCAGAATGATAAAGCCGACAGGCACAACCCGTCGCCATTTCTCCAGCTCCACGAATCAATATTTTCAGGTCGGAGAGCAGCAACGGTTTGGCATGTATTTTGTTCATAATTTTGTATTACTTTTTCAACCTGTCTGAAAAAACTGGAGCAATTCTCAAGACAAATTCATAATTCCTGGTTTGGGCGCAAAGTATATGTGTACAATACAGACCTAAACCGCTGGCACGACCAATTCAAGGGCCTTTTCCATTATATCTTTATTCTGATTTGGGATATCCGCTTCCGCCTTGTTTCGCAATGCCTCCAGGATCTTGTCCGGAGTTAAAGGGAAATCGGTCATGTATACCCCGATGGCGTTACTGACCGCTGCCGCATAAGCCTGAGCCGCCGACATAGCGATTGACATTCCGGATTCTTTGGTTCCGTACGGACCTTCCGGGTCGTTGGACTCAATTATGATGGTATTAATTTTGGGCATATCACATGCCAGAGGCACTTTATATTCCAGTTGTGTAGGATTTAATACGGAGCCTCCCTCCCAGACGTGTCCTTCGGTAAGAATTCCACCCTGCCCGCCCATTGCGATAGATCCCTGAAACTGACCTTCGATAACAAGGGGATTGAGAGCAAAACCGACGTCCTGGGCCGCAGTAACTTCCAGGACAGTTACCTTGCCGGTTTCCGGATCCACTTCAACCTCTGCGATCGTAGTTCCGAAGGAAAACGCTCCGCACATCTGTCCGAAAGGATTTTTTACCCACTCTCTTTTAGGATCGACTTTAGGCCAGTACTCCCCTTGACCGCAGACCGCCTTCCCTTGGGCAAGAATCATTCTAACTACCTTTTTCAGAGGAATACCTTTATCCGGGGAGTCTCTGACGTAAACCATGCGGTCTCGCGCCACGAGGTCATCTACACTAACATTTAGCGCCCTGGAAGCGGTCTCGAATAGCTGCATTCGAACATTTTCGGCCGCGTTCTTGACCGCATGCCCGCCAATGAAAGTAGAAACCTGGGAATAGGCGCCAGGGTCTGATGGAGTCACCTCGGTATCCGCTGTGACCAGTTGAACATCCTCTGTTCGAACTCCGAGTTCCTCGGCGGCAATCTGGACGAGCATGTTGTCGTTTCCCTGACCATTATCCACCACTCCAGAAATAACGGTAGCCCCGCCATCCTCATTGAGTTTGATTATGGCCTGTGACCCCCCACGGATACCCATCGGAAATCCAGTTTGAACTGAGTTACAACCGATGCCGATTCCACGAAGCGGTGGAAGTTTACCCCATTTATCATCCCAACCTGATCGTTCAGCGGCCTTGGTAATGGTCTCCTTCATGGCGCAACTTGCAACATGAGATTTCGTGTTGGTAAAATCTCCGGGCTCCCTGGCATTGACCAGTCGCATGGTAACCGGATCAATCCCTAAATGCTCACCTATCATGTCCAGTTGCGTATCGACGCCACAGGCAAATGCCCTGCCATGAATTCTGATCATACCACGAGGTGGTTTATTGGTATAAATTCGATAGCCATTGTACCTGACGTGATCCATCTTGTAAGCCTGCTCCATGCACAGGAAAGGCACACTCACGGCTATAGGTCCAGTAGAGCTGTAAGCGCCACCATCCATATAGCAGGTCACATCCCTCGCGATTACTCTACCATCTTCTCTGACGCCGGTCTTTATTGTGGTGATCAGAGCGTGGCCCTGGCGAGTCGCTATGGAGTTCTCTTCCCGTGTATAAACAATTTTCACAGGTCTACCGGCTTTGCGGGCCAAAAGGGCGCAAACAAAATCTGCAGGCGATATTTCACTGCGACCGCCAAAAGCGCCTCCAATGGTAATTTTTCGAACCCGAATCTTGTTCAGCGGTATCCCCAAGGCATTGGACAAGGGTTTGGCCTTCATGTGCGGGCCAGCGTTCGGCATCCAGATTTCAAGATTGTTGTCCATATCGAAACGAGCCACTACAGCATATGGCTCACCTTGAAAATATGAATCTTCCGCCGCTGTAAAGGTGTCTTCCCGAACGTAATATGATTCGGCAAAGCCTTTTTCAACATCTCCTACATTAATAGGGACGTGGATGTTTATATTGTTAGGAAAATCGTCATGAAGGAGCGGAGCGCCCGGAGCGAGTGATTCCATAGTGGAAAAGACTGCGTCAAGAATTTCGTAGTCGACG
>JAJYDQ010000101.1 GCA_021777225.1 Deltaproteobacteria bacterium
ATGTCCCTCCCTTATCATTTTTAAAATCGCTTGTCGCGCTCATTTTTGACCAAAAAAGTCATCCCAAGACCTCATTCTAAGGTGCGGAATGTGAGTTCTAAGGTAATGTTTGGTCAATATCTCTATGAGCGAAACATGAAATACACGGCGCCAAGCATACAGAGAGCCGCCCAAAGATAGTCCAACTTAAGGGGTTGCCCCATGTAAAATGTTGCGAACGGGGCAAAAACGGTCAATGTTATGACTTCCTGCATTATCTTGAGTTGCGGTAGACTCAAGGTGGTGTAACCTATTCGGTTTGCGGGTACCTGAAGCAGATATTCAAATAAAGCGATGCCCCAACTTGCGAGAGCGGCGATGTACCACTTTTTGTCGTTTAAATTTCTGAGATGGGCGTACCATGCAAAGGTCATAAAAATATTTGATAACATAAGTAGTGTTAAAGTTCTTAATACGATAGGCATATTAGATAAATACCTTTTTAAACATATTTCAATTATCACACGAGTTGTTCTATTTCACGTAAATGAAATGTGAAACAACCGGCGCCTCAAGTCCGACGTGAAAAGAGCGGACACGGTCTTCTATCTCGCGGTCCCCAATTGTAAAGCGAGCATGCTGCCGCACGTGTTCAGCCCAAGAAGGTACAATAAATGTTTCTACATAACGTCCTGGATCGGTGATGTCATTGTATAGTCCCCAACGTCTAGCGCCATCTCGATGACGCACACGTTTAAGTTCGTGCATCGCGCTGTTAAATTCCACCGCCTTTTCAACGTCAATTCTGTAGTCCAACATTATCAGCACGGGTCCGTCATCCGGGTCCAGAGTGATCGCCGCTAAAGGCTCTGACCAGTGTTGAGATGGTCGCAAGTCCAAATTCTTCAGCCCTTTCAACGGCCAAACAAAAGCCCCGAAAAGCCCGCAAACAAGTCCTATCCCGGCAAAGAGAAGCGAGAAAGAGTTCCCGCTAAATTCGGCTATCGCTCCCCACAGCACACTCGAAACGCCCATTAACCCCTGGAATGCCAGAGTAAAAAACCCCAGAGCCCGGGATTGTACCCAGGAAGCGGCAGATGTTTGCGCAGCGACGTTCAAACTCGACATTACAGTTACCCATGCTACCCCTCCAGCAATCATCGTCAGATAAAGCAGGGCGTGAATGCGTAAATACGCTAGAGCGAAAGTTACAAATGCGAAAATTAACGTGGCTATGGTCAATAAAGTATCCATCGACATTCTTTTCCGCATTTTCGGGAGGGTTATGGCTCCTGATAGGGCGCCTGTACCGAAGAACCCCACTAGAATTCCGTATCCACGAGCGTTCATTCCCAGTTCATGGCGCGCGACCAACGGCATCAAGGCCCACAGGGCGCTCCCGAAAGTCACGAATATGCAGCAGCGGATAAGAGCTGATCGTAACTCGGGCGCATGAGTCATATAGCGGGTGCCCACTCGAATGGCGCTAATAATATGTTCGGCCGGTAACTGATTTTCCCGGCGGGACGAATCCCAGCGATAAACTATTGCAATTACCCCGATGAATGAAATAGCGTTTAACAAAAACACAAGACCAGGACCTGAAAGCGCTACAATTAGGCCGCCCAGCGCAGGGCCTACCGCCCGGGCAATATTGAAGGCGACACTGTTTAGCGCCACGGCCTGGGGTAGTTCTTTTCTCGGTACCAATCGGGGCACAACAGTTTGCCAGATCGGCATATTCATGGCCGCGCCTACTCCAAGAGCAAAGGTGAATGAAAGC
Source organism: Deltaproteobacteria bacterium (assembly GCA_021777225.1). Classification (GTDB taxonomy): domain Bacteria; phylum Desulfobacterota; class Desulfomonilia; order Desulfomonilales; family Desulfomonilaceae; genus CAJBEZ01. The sequence goes on from JAJYDQ010000101.1 coordinate 1,763, forward strand.
AGCATCCACGGCGTTGTCCCTCCCATAAACGTTACAGCGGCGAGACCCGCCGCCGCCACGGTCATCCATGCCTGCGTGAAAAGCAACATTCGTCTTCGGTCGATTATGTCCGCAATGGCCCCAGCCGGTAAAACCACCAGGAACACAGGGAGGCTGGTAGCGGTCTGCATAAGGGAAACCATGACAGGTGAATGCGAAAGTGAAGTCATCATCCAGACGCCGGCTACATTCTGCATCCACGTTCCAACATTTGACACAGTAGCGGCTATCCATAACGCTCGAAAAATCGAATAATGGAGTGGAGTCCACGCTGTTGATTTTTGATGACCTTCATCCGGCATGTTAACCTTCGTCTAGAAATGTTGTAGGTTAATTTAGTCTCAAACTATATTATTGGAAAGACCCTTGGCCATCGATAATGGGTTAATCGAGCTACTGGCGCATGAAAGATTCAGTGTTCAGTGATTGTTACAATCTGGGATAGGTCGTATCGAGGACAACTAATGAGCGAGAACATTGAGGACAAAGTCAAGATAATGGGACGGGAGATTTATTCACTTATAGGAGAAGAAGTCCCCTCGCTGTTCGACAGAAAGACATGGAATGGAAGGCTTTCCGATTGGGTCATGAAAGGTGACGCATTGAAGGTCTCGCTTTTTAGGTTCGTGGATGTACTCCCGTGTCTCAAGACAGATTCCCTTGTTGTAAAAATGCTTAACGAATATTTTACAGACATCCCTGATAATCCCTTCTTGCATGGCATCGGTCGGCTTTCCGGGATTTTGCCTCACGTTGCTGCAAAAGCAGTAAAATCAGGCGTAGAATCGATGGCTGCACAGTTTATCGGCGGCCGTGACGGACACGACGCATTAAAGGTTTTAGAAAAACTGAGAGATGAAGGGATAGCATTTACTGTTGACCTGTTAGGCGAGGCGGTGTTGGCGGATTCCGAAGCTTTGGAACATATTGAACGCTACAAGAATCTAATCAATTTCCTGGCCCCTCAAATAAACCAGTGGTTGGAAAATCCAATTTTGGATTACGACAACCAAGGACGTATTCCTGTACTAGATGTTTCAGTCAAAATCTCGTCTTTCTATTCTCAAATTGACCCACGAAATTGGGACGGTTCAATCCGAAAAATCAAGGAATCTCTAATACCTTTAATCAGGTTGGCGACTGAACTAAATGTTTCAATCACTTTGGACATGGAAAGCTACTATTTCAAGGATCTCACTATTGCCGTTTTTCAGGGCGTGTTTGACGATATCCCCGACCTACCGTTTGCTGGATTGGTTCTTCAGGCGTACTTGCCTGAAACAAGATCAGATCTTCTCAGACTTATAAAATGGGCAAAAAGGACAGGAAATAGAATCGGTATCCGTCTTGTCAAAGGCGCATACTGGGATTACGAAACAGTGATTAATCAACAGAAAGGATGGCCAATTCCGGTCTTTTTGAATAAAGAAGAAACCGACCATAACTATGAAGAACTCACTAGGGTCCTTCTTGAAAATACTGGTGTAATCCGACCGGCAATCGCCACGCACAATATTAGAAGCATTAGCTACGCGATGACAATAGCCGATTCTTTGGGTTTATCGACTGAAGCTCTGGAATTCCAGATGATATATGGAATGGCTGAACCAGTGAGGCATGCAATTCGAAAGATGAATTACAGGTTACGGGTTTACACCCCCGTTGGCGAATTAATCCCGGGCATGGCCTATCTCATTAGACGGCTACTGGAAAACACATCCAATGAATCTTTCCTCCGAAAATCCTTTTCTGAAAGCGCCCCTGTCGATGAGCTGCTCAAGGCCCCGATGCCGTCGAGTCAACAAAGATCTGTTGAATTGTTCCATCCGGAATTCGTGAACGAGCCTTTAATAGATTTTTCAAAACTTGAGAACCGCAAGTTGATGGAGGATGCTCTCCGAAAGACACGAAACGCTTTCGGTAAAAAATATCCTGTTTTAATCGCCGCTGAAGAAATTGGGACGGACAGGGAAATCCTCTCATTCAACCCAGCAAGGCCGGATGAGATTGTCGGTCGGGTGTGCGCAGGCGCATCAGATCATGTTGAGCAGGCTGTTCGAGCCGCCCGGTTAGCCTGGACTGCCTGGCGCAGCGTCTCCTGTGAAGATCGAGCTGGATACCTTGTCAGGGCCGCCACTGAAGTTAGAAAAAGGCGATTTGATATGATGGCGCTGGAAGTCTATGAAGTTGGTAAAACATGGACCGAGGCGGATGGAGATGTCACCGAGGCGATAGATTATCTTGAATATTACGCGGCTGAGATGATTCGCCTTGGAGCCTCCAAAAATGTGGGCAGTTACCCCGGTGAGACAAACGAGTATTCTTACGAAGGCAGAGGTGTCGGGGCAGTTATCGCCCCGTGGAATTTCCCCCTGGCTATTCCGACCGGCATGGTGTCAGCGGCCTTGGTTACAGGGAACTGCGTCATTCTAAAGCCTTCCAGTTTGTCCCCTGTTTTGGGTTGGCGTCTCATTGAGATCTTCAGGTCCGTAGGACTTCCTGCCGGTGTGCTGAACTTTGTGGCAGGCTCGGGCCAGGAAGTTGGTGAATACCTTGTGTCTCATGCCGGCATCGATTTTGTGGCTTTCACCGGTTCAAAAGAAGTAGGTCTGAATATTGTCAGGCTTGCCGGTGACACTGCCGCAGGGCAAATCAACGTGAAGCGGGTCATAACGGAGATGGGAGGCAAGAACGCAATAATTGTGGATGAGACAGCCGACCTGGACGAAGCGGTGAAAGGAGTCCTCGAATCAGCATTGAGTTTTCAGGGCCAGAAATGCTCGGCCTGTTCCAGGGCAATAGTAGTAGGCCAGGCTTATGATGAGTTTTGCGGTAGACTTAAAGAGGCTATGCAGTCAGTAAAAATCGGACTTCCGGAAGACCCAGCGACGTTTGCGGGACCACTTATAGATAAAGCCGCGATAGATAAAATCAAAAATTATGTAGATTTGGGGAACACGGAAGGTAAGCCTCTTCTAATACGAAATATTCAGCGGGAAGGTTATTTTGTCGGCCCTGCGATTTTTACCGACATAAAGCCTGATTCCAGGATTGCGCAGGAAGAAATATTCGGCCCGGTCCTTGTCATCATTAAAGCTCAGGACCTCGACGATGCGATTGACATTGCTAACAGCACGCCTTATGCCCTTACAGGTGGAATATTCACCAGAAGCCCCGCCAACATTCGGAATGTTAAGGTTAATTTCAGGGTCGGGAATCTCTATATTAACAGAAAGATAACAGGGGCTTTGGTCGGCAGGCAGCCTTTTGGAGGGTTTGGTCTGTCGGGGGTAGGATCTAAAGCGGGCGGACCTGATTATCTGTTACAGTTTATGAATATTAGGAGTATTAGTGAGAATACCCTTAGACGGGGCTTCGCTCCCAAGACCCAAACATAAAAATGAAGAATAAGGCATAATAATTATCATATTCCAATACAATACACACTTTGAATTAAGGAGTTTACCATGTCCCAGGACAAGAAAAGAGTAGCCCCCACATGCGCCACATGCCCAAATGAAATGCCTGAAATGCTCTGTATGTATGAAAGCGGTTCAAGCCACAAAGGTTGCCCGACCGTAAGCCGCAAAGACCTTGTGGCTGCGGCTAACCACAAATACGAAGACCCAGAGATTCGGGCGTTCGCGCATAATGCCTCTGTCCAGGAATCAGCTTGCTACGCGAATAGGCATGAGCGTCCTTACGTGATGCAGCCTACAAAGACTCGAATTGTCGAAATCTGTGAGTTCGCAAATCGTATGGGTTACAAACGACTCGGCCTTGTTTTTTGCGTTGGCCTTAAGAATGAAGCCTCCATTGTTGATAGAATATTTAAAAAGAATGGTTTTGATGTGGTGTCAGTTTGCTGCAAGGCCGGCAGGACTTCAAAAGACCTTATCGGTATTGAGGAGCAGGACAAAATCTTTCAGGGAACCGACGAAGCGATGTGTAACCCGGTCTTTCAAGCAATGATGCTCAATGACGAGAAAACCGATTTTAACGTGCTGCTTGGGCTATGCGTGGGACACGATTCTTTGTTCTTTAAACATGCTGACGCCTATACTACGGTTTTAGCGGTAAAAGATCGAGTAACCGGCCACAATCCCTTGGCCCCAATTTATCTCCATGGTTCTTATTACAAAAAGCTGCTGTCCTGAAAAGGACCCTGGTGAGACGTTTTGAAAGGAAGATGCAACCGTGACTAACGACCCAATGGATCAGAAACCGTTGTTCGCAGATAAATTGAAAGAACGGTTCAGGGTTCCCCGGATTAATTTTAGGCTGGCCGGCGGATTCAAATTCCTTATCGTCGGAATAGCGCTGGTAATTATTTGCTACAACTTTTTCTTCGTTTACGTGCGACCCGATGAGTACGGGATCAAGGTGGACCGAGTCGGCATAAATCCTGGCGTTCAAAAAGAAGTTTATCATGCGGGTCTGGCCTTTGTGCTGCCCTTTGGCTTGCAGCAAATGTTCCGCCTTCCCAAAGGCATCCAGGTACTTGAGCTGACCAACTTTCCTGAAACCGCCGCAAGAGCGGCGAGGAAAGACCGAGCGGCCCACATTCAGACCTCGGACGGTTTTTTCGTGGACCTGGATGTCTCCATGATTTACCACATCAAGGATCCATACCTGGTTTTTACGACCATCGGTCCCGGGAACCTCTTTGAAGACAACGGTATTATCCCCAAAGCCGAACCGGCATTGAAAGAGACCTTGGGAAAGTTGACCACCGAAGAATTTTATAACAGCCCGCTGAGGGTTGAAAAAGCGGAGGAAGCCAAGAAGACACTCAACAACGAACTGAATCTGAAAGGAATCGAAGTAGATCAGGTGCTGGTACGCTATTTCAAATACAGCCAGGAGATCCAGAAAAACATAGAGGAGAAGAAGCTTCAGGATCAGATGGTATTTACCAACCAGTCGGCGGCTCGGGCGGCTAAGGAAGAAGCCCAATTGAAGAAAATCGTACAAGAGGGGAAGGTGATCTCCGCTGTTGAGCTTGAAAAGGGCAAAGCCTATGTCACCCGTAAGATCGCTGAGAAGGATCTTTACGTCCGTAGCAAAAAAGCAGAAGCGGACCTCCAGGTGAAGCTTGCTGAAGCGGAAAGGGTGCGCCTCAAAAATGAAGCCCTGAAAGGGATCGGATCCGAGCGCATGGTAGGGCTGAAAATGGCAGACGCTTACAAAGGCCTGGACATTATCGTTCTTCCGAGCGACGGCCCGGCTGGGGTCAACCCGTTAAATCTGAATAATGTCCTGCAATTATTTGATGTTCGGAAAGGGGGCGGACAATGAAGCGTTTTTTGATCTTGTCCTTTGCAGTGGCGGTCATGCTTTCCCTGGCCGGCTGCGTTCCCCACACTACAGGGGAAACGGAAGTAGGTGTCCGAACCCGCAAACTGGCTCTTTTCGGCCAAAAGGGTGTTGAAGACAGGGTCTACGCTCCGGGCGCCACCTACTTTTTCCTGCCGTTTATCAACGACTGGAATGTCTTTGACACCAAGTTACAGAACCTGGACATGACGTTTTCGTCATCGTCAGGTGACAGGAGAACTCGGGACGATCTGGTGTTCAAAACTGTTGACGGCAACGACATCAGTCTCGATGTGATCATCGCCTATCGCATCGATGCGAGTAAAGCCCCTTATATTCTCCAGTATGTGGCTCGCAATGACGCAATCTTACGGGACAAAGTTGTTCGAACAGTCGCGCGGAGCAAACCGCGGGACATTTTCGGCGAACTCAAGACTGAGGCCTTCTACGTCGCGGAATCCAGAGAGGCCCAATCCAACAAGGCTAAAGAGGAGCTTCAGAAAATCCTTGGGCCTATGGGTGTCATCGTGGAAAAAGTACTGACCAATGACTATCGTTTCAACCCCGAATATACGAAGGCTATCGAAGATAAAAAAGTAGCGGATCAGCAGGTGGAGAAAAACAAATCTGCCCAACACGCAGCCCTGGAAGAATACAAGCGTAAACTGGAAGAAGCCCGGGGTGAAGTCAACAAAATGGTGGCTGATGCAGACGGCCAATACCTCAAGGATAAAATCGAAGCGGATGTTTATAATGAACAGCAGCAGCTCCTGGCGACGGCCGTTAAAACCGAAGGCATTGCGGAATCCAAAGGGATCCAGGAAATGAACAACGCCCTTTCAGGACCGGGCGGTGAGGTGATTGTAAAACTGAGAATTGCTGAGGCGCTTCAGGGAAAACGTATTATGCTACTTCCTGTGTCAGAAGGCGGGATGAATCTCAAGACAACCGATGTCAACCGCCTGATCGAAACCCTAGGCGTCAAAGCGCTATCTGGCAAGTAATGACGGCAGTGACGGTGGCGAAGTATTAAGAGCAAGGACAAAGTGATTAATATACTTAGATATTATCAAGGTGAACAACGGGTTTTCAGCCAGTAATTTGTTATCACTGTGAAGGAGAGAACCATGAATAGAGCTATCATTTCTGTACTATGGTTTTTTGTCTTTGGTGGTGTTGTTTGCGCAGAAAACCTAAGTTGCAGAATAGTTTTAAGGGATATGTACGCTGGTGACTCTCAGAAAACACAGAACCTTCTTGTGCCGATGCTCAAGAATAACGAACTTGATGGAGTCACAAAATTGCTTTCTTCGGGAGAGGTCACATTGTTTGAGGCTGGTGAAAAAGTTTTTCGAATTGAAACAAGTGTCTGGGGTTACGATAAGGTTACACGACCCGGAGAAACGAAGACATGGCTGCTTTCCCCGCGGAATTCCAGGCCCTGTGGGCCAGAATGATTTAACAGGTTGTATTTGAATTAGAGCAGGATACCATCAAGCTTAAATTGGCGTCATTAAGGGATGATATTGAGAGATTTTGTAAGCGCAACCATATTCTAAAGCTGTCATGGAGCTAGACATATCACGGTGATATTGCCTAGCTCACACCTAAGTCTTCTGTGAGATTTTGATACTAAAATTGGCCGGATCAATATTATTTTGCGTATTTGAAGACCGGCATTTTCTTGATGGTATCTTTTGTGGCGCCAGGTAAGGTAAACTTTCCATCTACCACTTTAAATTGCTTGATGGGAATCGCAACGTCATGCTTGTCCATTCCGAGGAACCCACCAGCCCCAATTATCGCATAAGTAACGACCCTATCGGGAGCGATGATAATATCCTCTACCGTGCCAACCTTCTGCTTCTTGTCGTTGTAGACTCGCTTACCCAAGACCTGTTTCTTGACGCTCCAACCATTGACTACATTCGTCAACTCTGTAACCGTTACGCCTAAGATTACGGTTTCAGAACCAGCCACAGGAGGCGCCGGAGCTGCTTTCGGAGCAGGGGTTACCGTAGTCGTAGGGGCTGGCGCAGGAGCAGGCGCCGCTACGGGGGCCTTTTCGGGCGTAGGAGCCTTAGCAGGTTCGTCTGCGGCATAACTGAACGACCCCAGAAGCATAGCCATCCCGATGGCCATCAAAAGTAGTTTTTTCATTAGTTCTCCTTTCTTGGACAAGATATAGAAATTCTAGAAATCGTGAGATAACTAGACTGTGGTAATTATTTTGTCAATAACTTGTCGTAAAACTATAATTTTCACCTTCAGGATATTATCATGGCGACAGGGTTCCCCTAGGTCATGAAGGTGCGGTGAAATGGTAGTAATGAATGATCAGAGAAATTCAACTTTAATATCTCACTACGACTGAGGTAATATTAGATAGAACAGATATTTACGAAATAAACCAAAAGTTGAATGAAAACATTCTAAATGTAATAAGTGAACATTAGGAAGCCGAATTCACCCACGGTATTTTTCCGGACTGCGCCAGGAAACTTTACCCTGAATTATTTGACGACTAAAGAGATGACCTGTAAGTCCAATGTTATTGTGGCTCTGGACGGTTGTAAGGATCTTTAGATATGGAAAACAAAAGAGACCTGGACGAAAAAGGAAGTGGCGAAAGCGCCTTGAAGGACGCTGCTGAGGAGAAACTTGGCAAGTCTCATGTACCGCCTGAATCCAAAGACGAAACCTCTAAAGAGATAATCCACGAACTCCATGTCCACCAGTTTGAGCTGAAGATGCAGGATGAGGAACTCAAGAGAGGTCACCTAGAATTGGAAAAGTCCAGGAATAAGTGCCAAGACTTTTATGATTCACTTCCTGTTGGATACTTTATTCTTGACCATAAGGGGCTCATCAATCAAGTCAACCTGTCCGGAGCGGCGCTCCTCGGGATGCCTCGCTCAGAACTGATTGCGCGAGGTTTTGGAAACTTCGTCGCTCCCGAGAATCGAGACCAATGGGATCAGCATATCATTTCCGTGCTTGGGCATAAAGTGAAACACAGTTGCGAGCTGAGTCTCAAACGGGAAGATGGTTCGTTGTTTTATGCCTACGTCGAAAGTATTGGAATGGATGCGCCTGCCGAATCGGTGGAAGAGAATAGCGGTGGCCATGTGATCTGTTCAGTGGTCACTGACATCACGGAGCGCAAGCGGTCTGAAGAGGCAGCGACCAGAGAAATCGGGGAACGCTATCGGCGCCTTGTAGAAAATGCAAGTGACATCATTTTTCAAACTGACGAGGGAGGATTTTTTACTTTTGTCAATCCTGTGGTTTTGCGATTAACCGGTTACGCTGAGAATGAAATCCTTGGAAAACACTTTACTGAGTTGATTCATCCAGATCACAGGGAAGAAGTTATTAGGTTTTACGGCCGCCAATTCGTAAAGAGACTTCCGGTCACTTACTACGAATTCCCCATGGTTACCAAACATGGCATGACTTTGTGGATAGGGCAAAGTACTCAAATGGTATTTACAGGAGAGGCCTTTGCTGGATTCCAGTCAATAGCAAGAGACATCACCGAGCGCAAGCAGGCGGAAGATCGGTTGCGTCGTGCAAACCAGGAGCAGCAACGTCTGCTGTCTACGGCTGCAACCGCCATATTCACCCTCGACTCCGCTGGAATTGTTACCGGAGTTAACGAAGAGTTCTGTTCAATTACAGGGTTTGAAAGAGAAGACATAATAGGGAAAACATCCAGTGTCCTTGGCGAAGAAGAGGGCGACGAACCTTACAGCCTGTTTCAATTAGGCCCAAAGGACCGTCTTGTCAGACATCAGTCTTCCATACGAACCAAAGACGGACGTATCTTGACCGTTTTAAAAAATGCGTCTGTAGAAAAAGATAATGATGGAAGAATCATTTCGGGAATCGAATCTTTCATAGATGTCACAGAGTTAATCGAAGCCCGAAAACTTGCGGAACAGGCGAGCGTAGCAAAGAGTGAATTTCTTGCGAACATGAGCCACGAGATCAGGACTCCACTTAATGGAATCATTGGAATGACCCAACTCGTACTAAACAC
>JAJYDQ010000102.1 GCA_021777225.1 Deltaproteobacteria bacterium
AGCGCCTCTTACTACGGGAGAAAGCTTCGGGCTACGCCCTGCGCTTGTCTCCCGTAGTTCCTAAAAAGAGGACAATTCATTTGCTATAAAAGCGGACAAATCTATTTGTTGCTAACAGCTGAATCATTGTGAATGGATCATTCCGAAACTGATTTGAGATCCACTGAGTAAATCGCGGGATACGCGCAAATAGGGGGTCCCTTTATTACAAGAGACTTGGGGCGTCAAGTCCTCGTTCCAGTAACGCCATATCATAGCGTCATTTTGCTTATTAGTAAGCTGAAAATATTAGCCGTATCGGAGTGATTTTCTATTTGGACATCATAGGGCTGTTGTGGTAATTATACTCATATATTGACTATTCATCTATCAATTAGGTCTTTATAACGCGGCTGGATACTTGACGCGGCATATTGTTTTGTCGTGAGCGATTCACGATTTGATTGTTGGGGCCAGCCTGTAGTTTTTTCTTGACAAAGGATTTTGAGTTCGGGACTGATTATGTCTAAAATGCCATATGAACATACTATTATGTGTCCTTTGATTGGCTGGCGTCGCTAAAAGCAATCTTTGCTGTTGGTTGAATTCCTTCCGGTTTCGCGCTCGCTGTCATGCGGCGTGCGAAGCTGGAAATGCGCCCTTGGGGCAATTTAATTTGGAAGGAGTCGTTATGAATAGACTGATGTGGTTACTAATTATAACCATAGGCCTATTGTTCGCTGTCACTCAGGCGTTTGCCTGGGAAGTGAACATTAACGGGGATTATATGTGGGCATATGATTATTTTGATCAATATGGTCACGCTGGTTTCTTTGGCGCCTATGATCAGGCAAGCGCGACCGCCAACGCTGGTACTACAAAATTCAACTCAATGAACGGATTCGTTGGAATGCGAACCATCAATGGCGTGCAATACGGCATTGTCACTGGCACGGACGCGTCCATGCAATGGTCAAGAATGGAATTTGCGCCTGAGATAAAAGTGAACAACGCTATTACGTTTAAAGCTATGTATCAAATTGGTTACGCAACCAATGATTATGGACTCTATGAGAACAGTACCGCTCTGGGCGTTTACAATCCGATGGCTTCCGGCACATGGACTTACTGGTGGTTCAACGCCAACTTGCCGTGGGGTCATTTGAACGCAGGCAAACGACCACTTATCTGGGGAATGGGCGGGCTGTTCGACCAGCACAACGCCACAACTGAAGCTATTGGTCCCACGGTGTTTTATGGTCCGCTTAGAGCGGCTTTCGTCGTGTACCCCTGGCGAGGCCAAACATGGCAGAACTCAATGGCCGGCCGGGACATCGTTAGCACTACCCTTGGGGTTGGTCCTCAGACCGGGATTTCGTCCTACAGAATATTTGACAATGATCGTAAGCGCAACCTGCACCCCGAAGCGTGGTTCATATATTCGAACGGGAATATTGAACTCGGCGTGCTGGCCGAATACATACCTACGCACAATGGCCCCGCCGGCGCAACGACCAATGCCAACACCCTTACTGCAAGAACATATGACCAGACTTATGTAGATGGGTCAGCTTATTTCAAATACAACAACGGAAAATTCTTCTTCAACAATGAACTCGCATGGTGGAGAGTCGACCGGCATGTGCAGCCAGCCCAAAACGATACGGATAACACCGATGGTGGAGGTAGCAACTTCGCCCCGTACTACAATGAATCGTGGAAGTACTTTGCGGATTTCGGGGTAATGTCTGGTCCAGCAAAGCTAACCCTTTTCTATTCATGGATTCCGGGCCCTGACCGTAGGCACGGAATTTGGATCAACAAGCAATCATGGGAAAATGTCTCAAATGGCGCTACTTACGCCACCACTCAAATGTTTCGACCATACAGCCTTTTGATGGCTTATCAGTACGGGGCTGGTCTCAACGCTATCGACAGCAATGGTGAAGGTTACATGACAGACGCTTCGTCTCTCGCCGCCAGATTGGACTATGCTCTCGCCGTTAACTTAAATATTTATGGAACCTTCTTCTATGCAAACCGGGTTTCCAAGGGTTGGGGTTGGGGTTCTCTGACACCGGCTTCTGATGGAAATGGGGGCGGTTCTGTTATCTTGCTAGGTCAACAGCTCGCTCCAGCTTCTCCCACGATTTTTAAAGCGCCGCAGAATAATTACGCTAACCCTGCTCCTTCCATACCTGATGACGCACTCGGGTGGGAGATTTCCGTCGGGGTTGACTGGAAACTGCTGGAAAATATGACCACTCACTTTCGCGGCGCATACTGGTTGCCTGGCGCATGGTTCAAATACGCGTGCGTAGATAAAAATCTTGCGAACCATTATACAGCCACAGGTGGTGTAACATATCTCTACCCACAACCTGGTGATGGTCCATTTGGTTGGGCGGTTAATCCCAATCGTGAAATCCAGGGAATCTTCGGGTTCCAGGGTATGATGGAGGTGACTTTTTAGGCGCTCCCCATACTGTAGAACCTCAAACGGTCATGTTTGCAGGCGTCTATACACTGCCCACAATTTGCGCAAAGCAGGTCCCGGGACTCCCTGTACGGTTGGAGTCCCATAGGACAAACATCCGAACAGGAAATTTCCTTGCAACATGGAGTAGTCGGGTGTTTACTTAAAGAGTCTACACGGAGCGTTTGTGGACTACGAATCAAAGATAAAAGCGTCCCGGTCGGGCAAAACATCCTACACCAGAACCTTGGCAATAAGGTCAACTGAAGCCCTACTATCCCTAAGACAAAAAGAATCTCAATCGAAAAAGATCTTTCCTTAACAAATATCATCGCCTCAGTGCTTAAAATCCCTGGGGCACTGATGTAGTTCAGGACTGGAATACCCAGCATCCCCCCAAACGCCGTGCCTGTGATTAGAAACGAAAACCGAATAAAATTGGCCCTGAAAGAATTCTGAACCTCTCTATTTGCAACAGGATGATCAACTTTAAATACTTTTCTTCTGATGAATTGCCTCAAGGATTCGACTCGGTCGGATATAAACAGGTAAGGACACAACCATCCACACCAGACCCGCCCCATTATCAGCGCCACGAAGATGGGGAACACAGCCGCGCTTAACAACGGTAAGGTGAGTTGCCCGGAAGCGAACATGGCCTGAAGTATGACTACAGGATCGGCTACCCCCAATCCACCGACATTCAGGGCATAATATGTTCCGGTAATAAAATACAATTCATATACGTTCAACAAAGGAATAGCGAACATCAACAGAAAGACAACGGTTTGGGTCGCAATTCTAAATCGCCCGTATTTCAATCCCAATCCCCCCTATTTTTGGGAGGCTCATATGGAAATTCAAATTTTGGGGCCTTGTCAGAGTTCTGGATTTTAAATTTTTGCTCCAGCAATTTCTCACCTGAAAGGGATTTGGAATCATCTGTTTTTTGCAATGAACTGCTGTTTTCGTAAGACCTTCGAGCCTTTCGAAAATAGAAGCCAGCTTCGTCAGGTCGCCCCATACCAGTCGGGATTATGCTTATAGCCCTATTTGGACTGGTCGGGCAACGTTCCACACAGATACCACACCCGACACATCCATCCAGAATTACAGGGAATAAATTGTCTTTCAACATTATGGCACTGTCCTGGAGGGGACAAACGTAATAGCACGTGTTGCAAAGCGCCCCGATACTACCGCCACGAGACTCGGGGAGGACGTCATGTTCCAGAAAAAGATGGCTGTAACAGGTCTTGGTATCGATTTTAGCCTTGCCCATTTGCACTTTTTCCGGGACCTTTAGCTGGTTGTCAAGCGCCCCAGTTGGGCAGAGGCGACAACAAGCCATACATAAGTAGCATGCCTTTTTTTCTGGATACACATAGGGTGTGCCAATGGCAATACCAAAACCTTCCCGTTTAATTGAACCATATGGGCAGACTTCAAGACAGCGGTTGCAACGAATACAAAGAGCCATGAATTTGGCTTCTTCTACCGCTCCAGGCGGTCTCAACCGATTGGCGGCAAAGTTTTTGTCGATTGGTCTTTCGGAACTGATTAACCAATTCTTTAAGAGAGCCAGAAAGTGTACAGGGGCCAAAGTAAAGACCTTCCGGATTGGACAATAATTTGATTAGTCGTTGAGGTTGTAATAGTTTTGCCAGGTCCCGGATTCGATCTTTTGAATCTCTTCTTCAAAGTTTATGTATACGTGACCAATATCAATTATTTCCGGAATATCATCCTTAATTTTTTGACACAAGCTCTCCAGTTCATGATGGTTGTCAGCTTCAACGTTGACAATCATATCCATCCCCGAGTTGGATTTTGCGTGACAAGTCACCTGTGGGAAGGATCGAAGTTTCTCTTCCACAACGACATCTGAACCCGGCATCACCATGATAACGCTACCAGTTATGACCATTGCCTAAATCTTCAAAGGAAAAGGAGTATTAACATCGGAAATTATGTACATGTCCGCGACATCTTTTGGATCACCAACCCGTTCAATTTTCACGGCGCATATCTTGAATTCAGGCTGTTTTGAACCTTCGTCAAAAGCGTCAATGGTAACTCGATTTATCATACGGTCCCACGTCTGGTCGAACCATGGCACAAAGAGTATCCCAGGCAATGAGTTCTTCACGATTCTGGCCGGCATAATATTGAAACCTCGGCGACTGGAGATTTTGACCATGTCGCCTTCTTTTATACCGTATTCTTTAGCGTCCGAGGGGTTAATTTCAATGTAGGCGTTTGGCTTGGACCGAGCAATCTCGGGGACCCGCATGGTCATTGTGCCACTGTGCCACTGCTCTATAACCCTTCCTGTGGTCAGGAAAAACGGGTAGTCCTTGTCAGGAGGTTCTTCCGGCCCTTTGTAAGGTCTCAAAAATACATTTGCCTTTCCTTCGTGCTGCTTGTCACCGTAAAAATATATCAGTGCGCTAGAAGGGACTTTTACGATGTCTGGCATGTTCATCAGCGGGTCATGCCCTCTGACATATCGGCGGGAAGTCCCGGGGCTTTTGTCATTGGGACACGGCCATTGCAGGCCTTCTTCCATTTGTGTGAGACGATCGTAAGTGATACCGAAAAGAGTATGTTCAGTCAGCTTAACACATTCCCTGTAATCGTCCCATGCCATTTTGTAACTGGTTGGAGCGTCATCCCCATTCCAGGGAATAAGCTTTTCCAGCCCCATCCTCTTCGCAATCTGGGCCGCTATCCAAAGATCCGCCTTAGCCTCGCCTGGTGGCTCGACACATTTCTGCGTAAGCTGGCTTCGTCTTTCAGAGCAGCCATATACTCCGCCCTTTTCATAGATAAAAGCAGCGGGCAGTATTACATCCGCCAACTGAGTCGTCCGGGTGGGGAATATATCCAGGACTACCAGGAAAGCGTCTTTCATGCCTTTATAGTATTTTGGGGCATTGGGCAAAGACTGCGCAGGGTTTGTGGTTGAGACCAGCATAGCCTTCAATGGCTTTGACGTGTCATCTTCAGCTCCAAGTTTCGCAAACATTTCCATCGTATGGAAACCTGGTTTAGGATCTATTGAGCCTGCAGGTATTTTCCAGGACTTCTCAACATCAGCCCTCGCTGCGGCGTCGGTAATAGCTCTTGTGCCAGGTAATAGCTGGCATAGGGAACCCGTTTCTCTTACGCCTCCGCACGCGTTGGGTTGACCGGTTATTGAAAAGGAATCGGCGCCTTCCTTGCAAATATTGCCGGAGATCAAATGCAGGTTGTGCATTAAATTATTTGCCCAAACTCCTCGGGTCCTCTGATTCAACCCCATAGTCCACAGACTCATAGTAGGGCACTGAGAACCGAATAATCGGGCGGCCTCTTTAATGTTGGCTCCGGGACATCTGGTGATTTTTTCAACCGCTTCTGGGGTAAATTGTTCAAGGAATTGCTTATAGGCGTTAAAATCTACAACTTTAGCGCCGGTCGAGAACCGGCACAGGTTTTCTATATACCAGGAATCCGTCCAGTTGTTCTTGATAAGTTCTCGAGCCATACAATGAAAGACGGCCAGATCGGTCCCAGGATCAGCGGGCAGCCAGATATCCGCGATCCGGGCTGTTGGTGTCAACCTAGGCTCACAAACGATGATGTTAACGTTGTCAGGGTCCTGCAATTTGTGTCTCGCAACCCTACGAAACAGTATCGGGTGACATTCCGCCATATTGGACCCAACTATAAACAGTGTCTTCGCCTTTTCTATGTCAGCATACGACCCGGCGGGTTCATCCGCTCCAAATGTGGTTATGTAGCCGCCTACGGCCGAGGCCATACATAATCTCGGGTTACCCTCAACCATGTTTGAGCGGAGCCCGCCTTTCCATAGTTTGTTGAAGGTATAACTCTCCTCTGTCATGCACTGGCCGGACCCATAAAACGCTACAGAGTCTTTCCCAAATTTCTGATGTAATTCCTTAAATTTATTTGTTACTTTGCTAAGAGCGTCATCCCAGGAGACCCTATGGAACTTGTCGTCTTCACTTCGGATCATAGGATATTTGAGGCGATCAGGGTGATACATGCTCATGTAACCCTTAAAACCTTTTACACAGAGAAAACCAAAATTGGTCGCAGCTTTCGGATTACCCCTGATTCCCACGAGCTGGCCATTTCGGACTCCCGCGTAAATACCACACCCGGTGCCGCAGAATCGACAGGTCCCCTTGACCCATTTGTCCACAACAATCTCTTCATCAGCAGATGAATTTCTCGGGAGAGACATATTTAATGCGGCAGCAGCGAAACTGGCCGCTGATAGTTTGATCATTTCACGTCTAGTCAAATCCATTGTTCGTCCTCCGCAAGAGCTTCGAATCTGACCTGATCAGAATCCAGGCACCTTGAAACGATTTTCTCTCCCAGGCATAAATTTTTCGTATAATTTAATCTTATGGACAGTAAACCAGTGGGCTTTGTGGCAAAATGCGCAATTAGTCACCAATGCGTCCTGTGGCATATTCTTAACCTGCTGGGAATGACAACCAATACAAATGTTTTTATCCGGTTGGGCCCTGTAGTTGTTGGCGTCCCCGTGGCAAATTCCACATTTTACATTATTCAGGCCGTGCTTTGAGCCCAACCATTGCTGGTACATTTTTGGCGTCTCACGTTTATGACAATCCTGACAGTTTTGTTTGCCAAATTGTACCCTGTGAGCATCAGGCAGTTCCCCGGGCGCCAAAGGTGGGGCTAAAAATTCTTTCCATGTTGGATTTAGACTGCTAGGAGGAGAGGGGGTTGAATTTGCGTTAGGAGCCTCTGCGGCAAATCCCGGGCTTATAACCCAGAGCCCAAGGGTTATTACAAGCAAGAAGTGGATGGACTTTGTCATTTCCCGCTCCTCTTTGTCGTTATACCAAATCAGGAAACGTTTCGATGTGGCCTGGATATTTGATCATCTGGCCCGGAGGGCCTTAACAAGCGCAGGAATTGCAGGGACGCCGATTGCGATTAATGTGTCTTCAGCTCTTTGAGCCAGTTTTGGATCGCTCCCTGTCAACAGTTTCACTAGAGAATCAACAGGAATTGGACCCATCATAGTTAGAGCCATAGACGCAGCTCGGGCTGTTTTTTCATTCTTGGACTCGAACGCCGCCAATAACGGCTGTTCCGCATCTTTACCAATCCTCGCAAGGGCCTGAATCGCCAAATCCACATCTTGCCCCTTTCCCCTGTTTAAAACCTGCATCAGAGGATCAACAGCACTCTTGCCGATATTCTCAAGCGCTAGAGAAGCTCCTTCTCGGACTCTTCTGTTTTCGTCTCCGAGAGACTTGATAAGTTCAGGGATCGCTGGAGCAGCTTTGGGACCAAAACCGGCCAGAGCGAGGGCAGTTGTTCCACGTACCAGAGGGTCCTTATCATGCAGCATGTTTATCAGGGAGGGTATGGCCGATGTGGCTTCATTGCCAAGCTCGGATAGAGTTTCTACCGCGTCAAGTCGAACAACTTCGTTCTGACTGGCCAAGTCCTTTAACAAACCAGGAATCATTTCTTTGGTCGGTACACCTAATTGCCCGCGGTTCTTCACAGAGTCCGTGGACAGCGTTGAGCTGGAAGATGGTGCGCCTTTTTGAGGCTCGTCTGTTTTGTTTTGAGCCATGGCTATAGCGGAAACAAAAACAAGCGTGCCGCAAAAAGCAATATAAGCCACCATCTTCATTGCGTTTCTTCTCATTTATGACTCCACTGCCTTGCGCTTTGACAATTTCAATTGGTTCTATCAGGCGACAATTTTCGTAGTTCTTGTAAACTCGCCCAATTCAATAGGAATAATAACCTTGAGTATGACCGTAAGCGTGAGCGCTCCAATAGACCAGATACCGATTGAAACCAGGACTTCAATCAAAGTAGGAGCGTATTCCCAAACTTCACCAAGAGTAGCCGGTATGAACCCAGGAATTATGAGTCCCATACCCTTTTCGATCCAGATGCCTATGATGATTAGGACACATCCGATATTGAGAGTCACAAACCGTTTTCTTGTATATGGTATGAGAAAAATGAAAAACGCTATGATGTTGAACGTGAATGCGGTCCAGATCCACGGAACCAGGCGCCCTTTACCCTGTAACCCAACATAAAGATATTCAAGTGGCGACAGGTGGTGGGTATCAGAATAAAGCTCCTTGAAAAACTCAGCTCCAAGGAGGAACAGGTTAATCGCCATTGCGATCGAAATCATTTCCGCTATTTTGAACAGAGCTTCGTTTTTGACATGAAATTTTGTGTAATACCGCACCAATTGAAACAATAGTATTATCAGGGCCGGACCTGAACAAAATGCAGACGCGAGAAATCTGGGCGCCAGGATGGAAGCGTTCCAGAAAGGGCGAGCCGCAAGGCCATTATAGATAAATGCGGTTGTTGTGTGAATGCTGACGGCCCACGGGATTGAAAGTAAAATGAACGGGAGTATAAAGTTCATGTTTACTGGTTTTTCGTTGTACGCCTTGTGCAGGATGTAGCCCGGAATAAACAAATTGAGGAAAAGATATCCGTTCAGGACAACAATGTCCCAACCGAGCATGGACCTCGGGAGGTTCAATATCCCAAGCCCCGGTATCAGATGCCAGGCCCTGTCCGGCCGCCCCAGATCGGCCGTAACAAACATTAAACACATCAGTAAAGCGCTTACGGCAAGAGCTTCCCCAATGATTACGATGTCCTTTATGGGGCCAAAGTCATAAAGATACGCTGGAATTATCAGGAGAACAGCGGCAGCCGCGACCCCAACCAGAAACGTGAAATTGCCGATATATAATCCCCACGATACATAACTGGTCATTCCTGTTACGATCAGGCCTAACCTCATCTGCTTGACGTAAGCCCCTATGCCGATAGAGATCATAATGAGCAGAAACACAACCCATACGTAATAAAGCGGCGTTCCTCTGATTATCCTTTGTGCGGCCCCAACGAAAAATCTACCCATGACGCCCTCTCAAATCCTAAATCGAGAAGAAATAGTAAAACTTGGGCTGTGTGTTAAGTTCTGATTTCAGCCTAAAAACGCGCTTGGTTTGAATGATCCGGCTGATTTCACTTTCCGGATCCAGAAGGTTTCCAAATTTTCTGGCGCCGACCGGGCAAACCTCTACACATGCGGGATATCGGCCTTTTCGAACTCTTTGAATACAGAAAGTGCATTTTTCAACTACATTTCTCATCCTTGGCCTGTTTCCAAGATAATGAGTGTTTACATTGACCTTGTCCGCAGGAATGACCGGCTCGGCGAAATTGAACCATCTGCCCATATATGGACAAGCAGCCATGCAGTACCGGCATCCGATACACCAGTTGTAATCAACCACCACAATGCCATCCGGTTCGGTCCACGTCGCCTGAACCGGACAAACTTTTGTACACGGAGGATTGGCGCAATGCTGGCATTGAACCGGCATATAGTAGTGACCTTTTTCCGGAACTTCCTCGGGATCGTAATATATGGTGGAATGCTCGAGGTCCATTTCGCCATCTTTAAATCTGAGCACTCGTATGTACTGAATCTGCGGGTCACGTGACTGGTTGTTTTCTTCGACACATGCGTAAACACAACGTCGGCAGCCAATGCATCGCTGAAGGTCAAGCGCATACCCGAAGAGAGTCGCGTCTATTGGACCTTCCGTCCCTACGACAAACTCTTTCCCGTATTTCTCTTTATATTCGACTCTTAGCCTTTCGACAGTTTGCTCAATTTCTCCCTTGGTCATCCTTCTGAAATTATTCTGAAAAAATTCCTGCCAAGAACAGGAACCCAACATCATGGTAGCCAGAACACCCGCTGCGCCTTGAAAGAACCTTCTGCGATCCATCAATTCCTTCTGTTCTCCCTCATCCGGAATTTGGCTCGATCCACGGAGGTCTTGCAGTTCACTGATCCGGTCTGATTTTTCTAATTCTTCTTTGCTCATGATCAGTTGACCCTTATTTGTTTGCCCGAGGTTCTTTGGGCGTCCAAGGCCTTTTAGGCGGCGGCATTGGGGTTAATGGCTTAAATCGGGGTGAATGAGGGTCATGGCAACTTACGCACAAATAGTAACTCTTTGCCCCATTCCAAAAACCGGTCCTTTTGCCGTGTATGCCATAACGCCAATCCCGGTACTTGGTTCCATGACATTTCCCACAGAGTAAATAAGAATGCTCGAAATCTATCGGCTTGCCATCACTCAAGGGTAAAAGATAATTTCGATTTTCGGGGTTATGGCAATCCAGGCACCATAGACGAACACCGCCGTGGTTAAGTTTAATGTTCGTGTGGACAAGAAGGTCCTCTCGGCGTTTAAAATTTACAGGGAAATCCTTTTCAGGACCATGACATGCCCGACATGGCGTAATAGTTTTTGACAGCGGCTTCATCGGCACTGGAAATTCCTGATCCGTAGGATGCTTAGGTTTCACATTTGATTCCTCAGAGTACACCTCGGATTGCGCCCAGATTAGCCCTAATCCACGGAACTGGAATCCCGTGAAAAACACTGAGATCAGAAAGACTGTCAGGCATATCACAGTTCTGT
>JAJYDQ010000029.1 GCA_021777225.1 Deltaproteobacteria bacterium
TTCTATCATTATCAGCGTTATCCCTTCCATTTGCAGCTTTTCTATAAGAGGGACCATGCTGGCCATTTCGCTCATGCTCAATCCTGAGAAAACCTCATCACAGATGATTATCTCCGGTCTTAAAGCAAGACAGCGCGCTAGTTCCAAACGTTTCAGATAGCCTGTAGGCAACGATGAGGCCATCTTGTATGGGACATAGGAGTCACGTTCAAAACCGATCTCTTCAAGAATGTCAACAGCAACCGTGTCGCGACTGCCCATTTTCCCACCACCTCTCCAGCCGCCAGTTTTCCTGGCGCGAGGGGAAAAAAGAGGGACAATCAGGTTTTTGTATGCCGGCAAACTGAAATATGGACGCATGACCTGAAATGTTCGAGTCAGACCTATCGCCGCAATTTTGTGCGGTTCCCAGTTGGTAATGTTTTTTCCCTTAAAGTGTACTGTCCCGGTATCAGCCTGGATAAATCCTGTAATAGCATTTACCAGTGTGGTCTTACCCGATCCATTGGGTCCAATTATACCTACGATGTCTCCAGTGAAAACATCCAGGCTAAGCGCCGACAAAGCAAGGACCCCACCGAATCTTTTACTCACATTGCGGACTGACAATAATGGTTCTGAACCCATATGTTACTCCACCATACAGGAGCAAATCGCTATTTGCCGTTTAGACCGGAGAGAAAATCTATCCAGCGCCGGCTAAAATTTGCCGTCGCGTAACTCCTGGCAATGGCGTTGTGTTTGTATTGGTCCAAACTATATTTCCGCCCACCGTTCGAATTGCTCATATTTTCTTGCAGCATAGGTCATTATACCTTCAGATTTGAAAACAATAAACGCTGTCAGGACTATCGAATAGACGGCTATCCTGAGCGAGCCGAAGTCCCGTAACAACTCGGAAACCGGAACAAGAATCATACACCCGAGGACCGGCCCGACCAGTGTGCCTCCACCACCTACTACTGTGGCGGCGATAGGAATGATTGAGAAATCGAGGGCAAACTGCGACAAACCAGCCCACATGTACATGTGAGTGAGGCAGGCCCCTCCGAGACAACCGAGGGCAGAAGCGATAAACACACCAAGGGCCTTGTATTCGTTGATGTTTATCCCGGAAGCCTTTACAGCCTGATCATTGTCCTTGACCCCCCTGAAAACCAGACCGATATCCTCCTCGACCAGTCGTCTCAGCGCAAAGACCATAACAAGAACGCATAGTACAAGAAAATATTGCTCCACCCAGACGTTTGAAAACCCATCAACCCCCAGAATACCATCCGTGCCGCCAAATATGTCCAGGGCTTCGATAATTCTAGCCGCAAGCAAAGGGTACATCAGGCTCACTATTGCAAAATATACCCCTCTCAGGGGCAAACAGGGGAGAAATAGAACAGTACAAATTGCTGCTCCCAACAGTGTTGCCATCGGGATTGTGATTACCGGGGGCAACCCAACATACGTGTTTAGCAGGGCCGCAGCGTAGGCCCCTACCCCCACATAGAAGCCACCACCCAAGGATACCAGCCCGACATAATTGGCAAGAAAATCGAACCCCATAGCGAGTAAAGAATATACACAGATAATTGAGACGACGCGTTGCCAGTATGGCGCTGCGCTCAAGATAAAAGGGGCGACCGCAAGCACTAGAATTAACGCCAGACGAGGAGCGACCAGGTAGGTTATTTCTCTCCACGAGGAAATGGCGTAGACACTATCAGACCTGACCTTGATTCCACGGTCTACCCGTTCTTTGCGACGATCTCCTTTGGAACCGGACATATCAGACTCGCTCCTCCAATTCTTTTTGCCTTCCAAACAAACCGCTGGGACGAGAAATTAGAGTGACGACAATTGCTAACAATGCTACCACCACCTGGTAATGGGCCCCGAAATATACAACCGTTATTATCTGGGCAAAACCGATGATGAAGGCGGCCATAACTGCGCCGGTCCAGCTTCCCAGACCACCTACGATACATACTGCGACAGCCATTATGAGGACATGATACCCGGATTCCACTACGATGCTACCGAGCGGCAACAGGATAATAGCGGCTGCGCCCGCCAAGATGGACCCTATTGCAGTAGCCGTGACAGCCATACGGTCGGAGTCTATCCCCAGAGTCATTGCGGCCCGTTCATCCTGGGCCATACCCTTGAGAGCGAGGCCGAGCTTGGTGCTGTTCACAAAAAGCCAAAGAGCGCCCATTATGGCTGCCCCCAAAATCACGACAAACAGTCTCTGAAAATCCACAGACACCCCAAAAATACTGACACTGCCCTCGATGAACGGGGGCAACCTGAATGTGCCGCCTTTGAGCCCCCCCCAACGCAGACCTTCAAGGATAGCGAGTCCGATAGCGTAGGAGGCAATGATCTCCGAAATCGGCATGCCCCGAACCCTTATGAGAACAAGCTGATACATGGCGGCCCCAATCAATCCAGTCAAACCGAGGGCGATTATTGCGGAAAAAACATAGTTTAGTCCTGCCCTGTTCATCAGTATCCATGTCAGGTATCCCGTGAGCACATAGAGCGCCCCGTGGGCAAAATTTGGCAATCGGCTCACTCCATAGACCAAAGTAAAGCCGACCGCCATAAGGGCTAAAGACACGCTGTTGATAATCCCATAGATTATGATGTCCATGAAACGCCTCTGAAGGCCCCAACAACGTCAGTTACACGGCCTTTACCAGTCGGGGGCTCGAAGTTAATCTTCAGCGGAGGGTTTATTCCTTTTTCATCCACGGAGGAAGCAGAATTTTTCCTGTTGCGATGCTTTGTGGGAATACGACGACCCGCTTACCGGCCTGCCATTGGAAAATCGTGC
The DNA here is from genome assembly GCA_021777225.1 of Deltaproteobacteria bacterium. Classification (GTDB taxonomy): domain Bacteria; phylum Desulfobacterota; class Desulfomonilia; order Desulfomonilales; family Desulfomonilaceae; genus CAJBEZ01. The sequence goes on from JAJYDQ010000029.1 coordinate 2,831, forward strand.
CGACAGCTCCCTCTTTGGGGTTTAGGCTCGGGATAATCTGATTTGTCTTTGGGTCAAACTTTATACGGCCGTACACTCCCATCATGTCGGTCTTTTTCAGGGCGTCCACGACTTTGTCCGGATCTAGGGACCCTGCGCGTTCGATTGCGTCTTTCAGGGCATAAACAGCCATGTAGCTGGAAGACGTGCCATAGCCTTCTGGTTCAAGACCATATTTCTTCTTGTAAGCGTCGACAAATTTCATTGTCCACGGGGTCGCTTCACTGGGAACATTTCCAGCATTGACCACATTTGCCAGACAATACTCACCCTTTCCTTCTGTAGCTTTCCAGAAACCCGGTTGTTCTGCGGCGGAAATGATAGTACCGAACGGGAGAGCGGGGACTTTCATATCATACCATTGTTTTAAAAGTATCGCGGACTCGGGCATGTCCATCCAGATTATGATCACCTGAGCGTTTTGTTTTTTAGCGTCCAGCAACCCCATCGAGAAATCGGTAGTCCCAGTCGGAAAAACCATGGGCTCGCCAAGGATTTTCCACCCTTTACCACCCATGATTTTTGCCAGTATCTGCCCACCGGCTCGAGCGTGAGCCACATCCTGAACCATTATCATAAGCCTGTCCAAGCCAAACGTTTTTCCTATGTATTCCAGACAAGGAACTATTTCGCCCGTTACCATCCATTTCGCCTCTCCCGAAATCCTGAAACAGTATTTGTACTTATCTGGTTGTTGACCTACTGTATCATTATATTTGGGAGTGAGTGACCCTGTTGTAAGAATGGAAATTTTTTTGTTCTTCGCCAGAAGAGGCATCGCAGCCAAAGCGGCTTCAGATCTTACAGGCCCCCCGATAAGGAAGTCCGCCTTTTTCTCAAGTATCAGTTTTTCAACTGCGAGTAAGGCATCGCTTACAGGAACACCCGGTTCGAGATCGCGAGTATCGATTACATCGACTTTGAATGGTCGTTTCTCGTTGCCCACTTTCACGCCGCCTTCGGCGTTGATTTCATCAACAGCGAGATTGATCCCTCGTTCAGCAGCCCATCCATAGAGGAAGGCAGTGGAAAGAGGAGCCCCAATAATTATAGGTTTCTCGGCAAAAGCCATCGAAACCATTAAAAGAAAAGCCAATAGGACAGCCGACACAATTTTACACTTCTTCTTGCCAGTCATTCTTTAACTCCTTTGAGGACTTCTTTCATTCTGACCGAGAATAGCGCACGTCGAAGACTTAGAAGGGTAGTCGCCTAAAATCAGGCTCTATCACAATATTGGTCTTGCAATCTTTGTGTTTTGGTGTCTCTGGAACAATTCTTTTTAGAATTTCAATTAGATTACAAGCCACAAAGGTAGCTGTCAAATCAATTTTCCCTACTTATTTGCTTGGGGTTCGAATATTGAGTATTATATCCATCAGATCTCGTGGTGACCCAAAGCGTGTAAGCTTAAGCCCAAAAGGCTTCATGATCAACGCATCCACGGAGTAATCAGTTATGGCAGCCGACTTCGAGGGTTCCATTAGCGCTACTAAAAAGAACTGGACGCGCTTGATTCCGATCCTAGGGGGCATTGGCGTGTTTACTGTTATTTATTGCTCTCCCCCGTGGCCGGACGCTGTGGATCATATGGGGAAAACACTTTCTCTATCCTGGCAAGGGAAGGGGGCGATAGGTATTTTACTTTTTGCCTGTGTCTGGTGGATATTCGAAGCGGTCCCAATCGGCGTCACTGGGCTGGCGATCGGCATAATTCAAGCACTGTTCATGATTCGGCCTGCCAAAGAGGCTTTCAATGACTTCATGGACCCGGCTGTTGTTTTTGTAATCGGATGTATGGTAGTCGGATCGGTCTTTACCAAAACAGGAATCTCAAAACGTTTCATCTACAAAATGATGAGGATTGCCGGTCAGGAAACCACGACAATATATCTTGGCATATTCGCCCTTATTGCTATTTTGGCTCATTTCATGTCGTACACTGTTGTCGCGGCGACAATGTATCCTGTGCTCGTGGTGATATACAATCTTTATGGGGACTGTAACCAGACTTCAAAATTCGGTAGGGGTTTATTCATGGGGATGGCTTACGCATGCGGAATTGGCGGCATAGTAACTCTCCTGGGATCAGCTCATATAATTGTTGGTATACGCTTCCTAAACGAAATAGCTGGTGTCGACACACCTTTTGCCCTTTATACATATTACATGGCGCCTGTAGCATGGCTAATGATTTTCTCGCTGTGGCTCCTTTTCGTTATTTTTCTAGAACCTGAAAAATTCTACATTCCTGGGTTACGTGATCAAGTTCACATTTGGAACCGGAGCATGGGGCCGATAACAAGGAAAGAAATCGTCAGTCTAGTAATAATACTTTTCACAATAGCCTCAATGGGGCTTCAGGGCATTGTCCCATATTTGCCCATGATCGATAAGTCAGCCATAATTCTCTTGGCGACCGTAATGTTTTTTGTCTTCAACGTGTTAAATATTGCGGACATTGAATTGATTCCGTGGAACACGATCCTCTCACTATCCGGATCAATGAGCCTGGGCTACTGTTTATGGAAAACGGGGGCATCAGCCTGGATCGCGACAAATGCGGCCCCATTGTTCCAGAGTGAACATTGGCTGGTCTTTGTGTTAGGCGTTGGTTTTTTCGTAATGCTGGCAATAAATTTTCTGATGAATGTGGCGGTCATCGCCTGTTTCCTTCCTGTAGCCCTGTTGATGTCCAAGCAATTAGGGATAGCCCCGGATGTGGTGATGTACGTCACACTGGTCGCAGGGTCCATGCCGTTTCTAATCGTAAACTCAGCGGCATCCAATTCCATAGCCTATGATTCAAAGCAATTCACCTCACGACAGTTCTTAAAGTTTGGTTGCGTTGCGAGCTTTGTATTGATGTTGGTATTAGCCATCGCCTGTTTGGTGATATGGCCCTCGATGGGTATGGTCACTATCACCTAGAAGTCAATCTTGAGGCGCCTTTGGAACTTAAATGAAACGTGGGCCCTTCATATTTTATAATATTGAGTTCGGCTTTATCCTGCATGGCTTCCTCCATATGGAGGCCAGTGTGGCCCGCGTTTGCGAGGCTGCTTTGACAGTTTTGCTATTACGCTGTTCCTGCTGGTGAGATATTGATGGAAAGTCCCCCTAACACGACCCCATGCGAACATCCAAGGCGTCTCGCATGGTTTGTGGTTATGGGCTTCTCAGGAGAAGATTATATGCTAACAACGGTATTGTTGATTGATGACGAGTCACCATTCGTGGAAGCTTTAGCCAAACGGCTTGTGAAAAGGGGCTTCGTGGTAATTACATCAAGCAGTGGCCCCGAAGCTTTGACCAAACTCCAGGAGAATTCTTCAATCGACGTGGTAATATGTGACGTAAAGATGCCGGGCATGGATGGCATTGAAACTTTAAGGTTGGTCAAGTCAGGATATCCATTGGTTGAGGTCATTATGCTGACAGGTCACGCCACTGTTCAATCGGCCATTCAAGGCATGAGGCTTGGAGCGCTTGATTATCTGATGAAGCCGTGCGACATGGATTTGCTCATGACCAAGATCCATGAAGCCAAAGACAAGAAGAGCGCACATGAAAATAAAATAGCAAGCGCTCTCGTAGAACTGGAGGGTCCCCGAACGTATAATAAAACCTAGCGAATGGCCCTTGCTGTAGGTTGACATGGATGTAGAAACGGCTTTAAGGATACTCAGCATAATCACTGAGAACAAAAAAATCTGTTCACCGCCATTCAACATCTTTTGTAATGAACGCTGAGTACAGACTTGTTGTTTTTGTTCACTTGATTGATTTGCTGAGCCAAATTAGACCCCTGTGTCGATTCAATACCGTCGCTACGATTTTCTTTGACGCCGAAATGGCTGATTAGAAGCAAATACTCATAAATAGGTTCAGCTATAACCACGCTTCACTAAACGGTACCCAATGTCTCGTATCAACAAAAATCATGATTCGTACTACAGGTCTTTAACCCGAAATATCGTCCTGATAGTGGTTAGCGTCTCCGTAATTCCTTTGATATTGATAACGTTGACTATTAGGCATTTTTCACAAACATCCTTTAAGGATAATATATTAAAATATCTTAAGGTTTTTAACAAAGAACAAAAACAGAATATCAACGGATTTCTTTACCAAAGGTTGGCCGATATATCCTTGTTAATGGATTCTTACACTTTCGATCAATTATCGAACCATGTTTTCCTTGAAGAAAGACTCAAATCCCTACAAAGGGTTTCCAATCACACTTTTGTAGACCTGGGAGTCGTGGATTCCAGTGGTGTCCAGCTTTCTTATGCAGGACCTTTTGGACTCAAGAACGCCGAATATAAGGATGCCCCATGGTTCAAGGACGCAATTCGAAGCGACACTTACATAAGTGATGTTTTCCTGGGACTCAGGGATGTTCCTCATTTCCTAGTAGCTGTTAGAGGCGATCACAACGGTTCAAAATGGCTCTTGAGAGGAACTGTTGATTTTGAAAAATTCAATTCGGTTGTCCAAAATATCAGGATTGGGGAGACAGGCGTAGCATTTATTTTTAATAAAAAGGGCGAAATTCAAACAAACAATCGATTGGGAATTTTATTAGACGTGGAGCCGTACACGAGTTTTCTAGCCTCAACCGCCCCAGATGATGGAGGAGAGACAACCATCAAGACCTTAAAGGATAACGGAGTTAATATAATCCACGTCATGTCCCGACTAAAAAATGGAGACTGGGTCCTTGCCTTCCGCCAGAACGAACAGGACGCTTACAAAGCGTTGTACGCCGTTCGCTCATTGACTATCCTTATCTTTTCGATCGGGATCTTGGGAATCCTCATGGTTTCAGTAGTTTTGGCCCGCAGAATTGTATCTCGCATAAAACGGGTTGATGAAGAAAAGGAGATATTGAACGAGAAAATGATTGAGGCTGGCAAACTCGCTTCCATAGGGGAACTCGCCGCAGGAATAGCCCATGAAATAAATAACCCCGTCGCTGTCATGGTAGAAGAGGCTGGATGGATGCAAGACATGATAGCTGACACTGATCCCGGATCAATTCCCATGGTAGAAGAATTTGAGCGTTCCCTGAACCAGATAAAGACCCAGGGAGTTCGATGCAAACAAATCACTCACAAACTGCTAAGTTTCGCCAGAAAAACCGATCCAGTTCCCAAAAGGGTTAATATTAATGAAATAACGAGAGAGGCGATCACCCTTTGCGAACAGAGGTTGACATCAGGAAACGTCAAGATACAGGTCGAATTTTCGCAAGGACTTCCGCCTACTCGAATTTCACCTTCAGAAACCCAGCAGATTTTGGTAAATTTGATAAATAACGCAGTCGATGCGCTTGAGCCAAAAGGAGGCACAATTAGGATTTCGACGAAACGCGAGGATGATTACCTAGTGGTCGATGTATCAGACAACGGTCCCGGGATTCCCAAATCCATTGTGCCACGTATTTTTGATCCATTTTTCACGACAAAGCCCGTCGGGAAGGGTACAGGGTTGGGGCTTTCCATCTGTTACGGAATAGTAAAAGAGTTGGGCGGTGAAATAACAGTAGAAACGGAAGAAGGAATTGGGACTACTTTTCATGTCAAATTTCCAGTTTCAAAAATGATCGAAAAGGAGGCAAATTCATGACAAAAATTGTTGTATTCAAAAGAATAGCCACGGTTATCGCTTTATTGACCTCTATTTGCTCGTTTACGTTTCCTCAAATTGTTGATGCGTCAATGACATCAGATGAAGCTCTGGTGTTGCTGAAAGACGGGAATATTAGATTTTCTCAGGACAAGCTCGCCAATCCTAACCGAGACGCTTCCCAAAGGACCAAAACCGCTGAGAAGGGACAAAAACCTTTTGCCATCGTTCTTTCCTGCGCTGACTCCCGTGTTCCTTTGGCGCTTATATTTGATCGTGGGATTGGGGACATATTCGGTGTCCGTGTGGCCGGCAATGTAGCCGGAACCGATCAACTCGGAAGTATCGAATACGGTGTCGAGCACCTTAATATCACGCTAGTGGTAGTGCTTGGTCACACCAAGTGCGGAGCAGTCGGCGCAGTAGTTGCAGGAGAACATGCTCAGGGGAATTTGCGGTCAATCACAGAAAAGATTTTCCCCGCAGTTGAGAAAACGAGGAAGGCAAATCCTGATTTGCCTTTGGATCAACTTCTCGACAAATGCGCAATGGCCAATGTTAGTCAGGTTATTCATGATATGACCGCCAATAGCGCTCCTATTAAAAGCGCTGTCGAAAAGGGCCAATTAAAGATCATCGGAGCTTACTACGACATTAATAGTGGACGGGTTGATTGGTTGAAAGATTGATCGCCACTGACAAGTCATCGCAGCATTCCGGTTCAGCCCAGGATTCTGTTTTCGATTCCACGAATTAGTGGAAAAGTCGCGACTAGTCGCTTATATAAATAGCGGAGTTCGTCAACCGGAAAGTTTGAATTAACAAAATATGGTCCAAAGACATTCTCTTATCTGGCGTTTTTTCCTGTCACATGTGTCCATGCTGACCCTATCATTCGTGTTTTTTGGCTATTTTACCCTGATTGAGTTTCGGGAACTCCAGTTCGAGACTGTCTCAGAATCCCTCAAGAGCCTGTCTCATATGTTGGGAAACATTCTGAGCCAAAAAATTTCCGAGTCCGACCAGCGCTTTATCTCCGAATGGTGTGACAAATTAGGTTCCAGCGGGGGGCCACGAATAACTGTATTGACTCCAGACGGTGTCGTGTTGGGAGATTCGCAGCCATTGACTGCGAAAACACCAGACGTCTCCATAAGACCGGAACTGCTCTCTGCTATGAAAGGTTCTATCGGAACTTCAGTTCGATACAGTTTTTTTCTCAACCGGGATGTGGTGTATGTCGCTGTGCCTGTAACCAATAACGGACAGATTACTGGCATTGTAAGGACATCCGACGCCACGAAACGTCTGAGTCGAGTCTTTGAGGGAAGCTATCTAAAATTTTTCATCATGGTCCTTTTGATGCTTGGCGCAGCGCTAATAGTGGCGCTTCTCCTGGCAAACGGCGTTAGAAGACCTATAAATGAAATCAGGGACGCTACCTTACGATTCGCCGACGGAGACCTTCAGTATAAGGTAGTACCAGGGGGCTCCAGAGAAATTGCCGAACTTGCTTCAGCTCTCAATCACATGGTCGAAGACTTGAGAGAGCGGCTCGACATAATGACTACGGAGCGAAATGAACTGGAGTCATTGCTCGGAGAAATGGTAGAGGCGGTAATCGTTGTTGACAAGAAAAAGAGAATTGTACGAATGAACCAAACATCAGGAAAAATTTTTCAGACAAACTTTGCTCAAGCATCCGGTAAAGACATCCTCGAAGCCATTAGAAATCGAAGTCTAAATCAATTTGTTACAAGAACTCTTGCAAGCCCATCTCCTATTGAAGAAGAATTGACCGTCATTGGAAATCCGGATAGGGTCCTTCAAGCGCATGGCACTCAAATATCAGACCCGCAAGGTAAGCCGTCTGGGGCTCTAATTGTTCTTAACGATATTTCAAGACTGAAAAACATCGACCAGATTCGTAAAGATTTTGTGGCGAATGTTTCGCATGAGTTAAAAACTCCCGTTACATCCATCAAAGGGTTTCTGGAGACTTTAAAAGATGGGGCTATTGACGATCCAGACGCTGCCGAAAGATTCCTCAACATAGCGATCAAACACACTGACCGTCTAACTACAATAATCGAGGACCTGTTAAAATTGTCGCGTGTGGAGCAGGAAGCCGATCGCGGAGCGATGAAATTTGAAAAAGGATCAGTTGGCGACGCGATTCAATCTGTTGCAAAATTCCTTGAGGTTATGGCTCAGGAAAAAGGAATTAGAATAATCGTAGAATGTGACTATGCGCTTCAAATCAACATGAATCGGCCCCTGTTTGAACAGGCCTTGTCGAACCTGGTTGATAACGCCATCAAGTATAGTGGACCAGACTCCGATGTTTTGATTTCGGCGAGGCGGGCCGATGAGGACGTCATAATTGAAGTGAAAGACAAAGGATGTGGAATCCCGAACGATCAGCTTCCGCGGATTTTTGAAAGGTTCTTCCGGGTTGACAAAGCTCGCACAAGAGACACGGGAGGAGCGGGATTGGGGCTGTCAATAGCCCGTCATATAATTAACCTTCATTCTGGCAGGATAGAAGCTTCCAGCGGGATTGGTCAGGGGAGCGTCTTTACGATCCATATTCCTGCATGAGTTCCAATAGGGGTCGGAACAATATGCCATCCTCGTTACTGTGGCAATTGTCATCGCAGTAATACCCGTATTCATAGCTTAGTGCTTATTGGGATTACGCCAGACCCAGGCTATTGGTTCCTGGAGAAAGTAAATCAGCTTGCTAAATCGAGAACTACCATGAAATACAAGGCCATTATTTCTTCGGATTGGAATGAGTGTCTTGCGCCTAGTGGACCTTTTGATCCGATAGCCTTTGCATACCCGGAGCTAAAACCGGGCTTGAGCGCAATCTTTACAAAATATACGAGCAACGAGATACCACTTTCACTAGCCGTGGCAAACGTACGGGAACTGTTACCGGAGTCTTTCACTATAGAACAAATGGATACTTATCTGGACAAATCCTTTTCCATCTACGTAGGAGCGTATGAGTTCATCGAATGGGCTAAAAGTAAGGGCATACTTTTCATGATCAACACTACTGGCATGCAGGGGTTCTTTCAACGGGCGATAGCCAAGAAACTCATACCTGAAGTCCCTCTGGTAGCGGCTAATCCATTGATCAACTATACGGACGACTCAAATAGAGATTGCTATCAGTTCACAGTTGAAGAAATTCAGGATAAACCCAGGAACACTCAGGATGCTGTAAGTTCATTTGGTATTCCCATTAACAAAATTGTGGTAATCGGTGACAGTGGCGGAGATGGCCCACACTTTCAGTGGGGAGCTTCTACAGGGGCTTTAATTATTGGCTCGATGACAAAGTATTCGTTGGGCAAATACTGTGAGAACAGAAATATTGTAATAGATCAACGTTTCGGCGTTAGTTATTCTCAAGGACAACCTCGAAATCTGCAAGAAGAGATGAAATTCAACTTCATGGACCTGACTTCCATCATCGATGAATTCCTCGGCATATCCCCGGGATGAGGTCCGAATGGAGATCCCTTTACTTAGAGACATTATTATAATTTGTGGACTGGCGCTGGGGGTGGGTTTCTTTTGCCAACGCTTTACTATACCTGACACTGTGGGATTTTTACTAACTGGTATTCTTGCCGGTCCCAACTGTTTGGGGCTGGTAATTCATGTTTCCGAGGTTGAGCAGTTAGCGGAAATCGGTGTAGTCTGTTTACTGTTCACAATTGGTCTCGAGTTTTCGTTCAAAAGTTTATTAAAAATAAAGACCTCGGTCCTTTTGGGGGGGACGATTCAAGTCGGTCTTTCTATTGTAGGAGCTTCTTTGCTGGCAACTGTCATTGGATTGCCGCCGAAGCAATCTATTTTCTTCGGGTTCCTCCTATCTTTGAGCAGCACAGCTATCGTTCTGAAAATAATGCAACAAAGGGCGGAAACAGAGAGTCCTCATGGAAGATTGATATTGGGGATACTGATATTCCAGGACATAATCGTCGTAGCCATGATGCTTGCCGCGCCATTCATCGCGGGGAAAGGTTCGTCAGTCGGCCTGGCTATTGTTGATCTTGCGTTAAAGGCCACGGCTATCACATTAGTTGTGCTAATTTCGGTAAAATGGGTCGCTCCAAGATTCATTTTTCTAGTCGCAGGGCTCAGGAGTCAACAGCTCTTTTTGCTAGGTATTGTGATGGTGGCCCTCGGAGCGACGTGGTTAACTTCGACCTTGGGCCTTTCGCTAGCGTTAGGGGCATTCATTGCCGGCCTTATAGTATCGGAATCGGAATTCAGCGAAAGGGCCCTCGGAAATATCTTGCCGTTCAAGGATTTGTTCACGAGCTTCTTTTTCGTTTCTATCGGCATGCTCTTAGACCTCAAGTTCGTTTTTGGAAATATCGTAACCCTGTCAACTGCTACTGTTATAGTGATTTCCCTGAAATTCTTGGCGGCGGGAACGGCGGCTATCACCATTGGCCTTCCATTGAGGACCGCCATTCTTACGGGAATAGCTCTATGCCAAGTCGGAGAATTTTCTTTCGTACTTTCTGAAACCGGATTTGGACTGGGACTGATCGATCCTAGAACCTATCAGTTTTTCTTGGGACTTTCAGTCCTGACGATGATACTGACTCCCTTCCTCATCGAATCGGGAAATCGTGTGGTTAGGTTTGCGCTGTCCCTTCCCGTACCGAGTATTTTAAGGAGAGGTTTTTCCAGGGTCCGTGAACACCAAGGCATCCCTAAGATGAATGACCACCTCATAATTGTCGGCTTCGGCATCGGCGGACGAAATTTATCTCAGGTAGCCGCAAGCGCCGGCATCCCAAAAGTGATAATTGAACTGAACCCGGAGACAGTTCGCAATGAACGATCCAAAAACGTGCCCATATTTTACGGAGACGCCACGACTGCTCCTGTTTTGAGACACACTGGCGTAACTCGAGCTAGGGCTCTTGTCATAATGATTTCAGATCCAGGAGCTACTCGGCGCATCATTGATGTCGCAAGACGCCTCAATCCATCGCTCTACATTATCACAAGGACAAGATTCATTTCGGAAATAGAAGTCCTATCAAACCTCGGGGCAAACGAGGTTGTGACAGAAGAATATGAAGCGTCGATTGAGATTTTGGTCCGGGTTTTGAGAAAGTACTTAACACCTCGAGACGATATCGACAAATTTGTTGCCCAGATAAGAGCCCACCATTACAGGATGTTCAGGAGTTCGTTCCACGAATCAACTACCATTTCTGATCTCACGTTGGATTTTTCCGAAACTGAAATATCTTCGGTCCGAGTTCTGCCTACATCCTCTGCAGTTGGAAAATCCATCAAAGACCTCCAGATCAGGAAAAAATTCGGGGTGACTGTCCTGGCCCTGAAAAGAGGCGTGAATCTGGTCACAAATCCATCAGCGGATGAAAAAATGATGGCGGACGATGTCACGGTTGTTTTAGGTGGACCTGAAGGAATCAGCAACTTGTCTGTGCTTCTCAACGCTCCTGAAAAAATGTCAATCTATGAAACGAAATCAAGTTGAGGGTGTCAACAATCGTTATGGCCTTAATTATAGGGCGGAGAATCTTTTGGAAAAAACTAAACGGAGGAAAAGATGGTCAAATTAAAACTAATTCAGACGTTGTGTTTTGGATTAGCCGTAATCCTGGGGGCTGGAACACTGGCTCAAGCCTCGGATCTTCAAACTATTCAACTGCCGAAACCTGCTATTACCCAAGGCAAGCCGTTGATGCAAACATTAAGTGAGAGAAAGACATCTCGTGAATTTGCTTCAAAGGATCTCGACCAGCAGACACTGTCAAATCTTCTTTGGGCAGCATTTGGAATAAACAGGCCCGATGGACGCAGAACGGCCCCTTCTGCTCTTAACCACCAGGAGATAGATATATTTGTGACCATGAAGGCTGGGGTATACCGATATGACGCTAAGGCCAATACACTGGTCCCCGTCGTTTCCGGCGATATACGCGCTATGACCGGATTGCAGGGCTATGTAAAGGAAGCGCCCCTAGACCTTGTATATGTCGCGGATTTTGCGAAGATGGGAGATTCACAGGAAGCTGAAAAAAGGTTCCTTTCGGCAGCCAACACAGGGTTTATCAGCGAGAATGTTTACCTTTACAGCGCGTCTGAAGGTCTGGCGACAGTGGTTCGCGCGAATATGGATAGAACAAAGCTCAGTGAAGCTATGAAGCTTCGTCCCGACCAGAAAATCACGCTTGCGCAATGCGTTGGATATCCAAAAGCCAAAACATCTGGAGAGAATTCCACAAAAAAATAAATTGAGGCTATTGCCAATTGCGATCAATGAACTATTTTATGTTGATTGATTACAATTCAACCCATGGCGCTCTTAGGGCTTGTTGTTTATGAATGGCTCCTGTTCGGCCGAAATACAGCCTAAACAATTAGAACCAACAGAAGATACTCAGGATCTTTTAATTGAAGAGGACACTATGGATCGCCGCGGACTTGTATTTCTGGCGGTGAGCCATATGTTCAACGATGTGAGTCAGGGCGCTGTCCCAGCCCTGCTCCCGTTTCTCGTCACCGAAAGAGGATTGTCGTATGTCGCTGCCTCTGGATTGGTCTTGGCCGCGACAGTCCTCTCTTCACTGATTCAGCCTGTTTTAGGATACTACTCGGATCGTCACCCAATTCCGTGGTTGATGCCTTTTGGAGTGCTTGTCGGCGGCCTAGGTTTGGCCTTTGCAGGGATAGCTCCTAACTACTGGATACTTGTAGCTTGTGTACTGCTTAGCGGATTGGGAGTAGCGGCATACCATCCGGAAGGGTCTCGGTTCGCGAACTATGTTTCAGGGCAGAGAGCCGCGGGCATGAGTTATTTCACAGTCGGGGGCACCATCGGTTTTAGCCTTGGTCCAATCATGGTAACCCCCCTGATCCTGAAATTTGGACTACCCGGCACCTTGTTCATGATAATACCGGCCGTTGTTGTAGCAGTTGGCCTAACAAGAGAATTGCCGCGACTCGCTTCGTTTCGTCCGCCTGTCGGTTCAACGATGTTTCCCACAGATGATGATGAGGCTCAGTGGGGGGCTTTTGCCCGCCTGACAGCAGTAATTGTCCTTAGAGTATGCCTCTATTTTGGGATGATGACCTTTGTCCCCCTGTATTATGTGAAAGTCCAGGGCTTGTCCATCCCTGAAGCCAATTCAGCTTTAACACTGATGATGCTTTCCGGAGCGTTGGGATCAGGCCTAGGGGGTTTCGTCGCGGATCGTATCGGCCTTAAGACCTTGCTTGTCGGTTCGCTCTTCGTAATTCCGCCTCTGTTTCTAGGATTCATGCTCACACACGGGATCCTACAACTAATTTGTCTTGGCCTTGTGGGTTTCACCACCATCGGGAGCGCAAGCACGGTCGTATTGCTGGGACAGAGTTATCTTAAATCCCGGATTGGGGTAGCGTCAGGAGTGACTTTGGGCGCCGCCATTGGGCTAGGTGGTTTGTCTGTGCCCATTATGGGTATAATCGCCGACCATCATGGTCTTACCGTGGCGTTATATTCTATGCTGATATTCCCCGTCCTGGCCCTCGCCTTCGCCTTAACACTTCCCCGTGCCCGAAAATGATTTGTCATACTTCTCTTAAATTCATAAAGCAGGGGACAAGTTATCGAAAGTCCTACGGCTAAGATAGCGCCAATAAATTCATTATCCGGCCAACCACATGTTAAGAGACACAAAACCTTTCTTTGCCGCTATAATGATATCATCTCCTCCACCTTGGGTCTGTACATAATTTTCCATAAAATCCTTGAAATAAGCCCACATTGTGGCTACTTCCATACCATTTGACGCGAAGTAAGCGTATCCATGGTAACCTCGAAAGCCGAAATGTTCCTTGAGGGCTTTGGAAAGAACCAATCCGCCGAGCCTGGAGCCTTCGAAAAGATAGAGAAGACCTAATCCCTGTGGCGTATTCCTTATAACCGGCATACCCTGGCAAACAGGTATCTTAATCAAGGATTCTCGTGTGTTTCCAAGAAATATTAGGTCTTTTACGAGATGATCTACTCGAATCCTCGCCTTATAATCTAGACCACTGTGTTGGACCTGGCTCTGGATGATATTTTCAGCAACAAAAACAAAACCGTAAAGGCGCTCCAGAATTCTTCGATACTCCTGGAGTGTCACCAGTTTTTCGGGAATGGCGCTTAGAGGCCCTGATTTCTCAGCTTCATCATGCAAAGGCATGATAGATTCTCTGAGACGTTGCATGAATTGCGACGGCATTGAGACCTCCTGGCGAAGTGTTTTGCAGTAGGGTGTTTCCGACAACAATATAGCCCCTGCTTCAGATTAACAACATTCGGCGCCTTTGAGCAAGTAACTTATCATGCCCAATTGACTTAACATGACTCAAAAGGATGTGACAAAAAATTGCTATTGTGAGAAAATTGGACAACTTTTGATATCATAAGTCACAAGTTTGTTAAATCGCCGGTGACATCCTTTATTCCCCAAAACGGTCTCTATATCTCTAACATTGAGAGGAGTCTGCGATGCAGGAAATAAATGCAGAGATCGCTAAGATCATTGACGCTCGACGAAATTCCCTTTCGGAAGCCATAGTGTCCCGCCAATATGAGCTTCAGCCCGAAATATGGGAGCCATATGGGGATAAGGGCCGGGAATTGAGCTTGCGGGACTCGAATCACCACTTTAGCTATCTTGTTGAAGCCCTTAACCAATCCGATCCCACCCTGTTTGGCGATTATGTCGTGTGGCTTAAACAACTCTTCAACAGCATAAAAATTCCGGCTGAAGCTTTGCCGAAAATGCTGGAATGTACCGAGCACGTTTTACGTGAAACTCTTTCCCCTGAAATGGCCCGGATCACAGACAAATATATCGCTGCTGCGACGGGTCGAATAAATGATGAATTAGTAGACGAACCTTCATTCATTACAGCGGACACTCCTCTCCATGACTTGGCTAAACAGTACCTTGATTCTCTTCTTAATGCTGACAGACGTTTGGCCGCCAACCTCATATTGCAGGCCGTTGACAATGGAGAAAGCGTTAAGAATATTTATCTGAACGTTTTTCAGCGTTCCCAGTACGAAATAGGTCGTCTATGGCACTCAAATAAAGTAAGTGTAGCGCAGGAACATTTTTGTTCAGCAGCCACACAGCTAATCATGTCACAACTTTACTCTAACATTTTCTCTACTGAAAAGATTGGTCGTAAGTTAGTGGCGGCATGTGTCGGCGGTGAACTCCATGAAATTGGGGTCAGAATGGTCGCTGATTTCTTCGAGATGGAAGGTTGGGACACCTACTATATGGGTGCAAATGCTCCTGCTTCCAGTATCATAGACGCTATTGATAAGCATGAAGCCGACGTGGTTGGAATATCGGCTTCCATTCCTTTCCACCGAAGCGCTCTGAAAGAGATAATTTCAAATATCCGCGAATTTGATCCAAATAAAAAAGTAAAGATTTTGGTGGGAGGATACGCATTACGCACATCTCCCGGTCTGTGGAAACGCCTTGGCGCCGACGGATTTGCCGAGGACGCTCAACAGGCAATAGCGATGGCAAATCAAATCGTCATGGAAAAATCCCTTTGATGAAAGAACAGACCCCTGACATAGGAGTTGTATTCCTTTGTGCCCTGGATGGGACCGTATTGGAAGTAATCCGGGACGATATGGGGCTTAATGATAGAATCCACTCAGGGAAGTCTCTGTCTACAATTGTGGAGCGAGGCAGTCTTGGGAAATCACTCAACTTTATTGTGGAAATCAAGTCAAGGGGAGCGGCTTTTGATTGGCAATTGGGCGTTCCTGTTCTCGATCACGTTGAGGTCCTAAGTTTTGGCGGCGCCTTGTGGAACGAAAGACTTCTTATTGTAGCAGCCAAAACTTCTGACGAGTTGGAAAAACTGGTTAACGAACTGGCTCAAATGGGAAACGAACAAATCAATAGCTTGCGTTCAGTGATGAAGGCTCATGCAGACCTGATAAAAAAACAGGAGCAAAAAGAAAGCTCACTTTACGATGAATTGGGTCGACTCAATAATGAGCTTGCCAATTTGCAACGGGAACTTACCAAGAAAAATATTGAACTGGAAAAACTCAATGAGGAGAAAAACCGGTTCCTTGGTATAGCGGCGCATGACTTACGTAACCCACTTAACGCTATACAGATGTACAGTGAATTTCTCTCTGATGAAGCGTCGGAAGTTCTCACCCCTGAACAGCTTGAATTTGTGTCGATAATACATTCTTCCAGCCAGTTTATGCTTAGACTAGTTAACGACCTTCTTGATGTGGCGAAAATCGAATCCGGCAAGTTGGAATTAAATCTTGCAAGGACGGACTTAATAGACCTGATTCGACATAACGTTACCTTGAACAACACAATGGCTTCCAAGAAAAACATTAGTATCGATTTTCATTACGACCAGGATATCCCTGTGGTCCTTGTCGATACCGCAAAAATCGAACAGGTTCTCAATAACCTGATTGTCAATGCCATCAAATTTTCTAATCCAGGAAGCGTTATCAATGTGAAGGTTGCGAGATCAGGCAAGGAAGCTGTCATTTCCGTTAAAGACCAAGGCCAGGGCATACCCGACGGTGAGATAGATAAACTGTTCAAACCTTTTCAGAGAACCAGTGTAAGATCGACAGGAGGAGAAGACAGCACTGGCCTTGGCCTGGCGATCGTTCGAAAAATCGTGATGGGTCACCAAGGGCGAGTCTGGGTGGAGAGCGAGGTCGGGAAAGGATCGACGTTTTACGTGGCTTTACCCTTACTGAGTGATTAGAAAAATTGGAATCGAAGCGTCATTCTGTTAAACAAAAAGGTTTTGGGCACCCACTACTTGGGTATTCTTTCGAATTACGGCAAACTCAACCCAAATGATACGAGGCCGACGTGAAAAAGGAACAGTCTTCACTAATTCTTATCGTCGATGATCAACACTACGCCCTTCAAGGCGTTTCACGAATTATGAAATCCGGTGGCTACGAGACCATAGAGGCGTCTACAGGGACTGACTGTCTAAAATTCGCGACCGAGATGAAACCTGATTTGATATTGCTGGACGTGGTACTGCCTGATATCGACGGCAGGGAGGTTTGTAAACGCATCAAGTCTAACCCTGAAACCAAGGACATTTATGTGGTTCTCTTGTCCAGCATTAAGACCGACTCAGACAGCCAGGCCAATGGATTAGAACACTGCGCTGACGGTTACATCGCAAAACCGGTCCCGAATCGTGAACTTCTTGCTCGAGTGAATTCCATATTGAGACTGAAAGACACGGAAAAGCGTCTGACTGAAGCCCTTGAATTTAACGAAAAGATCCTAGCGACTTCTTGCGTTGGGATGGCCACATACAGCTCGGACGGGCGCACAACTTTTGTCAATGAAGCAATGACTCGCATCATAGGAGGAACTAAAGAACTCGTAGTGAGTCAAAACTTTCATCATCTTGAATCGTGGAAGGTTTCCGGTCTCTTGGATGACGCGGAAATGACGCTGTCAACAGGCGCTGAGAAAATGCGCCAAGTTTACATTATGACTACATTTGGTAAAAAGGTCTGGCTGGACTGCCATTTGCGGCGCTTCAAACTGGGAGACGAATTTCAGCTACTCCTCATAATTAACGACATCACATCTCTGAAGCTTGCCGAGCAGGAGAGAGAGATCCTCATTGAAGATCTTCAAAAGGCTCTGGCTAAGGTAAGGACCCTGAGCGGATTTCTTCCCATTTGCGCATCATGTAAGAAAATCCGAGACGATCAAGGCTACTGGCAACAGATCGAATCCTATATTAGAGATCATTCTGATGCTGAATTCACCCACAGTATCTGTCCGGAATGCGCCAAAAGACTTTATCCGGATTTGTATAAAGATCAATGAGTTTTCATCTCCAATAGACTGATCATTTGAGTTATTTCACATTCACAAAACGGGAAATATCTTGTTTATGGCTATTGGGCGGAGGCTTGTTCGCATATAGCGTAATTTTAACGATATTGTCCGGAAACTTCGGTTTTGATGGCGATGACTGGTGGGTCCTTGGTTGGGCGTATTGGCACAAATTCCCAGGCTCTATATTGGGGTATGCGAAAGACTTTCTACGGCCTGTTGAGGGGATTTACTGGATCAGTATGTTCCAATTCTTCGGATTTAACCGAATCGCTTTCCATTTTGCGTCGTTGACGCTTCTGGCGACATCCTGCATTCTCATGGGAAAATGTTTGTCCAAGGCTTTCCCTTCACGTTCATCATTTGTCGTTTTGTCTACCATGGTCGCATTCTTTCTCCCGATGGTCTCCTGCCTTACGTATATTGTTTTTACAGATAATTCCAGAATCAGTCTGCTGTTGTTTTGGGCTTCCACACTTACTTTTCAGCTTTGGTCGAAAAAACCCTCGTCGTGGCCACGTCTAGTAATTCCAGTCTGTCTTTACCTTTGTTCTTTTCTCACATACGAAGCGCCGAGTTTTCTTATTTTTGTCATACCGTTACTGGTTTGGCCGATTCACAAGCGCAATCGGACAATCTCCGACAAAAGATTCCTAATTTTTCTTGCAGGCGCTATATTTGTATCATTCACTGGGGCGATTATTTGTAGATACACATTCATGAACGGAGGAGTTGTCGACGCTGCTGGATTGACTCCGTCAACCGAGTTGCTGTGGTCCTATTTGGTTCTTCTGCCTTTTTACTTGATCGCACCGTTCAAATCTCTTCCGGGATTGTCATGGCCCGTTTTCTTGGGCGCGATGTCTACGGTCTGGTCCATTTTCGTCATCTACAATACGCCGTCTAGACCCCAAAATGGAGAATCTCCCAAGCAAAATTGCGTTCAAAATGTGCCGAATGAGACGCTGTACATGGTTATTTTGGGGTTTGGGATACTATTACTGGGAATGGCCCCATATCAGATAGCTGGTTATGGTAGCTCTGACCCTAAGATCGTCGACACCGTGTGGGCAAAACTTGGAATGATTAACGATCCTCATCCGGCATGGTTCAATTTTAACGAGGCAAGCCGGATTTATTCATCAGCTTCTTACGGAATGGCGATTTTGATTGCGGTCGCTGCCACTGTATGGAAACGAAATATTGTCCGTAATACCGCTCAAATCTTAATTGCGGTCGCTATTGGATTTATGGCCGCTTTCCATGCGGGACTAAGCCTAGATTGGAAAGAAGCTTCCATGATTAGAAATAAACTCATAGGGAGTTTGGTAATTAAAGCTCCGTCTGTCCGGAATGGAACCAATTTCGTATTTGTTGATCTGGAACTTTATCACAAAAGGGCGGCCGTGATTCGAGGATGGTCCGGTTTGAGGGAATTGATAAGAATGCTTTATAACAATCCATCGTTGGGAGCCTGGTATGTTTACCCGTCAGATACAGCGTGGCCTAACACCAGCCATCAGCAGGCCATTATTTCTCCTACTGGCTTCATCAGTAGAGGAATGGATTTAGACCACCCCGCCCAATCTGGCACTCTTCTGATTTTTCGCAGACAGGGATCAAATCTCTTGCTGTTAAACAAACTTTCGTCGAATGACGACTTCGTCCAAAGCGGGATCTCCTGGCAGGGCTGTGATGAGCTGCGTTCAAACCCTACGAGGATAATTCAGTGGTGTGCCCCCAATCAAGGGGCGAGTCGTTGTTCAAGAGACCCATGGAATACCGGCCTGATTCTATCATTAGGGCTGGCCAGAGAAAGTTTTTCTCAGACACCTCCATAACTACGAATTGTATAAATTGCTGTATTGCTCTTTCACGATATTTTTTTGAAGCTTACCGGTAGTTGTCTTGGGTAACTGATCCACCATGATGACGCGTTTGGGGATTTCAAATCCACCAAGTTCACTTTTGCAGAGAGCTATTACATCATCTTCGGACAGACCGCTGCTTTCCTTTGGAACTACAAAGGCGGTAACCGCTTCAATCCATTTTTCATGGGGCAGGCCAACTACCGCAACTTCGGAAACACGCGGGTCAGCCAGGATTACCCTTTCAACCTTGATGGACGGCACATTCTCACCACCTGTTTTAATCATATCCTTCTTTCGATCTACGAAAACAAGAAGTCCGTCTTCATCAAAATAGCCTATATCTCCTGAATGGGCCCATCCAAATTTTCGGATCTCATCAGTGGCTTCCGGGTCCTTCAGATATTCAATTAGATGAGCTGGGCCACGCCTCACTATTTCGCCAGATTCTCCCTGGGGAACAAGGACTCCATCCTCATCCATGATAGCGGTTTCCACGGTAAGAGCCGGTGCGCCCCAGTAATTACCGGATTTCTTTTGTTGCCATTCTGGTTTGAAACACTCTGTAGACGGAAAAAATTCGGTTTGCCCGGTACCCAGCATGAAATTAGGGCCAAAGGCATCTATGCATCTCTCAAGTGTTCTTTTATCCATCGGAGTCATCGCGTAGGTACATCTTTTAAGCGACGAGACGTCATACTGCTTGAGTCGTGGGTGATCCAACATTGCTCTCCACATCATCGGGAGCACAAAAAGAGAACCTATTTTTTCTTCCTGTATTAGGCCAAGCATTGTACCAGGATCAAAAATTCTACAAACAACTGTCTTTGCGCCTATATGAAAATGAGTCGTGGCGAACGTCTGCTGCGCACAGTGGAACATAGGCATCACGATTGCGCCGGCATGCTCCTGGAATATTTTCAATTCTATCAAATTGCTCAAGGACATTATGTAACAACTGAGGTGTGAAAGCGCTACTCCTTTGGGGCGAGCGGTAGTGCCACTAGTATAAAGAATCGTAAATGGGTCTCGATCCAAAATGATCTGCTCGAATTCAGACTCAGGCTGCCCTTTCAGAAAATCCTGGAAATTCTGAAAATAACTTGGAGCCTTGGTTCCTGTCGCAGGGACATGAACAAAATGGTTTACGGTTTCGCACTTGTCTCTTACTTTATCTATTAGGTAACAAAGAACATCATCGACGATAACCACCTGTGATTCTGAGTGATTGAGCATGTAAATTATGTCTTCAGGATTTAAACGGGGGTTGAGGGGAACAGCGACAAATCCGCCTTTAGCGCAACCGTAAATTGCGACGACAAGTTCCCACGAGTTGGGTCCAATCGTGGCTACTTTGTCGCCACGTTTTAAGCCCAGACTGGAGATAGCAGCCGCGAACCGGTTGAGATGGCTGTTCAGAGATTTGTAGTCGAGACTTATTCGTTGGCCGCCTCTTCTCTCAATAATGGCTTCCCTGTAAGGAATGTGGCGTGCCTGACGTCGGAAAATATCGCCCAACGCAATTCTTTGCGTCAAGTTATGCTCCAGTTCAGTTACCATTTCCCTAACCTCCATTGAATCTTAGAATGCCGGAAACTTAGAATGCATATAAGCGCCTGAACCAGTTTTCATAAAATATTTGTCTGTAGCCATCAGTATTTATTTTTGGGACATATAACAGCGAAAATCATGATTTATTGCAGTAATAGTATCTCTTAGGCCCCTCCTTGCGAGAAAACACAAACCCTTTTTGTTCTAGGACCTCGAGATGTCCTAGAGCTTCTGACAACCCGAGCAAGAGATTTATTCCATCCAGAGATCCAAAAAGAGCGTTAGCTATCTCAAAAGTCGAGGCTAGCAATATGGAATCTGGAGTCTCGTTTTTGGATTCAAGAAGCTGAAGGATCTTCTTCATCCGTTCTTCATGATGTGAATACAATTCTTGCGTTCTCAAACTATGATTTGAAAATGGGCTTCCATGTCCAGGCAAAACATTGGTGACTGGCAGGGTCTCTATAAGTTTCAGAGAGGTCATGAATTGTTCTACGGCTCGGTAGTCCACATTCAGTGCGGAGGAGTCCAGTTCAACAACAGGATTGGATGTGATCTTTTCCAGCAAGCTGTCACCCGAGAAAAAAGTTCCATCATTCCTATTCAGCAGGCATATTGATCCAGGACTATGACCAGGCGTGTGTATGACCTCGGCGCTGAAATCATCAAAAGAAAAAACTTCACCGCCGTCAAGTGGTATCGCATTCGAAAACGAGGTGTAAAATTTGCTGAAACGCTCCGACATAGATTTCAGAGTCTGTGTAACAGTTCCCGGCGGCGTCCCGGTTTCCAGAAAAAAATCTCGGAATCTCTCAATCCATTTTGGAAAATCCGAAGCGTCATGGTGGGCGATTTTGGGGAGATCCCATCTGTGTATGTAGACTTTGGCGCCGCTGAGAGCGACTAACTCGGGTACAAGACCGATGTGGTCGGAATGCGCATGGGTAAGTACTATCCTCCTAAGCTGTTCCAGCTTGCCACCGGCCCGAGTGATTTCTGATTCCAGAGTCTCAAATGCCTCCGGAGTATTGACACCAGCGTCAACAAGAGTTGGCGTAGAATCCTTTACGTAGTAGCAGTTTACCCTGTCCAGGGCAAAAGGTGTTTTTAATTCTATTCTATGGATTTTGGTCATTAATAATGAATTTCTAATACCCTTCTTTTTTTGCGACTATATCACTCATAACCTCGTCAGCGCCACCACCAATTGGCAGTAATCGCGCGTCTCTATAATATCTTGAGATAAGCGTCTCGTTCATAAGCCCCATGCCGCCAAACATTTGCAGGCAACCATCTGCGACTTTTGTAATCAGTTGCCCTGAAAGCAGTTTTCCCATCGAAATTTCTCGCGTAACATCAAGACGTTGCATCTTCATACGGACAATATGATACGTTAATTGCTTGAGACTCTCTATTTCAGCCAACCACTGAACCAGTCTGTGTCTCAACACCTGCTTCTTAATAAGTGGCTCACCAAACGCTGTTCTTTGCTTCAAATAATCTACGGTCATATCAATCATGTCTTTAGAAGCTATATAGGCTACAGGTAAAGCTGTAAATCTTTCGTGCTGGAACTGTTTCATCTGGTAGATGAAACCTTCGCCCTCTTTGCCGATCAGGTTTTCCACCGGCACCTTCATGTCGTCAAAAAACAGTAGCGCTGTATCACTACTTCTTAATCCCATTTTGTCGAGTTTTTTCCCAACGCTAAATCCGGGGAGGTTTGTAGGAACAACCAGAAGGCTAAAGGCATGATGCCCTGGATTGTCGCTAGTTCTGGCCAACAAAGTCAGAAAATCCGCCTGACAACCGTTAGTTATATATATTTTGGAACCGTTCAGAATGTAATAGTCCCCTTTCCTGACGGCTCTGGTTTTAAGCGAGGCGACATCGGAACCGCTTCCAGGCTCTGTCACAGCTATGGCCGAAACCATGTCTCCAGAAATAGCTGGTTTCAAATAAGTTTCTTTTAAATATTCGCTTCCGAACTCTGCGATTGCGGGTGTAGCCATGTTGGTCTGAACTGATACGGCGACAGGAACACCTAATCCATGGATGTGGCCCAATTCTTCAAGAAGCACTGTCTCAAACCAGTAGTCGAGGCTCTGTCCACCATATTCGGCATCATATCTAACCCCTAAAAATCCCAAATCTCCCATTTTCTTAAAGAGATCATGAAGCGGAACCGTCGTTTCTTCCCATTCATCCATGTGAGGATTGATCTCTTTATCCACGAACTTTCTGACTGATTCCCTGAATGCGTTGTGCGTTTGGTCAAAATACATGTATAATGGTTCCTCGCTATTCTTAGTTTGTGTTCGCTCACTAGATTTCAGACCCAACTATCATGACACCGTTAAATTGATCTACCCCTCCCATAGCGTGACCTAATGCCATCTTTGCCCCTTCAATCTGGTGCTCCCCGGCTTTACCCATCACCTGAAGAGCGGCTTCCCCCACTCTGATAAGCCCAGTCGCCCCAATAGGATTTGTGCATAAGGTCCCTCCCGAGGGATCACAGGGTAATTGCCCACTCCTCGCGAAAGTCCCTCTTAAAACCAGATCAGGGGCCTCTCCATAACCACAAAAACCGAAGCACTCATAAAACATCATTTCTTGAAAGGTAAAAGGATTGTAGACTTCCGCAACGTCAAGTTCTTTTACTGGGTCTTTGATTCCAGCCTGATCATATGCTTCTTTAGCCGCTTGAATTGCGCTCTGCCATATTACTTTATCACTATCGCCGAAATAATATTCTTCTCCCCTGAAGCCAATCCCCCTAACCCATGCCACCTTCTCCCTGCCAAGTCTTCGGACGGCTTCTTCGGAGGCGAAGATCACGGCGCATGCGCCATCAGAATTAGGGCATACATCCAGGAGCCTCACAGGGGAAGAAATTATCTTGGAATTTTTGACATCTTCGGTTGTAACTCTTAGTTTGACATGAGCATAAGGATTATCAAAAGCGCTGTCATGGTGAGTTTTGGATATGTAGGCAGCGGCATCTCTTATTTGCTCTTCGTCAATGCCATAACGATCTGTCCAAAGTCGGCACTGCATTGAGAAAATTCCTGGCGCGCCGGCTATAAAATATCTCTGATAAAAAGGTTCAACCACCGTGGTCATTGTGGCCTGACTATCCCCTTCGTTCATTTTTTCGTGACCAACCGCCAAAACCATGTCCGCCATACCTGAAGCCACCCAATAAAAAGCGGTGTGGGCGATTGATACGCCTGTAGAACCACATGTTTCAGTCTTCAGTATCGGCTTGCCCACCGCCTGCATCGCATCCGCAAAATAAAAATGAGTCAGCGCCACTCCTTCCATCATCGAAGGCATTGTTCCTGAAACCACTCCATCTATGTCATCAGTGGTTAACCCTGTGTCTTCAAATACTTTTAGAACCGCTTCTCTAACCAAATCGGGATAAGACACATCCATCCTTTTCCCATGCTTGGTCTGCCCAACTCCAATTATGGCTACCGGTCGTCCCATGTCATCCACCTCCTAGATTCCCAAAATCGCTACAGCGTGGCACTGCCCGGCAAAACCGTGTGTTCCACGGCCCAAGTTTGGCTTAGCCTTTTTTCTATAAAAACTTGGTATTCATACATGTTGTAACTAAAGGCCTAATTCCCTAGCCACCTTTTCTCGGTGAAAATCCTGATCACCAAATGCCTGATCACCCTCAATAGAAAGCCTGTGGTAAAGATGCATGTCATGCTCCATAGTAAAACCAATACCTCCAAAGATCTGATGTCCCAAGGTTGTTACGCGCCTGTAAACATTACCTATACGCGCCTTGGCCATCGCTACTTCCTTGCTCGCTCTAATTAGACTACTCATCTTCCAGGCTGCCTTGTAAAGCAAAAACCTGGAACCGTTAATATCAATCCACATGTTGGCAAGATGATGCTGAATCGCCTGGAAACTACCAATAGGACGATCGAATTGCACTCTCTGCTTGGCATATTGGAGGGCCATATCAAAAGCAGCTTGAGCCCCTCCAATCATTTCCGCGCATCGAACCAAAGCCGCTTTTTCCATAATAGCCGTCACTGTTGGCCACGCAAGATTTACTGTTCCTAGGACATTCTCCTTTGCTACCCTCGCATCATTAAATACAATCTCGCATAGTTTACTGTTAAATAATGTTCTAAGGAGTGTGCATTTAGTTCTCGGATTTTTGGCGTCAACCAAAAGGATAGTTATTCCTTCTTCAGGGTTTGGCGTCCTTTCAGTTCTCGCCACACATAAAAAATAATCAGCGAAATTTGCATCGGGAACGAAAAGTTTTGTGCCACCTATGACATATTCATCTTTATCTAGAGTCGCTGTAACTTGAATATATGATGGGTCATAGATAGTGTTTGGCTCAGACAATGCCAAGGTAAGTTTTACCTCTCCACGAGTCAGCTTGGGCAAAATGTCAATTTTTTGTTCCTCATTTCCGGACATCAAAACTGTCATTCCACCCAGGACAACCGTGGACAAAAACGGTCCAGGACAAAGGTTATATCCCATTTCTTCAACTAGGACCACTAAATCCAGAAAGGAGCCACCAACACCGCCATATTCCTCAGGCACGAGCAGCCCCATCCACCCCAGCGCAGCCATCTTCCGCCACAATTCGCTAGAATATCCATCATCACTTTGATATAATTTTTTGATCAATTCCTTAGGAAATTCTTTCTCCAGGAAATGATGGACCGACGCCTTCAACATTCTCTGATCTTCATTTAACTCAAAATCCATCCTGTGGCCTCCATACCGATTCTAATTACGCCACCTCCCACTTCAAATTCTGGGCAATCCCAATCCTCGTGTGGCCATGATCCCCCGAATTACCTCAGATGTCCCAGCGCCAATGGGGCCGGACACCGAGTCCAGGTAACCAAGGCTCACCATTCCTTTCAAAGGAACCCATTTAGAGCCCTTCTCCAACTGCCCAAAAGGTCCCAATATCTCCATTGCGGCGTTTGCGAAACTTTGCCCTAATTCCGATCCAAGGAGCTTTAATGCCGATGACTCAAGAACCGGAGCAACCCCTTGATCCATCAACCAAGCCGTACGCCAGTAAAAACCGTATAGAATCTCGAGTTCAATAGCCATTGTCGCCAACTTATCCCGTACTCTGGAATTTTTTCCGAGCATTGCGCCATCACGTTTTGTTTCTTTTACATATTTTACTAATTCTTCAAGAATTCGTCTGAATGCGCCAATAGGCATAATGATTCGTTCAAATTGCAGGGCTACCATAAGATAATAAAAGCCTTTGTTAATTTCGCCGACTATGTGTTTTTTGGGAATCCTAACATCGTCAAAAAACACCTCGTTAAAGGAATGTATTCCACATATGTTTTGAATTGGACGAATGGTTAGACCAGGAGTTCTATTGTCTACAATCATCAGTGAAAGCCCTTGATGTTTTTTAGCAGTGGAGTCCGTTCGGGCCAGCAACCAAGCGTAATCCGCTATATGGGCGCCGCTACTCCAAATTTTCTGTCCGTTGATAATGAGATCATCGCCTTCTTCATAAGCTTTGGTCTGACATGAACTGAGATCCGAACCAGCGTTAGGCTCGCTATAGCCCAACCAAAACCGCACATCTCCTCTGGCGATCTTGGGTAACCATTCTTTTTTCATTTCTTCACTACCGACGAGCAAGATGGTTGGGCCAACGATCGATGTGGCCACGTCAGCGGCGGGCGCTCCATAATAGGACATTACATCATTAAATATGGCTTGCTTCATTGTGGAAGCCATTCCACCATATTCTGTCGGCCATCCAAGGCAGAGCCAACCCTTACTCCCTAACTTTCTGAAAGACTGATCCCAAAATTCCTTGAAATTCGCTTCAAACATCGGAGTGGCACCATATCCTCCGGGCCATCGGAAAATCTTTTCGTCCCATCCAGGCGGGAGTTCCTGCTTCACGAAATCTTCAACTTCTTTCCTAAATGCCGTCTCTTGCTGCGTGAATTCAAAATCCATCTTTTATGTCCTTCTGTTTCGGCTCTTCTGCCAGTAATTGTCCCGTTGATTACATACGCCAGCCTGAAATTCAGGATTTCAAAAAAATTTCTTCATAGACAACCAACATTTAGGGCATTTTCTATCCAAAAATTAAGAGGGCTTGCCAGGCGCTTTATATTGTTCAAGAATTTGGTGTTTAGGCGCTTCCCCAAATTTCAACCGTGCAAGGATAACAAAGGCTTCATTAGTTTTGAGCGCAAATTCTGCATGTTGACTATAGAACCAATTTTCAGTGGTATTAGTCCGGTTTCTAGATTTTACCCAAGCCAAAGAGACCGACGAAGCATTTTCACACAATCATTTTGTCCATGCCTATATACAAGCCTTGTCAAAGTTTCTGAATTTGAGCCATATCTCTTCGACCTGTTTACAGGGTTTCCTCAAGTGAGCCAGAATTGTCAATAACTAGATCACAATAACCTCTTTTTTCTTCAACTGACAATTGACAACGGATGAGATTCATGGCCAATTCTTCGGTGATGTTGTCCCGTTTTAGCAAACGTTGTAACTGGATTGTTTCTGGGATGTAAACCATTAACAGATTGTCAAACATTGCCTGCATCTGTGTCTCTATGAGAAGCGAAATGACGACTTGGATTACAATATTTTCCTTTTCTCTGGAATAGTTTTCAACCTGACACAAAAAAGCTCCTCCAATTCTCGGGTGGGTAAAGCTTTCGAGTTTTTTCCGTTTTTCCATATTCCTGAAAACAATTTCTCTCAGTCTCTCTCTGTCAAGAGTTCGATTCTCCAAAAAAGGAAACTATATCAAGGTAAGCAGGTTTGCCTGGCTCTACCCTAATCTGCTTAAAACATCAAAATCTATGATCTGGGCTCCTAGTTCCTCCAACATTCTGGCCACAGTTGATTTCCCTGTGCCAATACCACCAGTTATCCCAAGCAGGAGTCGGTGGGGTTCTCTCGGAGTTTGACTGCCATTGATTTAAATTCATAGGCCCGGGGGAAATTAGCGGCAATATCAGCTTCGGCCCCTGCATAACTAATCGGATATCGAATACCTCTGCGGTATAGGGACTCCATCCCACGTACAGATTTGTCAACCATCTCGGCTGGAACAGCCATCACAATTTCATCGTCCTGAGCGTGACCGTAGCGCCTCTCTCCATAACAGGGGATAGTAAGCGATGGCTTCTTTGTCAGATAGCATCGTGCAATGGCATCTGAGCAAGAAGATTCTCCAACACAGAAAAATTTTAGAATTTCGTAATTCTCAAACTGAAGCGAATTTATTAAAAGTATCATTTGGGCGGGGTTGGCATAGATCAATACTATATCCGGATCAAAAGGATTATATACCAAAGGAGTCATGGCGACAGCCTTGTATTTGCCGGTTGGTATTCGACAAATACTATTTTCATATTTCTTCCCGTCGGCTCGACTTTTGGCCCAGACAATGCTTCTAAAGGTTCCGTCTTTCATGAATTTTGGAGTATCCGTCAATCCAATGATTGATGGACATATAACGTCACCAAAATCATTAAGGTTCGCCCCTACCGTCCAGTCAAAATTCCTTGCCAGATTGATGAGTTGACACAACGTTGATTTATGACTCATCCGACGAATATATGGAATTTTATCAATTTCAGTTTCGTCTTCAAAAAGTTTAAAGGCCACAGGAAATGATTTGAGCCTTAACAAAAGCTCCAGTCTCCGAATAGGTTTCTCCCAGTCTCGACTGGCGTTCATAATAGTGTCCTTACCGGCCAAGAAAGAAACAACGTGTTATCTCAATGCTCTTCTCATTAACTTTCCAACCGCATTTTTAGGAATTTCTTCTATAAATTCTACGATCCGTGGAACCTTGAAAGTAGCCATCTCATCCTGACAGAAATCAATAATTTCCTGTTTTCCGATCTTGCCTTTGTAATCGTCCCTTAATGAAATGAAAGCCTTGATTGTCTCCCCTCTATAAGCGTCAGCAACACCTACGACTGCAACCTCCTTGACCGCCGGATGTTTCATTATGACTCCTTCAATTTCAGTTGGGGCAACATTATATCCTGAAGCAATAATCAGATCTTTATATCGATCGACAAAGTAAAAGAAACTATCGTCATCCATGTAAGCCGCATCCCCAGTATGGAACCACCCATCTTCTTCCCAAGCCTTTTTCGTTTCTTCTGGTTTGTTCCAGTAGCCTCTTGCAAAATCCCCTATGAATTTAAACATAAGCTCACCCGTTTCACCAATCGGAATAATGTCTCCATCGTTGTTGACTATCTTCGCCTCGCCTACGGGATATCCTATTGTGCCTATTTTCTGCCTTGCCGGGGTATTAACAGTGCCACCTGAAATAGTACTTGCGCAGTGAGTTTCTGTAAGCCCCAGACCATCGGTTAATGTGAGCCCCGTCATATGCCTCCACCTCTCTATGACTGGAGCGGGTGTTGGCGCACCACAGGCCAAACTTATCCTGATATTTTTTAAGTCATAATTCCCAATCTCCGGGTAATTCATTAAAGCAACATAAAAGGTTGGCGGGGCAAACACCATTGACACTTTGTACTTTACTATTTGCTCCAAGCATTCTTTGGCATCAAATAGGGGAACAAGAATTACGGTTCCTCCTGCTGAAAGAAGAGGTAGTTGCGCTAAATTGTACCCTGACGTGTGAAACATTGGCATTATTTGTAGGTTTACATCGTTCTGAGTAGGCCACACAGCGGCTACAAGGCTGCGAACAACTGCCCAACAGAGTTTGTGCGCCTCCATGACCCCTTTAGATATGCCGGTTGTTCCAGCAGTGTATAACAACAGTGACAAATCATGATTGCCGTCTATTTCGATTTCTGGCGCCATTGGAGGAGCATTGTCCAAAAACTTCACAAAATCATAAGTTCCTTCAACATGATTTTTCCTGGTCACATATAAGGGAGGAATATAAGCGTCAGAAGCGGCGAAATCTTCAAGACTCGTCAAAATAATGTTTCGGAGACGAGTTTTCCCCTTAACCTTTTCGATCAAATGATAAAAGGAATTTAAAGCGATAATAGTTTCGGCCCCAGAATCATTTAGCTGGTATTCGAGTTCTCTTTCTCTATACATGACGTTGATAGGTGCTGAAATGGCGCCGGTTTTGTTTATGCCAAAATATGATACAGTATGCTGTATACAATTAGGCATCATAGTGGCTACACGGTCCCCCTTCTTGATGCCAAAAGTGGCGATAAGTCCAGAAGCTAGGCGGTTTGACAGATCATTTACCTCACGATAGGACATCTCTCGACCAAGGCAAACTAATGCTGTCTTTTCAGGCCATCTTTTCACTGGATCGATCAATAATTCAGAGATTGACGTATTTGGAATATCAGATAGGTTTAGAGGCGAAACACGCCAAGCAGGATCACACTTCGCATATGAAAACTTCTTTTCCATTTCTTCTCTCCTAATTCATTATCGAATCATGTCGGCAACAAATTAAGATGTGGTCTCGGATGCGGGAGAAAGCCAAAAGGCGTAGCCTGAAGCGCTCTCCCGTAGTTATACGGCAAACACCGAAATCTTGATTATTGGATAGAGTGTCTAAATTGGCTACCCCCTGGTCTCCGGTTTATTATAGCGGTTCAAAATAACTGATATCCATGATGTGGCCTTTTCTATCGTCTTCCCAAACCGCCTTGACTTTCATTCCGGTTTTTACCTTTTGTCTGACTACATCGAAATCATCGAGATCAAATCCCGCCACTAAGTGAAGAAAACCGACATCTGTTCCATCAAGGAGGATCATAGCGCTAATAAAAGGAGGATCAGTGGGCATACCAAAATATCTGTAATTGGCGTAACTCCATGTCAAAAGGGTCCCTTCCTGCGAAACCTCAAGCCATTGGTCTGCATCCACAAAGCACTGGGGACAAAAAGTCCGCGCAGGAACAAGAACCCTGCCGCATTTGGAACACTTGGTTCCATATATCTTTTTCTCCTTCATGCCCTCAAAAAACCGCGTCCACGTAGCGCCATACGCCAGTTCATAAGGAAGTGTTATTTGATTCAACAATGTTTTAAATTCCTTCGCCATCGTTCTTTTCCTCCCTTTCATTTATCCTAGAACTCGGACCCAACAATCATGACACCGTTAAACTGATCTATGCCACCCATGGCGTGACCTAGGGCCATCTTAGCCCCTGGAATTTGGTGGTCCCCGGCTTTGCCCATCACCTGGAGCGCCGCCTCAGCTACTCTGATTAATCCTGTAGCCCCAATTGGATTAGTGCATAAAGTCCCTCCGGAGGGGGCACAGGGTAATTGTCCACCTCTGGCGAAAGCCCCACCTAAAACCATGTCAGGGGCCTCACCGAAACCGCAAAAACCAAAGCACTCATAAAACATCATCTCTTGAAAGGTGAAAGGATTATAGACCTCGGCCACGTCTAGGTCCTTCTTCGGATCCTTGATTCCAGCCTGATCATATGCTTCCTTCGCCGCCTGAATCGCGCTTTGCCACACCACCTTGTCACTGTCACCGAAATAATATTCCTCTCCCCTGAAACCAATCCCTCTTACCCATGCCACCTTTTCCCTACCAAGTTTGTGTACCGCTTCTTCCGAGGCGAAGATCACGGCGCAAGCGCCATCAGAATTGGGACAGACATCAAGAAGTCGTACAGGAGAAGAGATTATCTTGGAATTTTTGACATCTTCTATTGTAACCTTTACCTTGACATGCGCATAAGGATTGTCAAAAGCGCTGTCGTGGTGAGTCTTTGATATATAAGCCGCTGCGTCCCTTATCTTCTCTTCAGAGATCCCGTAACGATCAGCCCACAGTCGAGACTGCATGGAAAAGACACCCGGAGCTCCAGCGGCAAAGTAATGTTGATAAAAGGGTTCGGCCACCGTAGTCATAGTCGCCTGGCTGTCTCCTTCGTTCATTTTTTCATGACCAACCGCCAAGACTATATCCGCCATCCCTGATGACACCCAATAAAAGGCGGTATGGGCGATGGATACCCCGGTGGAACCGCATGTTTCAGTCTTCATTATTGGTTTGCCTACCGCCTGCATTGCGTCGGCAAAATAGAAATGAGTTAGAGCTACTCCCTCCATCATGGAGGGCATAGTCCCTGAAACCACGCCGTCAATGTCATCAGGGGTCAATCCTGTATCCTCAAATACCCGCAACACCGCCTCTCTTACCAAATCGGGATAGGACACATCCATCCGTCTCCCGTGCTTTGTCTGTCCTACTCCTATTATGGCGACTGGTCTTCCCATATAACCCACCTCCTACATTCCCAAGATCGCTACGGCATGGCACTGGCCAGCAAACCCGTGGGTACCGTGCGCTAGCGCTGTCTTCACTTTTTTGCCAACTTGATGTTCTCCCGCCTCGCCCCTGATTTGAAGAAACGCCTCAACAGCCCGTTGAAGACCTCTGGAGACATATGGATTGTTCGCTAAAACCCCGCCAGAAGCATTGACAGGCAGTGCGCCGTCTCTTTGTGTAACTCCACTGTCGATGAATTTACCTCCTTCTCCCGGAGCGCAGAAGCCCAGGTCTTCACACCACAATAATTCCTGGAAAGCATACGGTTCGGTGATCTCAGCCAAATCCACTTCTTTCCCGGGATTGGTGATACCAGCCATCTTATAGGCCCTGGATGCGGCGTTCTTTAGCTGACCATTCAGTAGGTCCCTGTCTCCAAAATTGAAAGTGTCCAGGGAGCTGCCGTAGCCTTTAAGCCAAACTGGTTTATTGGTAAGCTTTTTCGCCTCGTCCTCGGACGCCAAAATTAGCGCTATTATCCCCTCAGATTTGGGAGCGATCTGCATGGTGGTCAAAGGATCAATAACCCTTTCAGAATTGAGAATGTCGTCAACCGTGTACATTCCCTTTCTGTGGGCGTAGGGATTTCTCAAAGCGTTCCCAAGGTTCTTGACTGCGACTTTCGCGCATTGCTCCTCGGTCACACCGTAACGCTCCATATAAAGTCTCATCTGCATAGCTGCCGCTACCGTTTCATTTAGCCCTATTTGTCTCTGATAAAAGGGATCGGTGTACATGTGTGTGCAAGTATCGTTCTCCGGGTTCTCAGATCCCTTACAAAGGCCGACAACGAGCGCAGTATCATGCTTGCCCGTCATGATACGCATAGATGCGTAGGCGAGGGCAAAAAGAGACTCTCCGTCCTGACGAGAACCAGGCTTTAGGAATGCTGCTGAAGACTCCCAGTAATAGGCGTTCGCACAGGAAATTCCTCCATGAAAGATATCTGACGATGCGCTCACTACTGTATCTATATCTTTTCGAACCATTCCAGCTTTATCCAGGACCTCCTTTACAACCCGATAAGCTTGGTCATAAAAATTGTCCTTGGATTCGGCGCCGGCGTTTTGTGACGCCTCCACAATAGCAACTTTGTTCACCATCCTGTGACTTCCTTTCTGTAACTAGAATTGGAAAGTTCTCTCTATGTCGGAGCGACAAACCAAGACGACTTTTTTGGCTGCACACGCCAAAATCCCAGCAGTTGCGCCAGGTCCGCCAACGCTACGCCTAGGGCTTCCTGCCAACAAGGACCTTAGCCACGAAAGCAATTACCACTTCTCCTCGTTGGTTCTTGATGGCGTTCTCATGAACTATGACACCTCTTGCATCATCCTTTATTATCAAATCTGTCACCTTGACTTCGCAATGAATCGTGTCACCGATCATTATTGGCGCAGTAAATCTGACGGAATCCATTCCGTAAAATGCAATGAAGCTTTTTGGGAGAACAGCGTATGGTCCTAATCTGGTGGCCAATGCGCTCCCAATAACCAATCCAAGCATCCCATGAGCGATTCTTTCCTTGAAACTCGTCTTTGAGGCATATTCCACATCAGTGTGCAAAGGATGCCAATCCCCGGTCAAAGCGGCAAACATGACTATGTCTGTTTCGGTAATGGTCCTTGCAGGAGTGATAAAAGTTTCTCCTATTTCATAATCTTCAAAGTAAAGCTTTTCCAATGGTTAGACCCCTTTTTGTTTTCAGTTTCTGCCTGAACACAGTTTGAGTTTCATCATTCATACCTGCTAGGAGTTTGGGATATGCCGAGCATCTGCCTAGCCTGAGCAGGAGTTGCTATTTCTCTTCCTACTTCCTTTGCGATTCTGACAACTCTTTCAACAAATTCCGCGTTACTCCGAGCCAACTTTTTCCTCTCCAGATATACGTTATCTTCCATACCTACTCTTACATGGCCTCCCAAAATCATACCCATCGTTATCATGGGGACCTGGAAAGGCCCAACACCTATGCATTGAAACATTGAATCAGGAGGAAGGTGCTCAATCATGTTGATAAGATTTTTCGGAGTGGGATACGCCCCAGATTGAAATCCCATCACGAACTGAATCATATAAGGTGGACTGATCAAGCCTTTTGCAATAAGATTGTTGACCAGCCAAAATTGCCCTTGGTTATAAACTTCAAGTTCAGGCTTTATACCTTTTTCTTTCATTGTCCTTGCATATAGTTCCGTTTCAGCATACGAAACCGGTATGCAGGTATCCACGAAAAGATTTTCCGGCCGTCCTGACAGTGGGGGAACCCGCGCCTTGAGAGTAGTCTGGAAAATGAAAGGCCCGCAATTGAGACTCGCCAGTTCTGGATTCGCATGAAGCGAAGCCATCCTCTGCTCGGAAGTCATTCCCGGACCACCCCCAGTCGTATTGTTAATGATGATGTCCGGGCACTTCGCTCTTATCATGCTATTGATAAGTCTGTAATCATCAGGGTCGGCTGAAACCAGACTTCTGTTATCAGGCCTTCTCGCATGAACATGTACTATACTGGCTCCGGCCTGATAGGATTCATACGCCTGCTCAACTTGTTCCTCCGGCGCCTCTGGAAGATTTGGATTAGCCTCCTTACCATGCATACCCCCAGTAAGGGCCACTGTAATCATCAAAGGGGGCATGCCTTTTCTGACCTTTTCCATGTATTGGTAGCTATTGCCAAAATCCCACACGTGTTCAGCGTTCATGATCAAACCTCCTGCCTAAATGAGTATCTTGGCGCCTAAAATTTCTACATACTGATCAAGAGAGCAAGATCTAGGCCAAATTGTGGAATGCCAAGCGGTTGGTTTGGCTGATTATTTTCAGACAGCAGCAAAAAAGTGAAAGTTTAGTGTCTGAATATTGACAATTGTTACTATTTTGACATGATCTCTATTTCATGGCAGATTCAACCTGTGGATATTGAGAAAAAGATTAACTGATTCAAAAAATCACTGTTTCAGAAGATACAAAAATCGCCCAGCTTTTGAGTAAATTCAGATATCCATTGAACACATAGTGAATTTGTCGACTGAAGTACGCTTTCGACAACCACATTAAACATGAAGTGAGCCAAAATAATTCGAGGCGGCCAACAAATATGTCTAATGGGATCAAAGATCTTTCAAACGAAGAATTGGTGATACTTTACAGGTTCATGGGCTTTCCTGATTTTTTTTCTGTAGATTGGTTCACCCTTTCCCATAATTTGCTCCCTTCACGATTGATTTCCGTTATTTCTTTCCTTGAAAAACGTCGATGGATTTCATTGAACGCGAACGGCCACTACGAGTGGCGAAAGAAATTCCCTCGGGAAGAAATTCTAGTCCAAATCGATCCACTCGAAATGTCTGGATATTACCGTGACGCATTCAACATGCTGATGGAACATTTGCAAAGATCGGGGGATAGCGCGCTAAGATTGGCCAAACAAGCCCTATTAGCCGGTATTCAAAAGACTGATGTCGACATAATTTTTGAAGCGGCGATATTTCACGAAAAAGAACACCACATCCGTTCAGCAATCGAACTCTACGATTATTTGCTGTGTTTCGCACAAAATGTCATCTTTGACAGGAATGCCGAAAATACAACTGACCTGTGTCAATTATTCATTAAATCAGTTGAACGGCGAGCCTCCCTTTCCCTGTTTCACCCTGACCTAAAAAAAGTCAACAGGTTCCTGCGTTTAGCTTTAGATTTGGCGGTCAGTATCGGAGACAGACGCTCAGAAGCCGCATTGCAACTATTAATTGGTCAGAACTGCTGGATGTCGTTTCAATTTGAAAATGCCGTAAAGCATTTCGATCTTGGTTGGGTAATTATAAGCGAAATAGAAGACCTGGAACTGCGTAAGAGAGGACTTCAATTACAGGGGTTATCTTATTGGATACGAGGTGAGTTGTCAAAAGCGATACACGCATATGAATCATCTTTGGGGGAATTGGAATTCGTCACAGTTGACGACTTTTCCTTTCTCACAGCGCTTAGTCTTACGCTCTGCTACACTCAGTTAGGTATGCCCCAGCGGGGACTTGGGCTTTCCGAAACCATCTACAACCAGGCCATAAAAAATCATAACTGGCCAATTGCGGCCTATGCTCTGATCTCCACAGGAACGATCCTTCTCCAAATTGGCCAGAAAAAAAATAGCTACAATTACTTTTCGATGGCGCTGGAATTGTCTCGAAAGGAAGGCGTCCCTATGGTAGAAGTCATCGCCGGCCTCGGTCTTTCAGATATTGAATGTTTGGAAGGTAACTTCGAGAAGGCAGCGGAGTATTTTAACATCCTTTGGAAAATTCCGAAATCAAGTTGGTACCACGCCCTCAACATCTCCCACACTTATGAAGCGGGCTTGCTTTTATACAGTAAGGGGATCTCACCAGTCGAATTGAACCCTGTAATTCAATATCTGAGTAAGATCGCCAGGGAGCACATAAGTCCTCTCGCTTATGGAGTGGTCCGCAGAATGCAGATCAAATACTTGGAGGAGGACAAGCAACCGGCCCAAAAATTGGATTCCCTCATAGAACTTGAGAATTACGTTGCGCCGATAGGCCCTACCCTGGAACTGGCCAACATACGCATAGACATCGCCAGGCGCTATTTACATGTCAACAACTGGGAGCAGGCCGAAATCTATGGTAAAAAGGCATGGGAATTTTATAAGCTGATTGGGAGGGCGGCGTTTCCTACAGATCTGGACCACCTTGTTCCGTATGAAAACGAACCCAATGGGGGGTTGTTTTTCGATTTTCTAACTGAAATGGACGCGGCGTTGACGAACCAGCAGAATCTGGAACAACTCCTGGCAAATATTATAACTCTAATATCCAGACTTACAGGGGCCGAGCGGACAGCTATTTTCAAAAAAAACACAATTTCGAATGCAATAGACTTGGTGGCTTCAAGAAACCTTATCAAGGAAAATGTCGTTGATGAAAGTTTCAACGAAGCCATGGAAATTATCCGGTCTGTGTTAGATCGAGCAGACAGTCAAACAACCTGGCATGAGATAAACAAAAACAAATCCCATACTCTCCGTCGTGCCATAGTCATGCCCTTTGTCTCAGGTAATGAGACAGTTGGGGTTCTATACCAGGACAGCCGGTTCTTCTCATTTGAAACCAACTCGTACAGAATAAAATTGTTATCGGCTTTCGCATCTGTAGTCGCAATAGCAATTGATCGTGCCCAAGCTTATGAGCAGATTGATCGCCTCAATCGAAGACTTGCCCTGGACAACAGGATTCCCAAAGAAGACAAATACGAGTTTCGTCCCTTTGAAGAAATTGTAGGCTCCAGCGATGCGATGATAAAATTGCAAAGCCTCATACGCAAGGTAGCTCCGACACAATCGACTGTTCTAATTTGCGGTGAAACCGGAGTGGGGAAAGAATTGGTCGCTAGAGCAATTCACCGGGAGAGCTTGATCAAAAATGGCCCCTTTATCAGGGTGAATTGCGCTGCGCTTCCCGACACCTTAATAGATAGCGAACTTTTCGGTCACGAAAGAGGTTCGTTCACTGGAGCGGTTAGGGCAAAACCTGGCAGGTTCGAGCTAGCCAACAACGGCACAATTTTTTTGGATGAGGTCTCGGAGTTGCCACTTTCAACCCAGGGAAGGCTACTGCGTATATTGCAAGAAAAGGAATTTCAGAGGGTCGGAGGGACAAAAACACTTCACTCAGATTTTCGCCTTGTAGCTGCCACAAATAAGAACCTTAAGGATGAAATTGACAAAAGACGGTTTAGACCTGACCTTTTCTTTCGCATAAACGTTTTCCAGATCAACATCGTGCCCTTGAGGGATAGGATAGAGGACATTCCTTTACTTGCAAAACACTTTCTGAAGCATTTTTGCACAAAGCATAAAAAGAGTTACCCAGGGCTGAGTGAAACTGAGGTGGAGAAACTGGAGCGTTATAGCTGGCCTGGAAATATTAGAGAACTGTCAAATGTAATAGAGCAAGCTGTCATCCTGGGCGAGTCTGAACTATGGTTGCCGAATCAGGGAATTGACGAAGACTTGCGCATTCAGGATAACTCAATAATGGCAATGAAGGACATGGAAAAGGTCCATATTGCAAAGGCGCTAAAAAGGACCAACGGCAAAATTGGAGGACACAACGGAGCCGCTTCTATTTTAGGACTTAAACGAACAACTCTCATCCAGAGGATGAAAAAACTTGGTATCACAGTTTGAATAGCGGACTCATTTAAAACAGTGAAAATTGACTTTTCACGACTTCAAACAGTTCGACTTTGGCCTAATAGATTGCCGTGCGGCATAGAATTTGCTTGATACTGGTTATGCGGTTTTGGGAATTCAATACCTGATTTTTATGGCTAAAAGAATTGTGATCGGTAATCCGGTTTAAATTTTTGACATATTGCTTTGGTTTTGATGTGAAAAGGAGAAAAACGTATGGCGGACCTTTTGGTTGATGAACGGGATGTTAAATTCGTTCTATATGAACAACTGAACATAGAAGAACTCTGCAGACAGGAAAAGTTTTCTGAGCAATCACGAGAAACCTTTGACATGGTAATCGACGCTGCGCAGAAACTCGCCGAAAATAAACTCTGGCCAGTGAACGCAGATGGCGACAGAACAGGTGTAAAGATTGAAGATGGCCAAGCTAAGGCGCCTGAATCCTTTCATAAAGCATACAGATATTTTCGCGAAGGGGGTTGGATGGGTATATCGGTAGATCGTGAATACGATGGCCAGGGACTCCCGATATCCTTGTGCTGCG
Source organism: Deltaproteobacteria bacterium (assembly GCA_021777225.1). Taxonomy (GTDB): domain Bacteria; phylum Desulfobacterota; class Desulfomonilia; order Desulfomonilales; family Desulfomonilaceae; genus CAJBEZ01. The sequence goes on from JAJYDQ010000029.1 coordinate 41,928, forward strand.
CTGCAAACGAATTTTTTCTTGCCGCGAACCTCGCTTTCATGGCGTACCCTGGCTTAGCTGTTGGGGCAGGGAGAATCATACAGAAATTTGGGACTGAGGAACAACGTTCCACATATATGAAAAAAATGTATTCCGGAGAATGGGGTGGCACCATGTGCTTAACAGAACCCCAGGCGGGAAGCGATGTGGGAGCGATCCGTACTCGAGCAAAAAGGAATGCCGACGGAACTTTTTCAATTGTAGGTAACAAGATGTTCATAACGGGCGGCGATCATAACCTGAATGAGAACATTGTTCACCTTGTGCTTGCCCGAATTGAAGGAGCGCCAAGCGGAACCAAGGGAATAAGTATTTTTATTGTTCCCAAGAAGAGACTGGAGAACGGTTCTCTTGCTGACAATGATGTAACCACTGTCGGGGTAGAAAAGAAGTTGGGCCTGCATGGATCTGCTACCTGCGCCTTAAATTTTGGAGAACAAAATCAGTGTGTCGGATATCTGATTGGCGAAGAGAATATGGGAATGCCAATCATGTTTCACATGATGAATGAAGCACGTTTGGGTGTGGCGCTTCACGGACTTTCCCAGGCAAGCGCCGCTTACATGCATTCGGTTCGTTATGCCCAGGAACGAATTCAGGGATCCGATTTCTTGCGTATTAGAGATCCAGATGCCCCCCGAGTCGCCATAATCGAGCATCCTGACGTCCGCCGTATGCTCATGTGGATGAAAAGCGCTACTGAAGGCATGCGATCCTTAATTTATTTCGTTGGTTACTGTGAAGATCTTGCCGCTACGGCTTCAGACAAAGCCGAGGCCTCAAAATACCGGGGGATGGTGGACCTGTTGATCCCTGTTTGTAAAGCATGGTCTTCTGACACGAGTTTCCGGGTTACTGAAATGGCTGTGCAGATTCACGGAGGATACGGTTACTGCCAGGAATACCCAATCGAGCAATTTTTAAGGGACGTCAAGATCACCTCGATCTACGAGGGCACTAATGGCATACAGGCCTTGGACCTCGTGGGCCGCAAACTGACATCAAACCAGGGAGCTTTGTTCAAAGCCTTCATGGAACTAACCGAGGCTGATTTGGCCCAATTCCGGAAAAATCCGCGACTTGTAAGGGCCGTTGCTAACCTGACGGAAGCAAGGTCAAAACTCCTTGAAACAACACTTCATTTGGCCCACAAAGGGATGTCGGGCGAATTATCTGTACCGGTTTTGTACGCTACTCCGTATCAGGAGCTTTTTGGAGACGTGACCGTTGGCCATATGCTGCTATGGCAGGCGAACATAGCCGATCGCAAGCTTCAGGAAATATTTGACAAGGCCAACGCTCACACGCCTGAAAGTCAGCTTGAGATCCTGAACCAGAACTACGACGCAGCTTTCTATAAAGGCAAAATTGTCGCAGCGGAGTTCTTTTGCCTCTTCACTCTCTCTGTTGCGCCTGGCAAAGCTAAAGCCATAATTAATGGAGACATTTCACTAGTGGAAATACCTAACAGATGCTTTGCGAAGACATAAACTGCCGGTCCTGAACTACAAGTGTCATTATTACGACACCAGGTAGACCAGCAGCGAACATTCATTTAAGGTAAAAAACGAAACCTAGGGTAGGTTTTAATGTCATAATCACTACTTATCCACAACATCGAGCTTGGCGCATTCCTTGCTTGAGTAAACTTGGGCCTTTTGCAAGAGGAGGAAAAAATGCCTGTTTTTGAAACTACTCAAAAGATGTACGAAGTCTTAGGGAATCTGTTCAAACATTTGGCCAACCACCCTGATTCCGGTCCAAAATTTAGGGAAGCCGGCATCGACATTCATTTCAGTATTTCTGACCCTTCAGGTGATATCTGGCTGACTCGAGCAGGCGAGGTAATCTGCGGAAGCGCTGATTTGAAACCCACGGTGGAAATGACCCTTAGCGGTGATAGTTGTCATCAGTTTTGGATGAAGCAACTATCGCTACCGGTAGCTCTTGCAAAAGGCAAAATTAGGGCAAAAGGACCTATGGGGAAGATCCTAAAACTCCTGCCCATCCTCAAGCCGGCTTATGAAGCTTATCCTGAAATTGCCCGAAACCACGGAATTGGCGTCTCATAAGCTCCAGGAGGCAGGACATGAGCACAGAACGAAGCGTGAAACAGTTTGAAGAGGACCGCAAGGAAGCGTGCAGGATAGCCGCCAGGCTTCTGCTAGCCTCCGGCACAACGTCGCCTAGAGTTGGAGGCGTAGGAGAATGCACCATACACATCATTGAAGACGACTGCGACATTGAGGATATTTGTCAGCAGTTGGAAAGCATGTCTGATGAGGATAAGGCATGGGGCTTTTTTAAAAGAGACGCGGCCATGCTGAGAGACGCGGACGCTTTGTTGATAGTTACTTCACTCAGGAGTCTGACCGATCCTTCCGATATAAACTGTAACATGTGCGGCAAGCTCACATGTGAATATATGCGTGAATCCGAGCGTCTGCCTAAAGGGCCAGGAACGGCTTTCCCCGGTCCGTTGTGCACTTTCAGGGCTAACAACGTAGCTTACGCCATTGACGGCATTGTCTCACAGGCCCGTAATCTCGGGATTGACTATGGGGTTTATTGGTCTGCCGGGGCGGCCGCCATGAGAATGGGACTTGTTCCCAGAGATACTGGATTTGCTTTAACCGTAGCAATTTCTATCACGGAAAAATCACCATTCCGTGATATTCCACTCAGGTACGCGGAAATGAATGAACGCACAATGAGTGATCGCATAATCAAGCGACTCTGGCCTCAGTTCCGATCGATTTACAGCTAGTCAGTCTTAGTGGAGGACAAAACATGGAAAGACGGAAGATGGATGATCTTCTGCTCGGCGGATTGGACAGAGCGGTAGAATTGATGACTGTAGCAGCGCATAACAGTTTCAGGTTTGGCGGAAAAAACACTTTGACAATTGTTAGCGCCGGCACGGATGATCTTCAGGAAATAGGAGAGTACTGTCTTTCATTGGGGGATATGTCGCCTCTAGGGGCAAGAGACGGAAGGCATGTCATCGAACTTCTCAAGGAACCCACCGCTCTATTGATCCTGGGTGATAAACGGAAATCTCTGTTCAATTACAATTGTGGGGCTTGCGGCTATCGAAGCTGCGCAGAACTGAACGCCGCCGAAGAAGTTGAATCTCTGACATCCAACGGCCCCAGTTGCCAGTTCAGGAACATAAACCTTCACATAGCGGCCAACGCCGCAGCCATGATGGCGTGGCGCCTGGGGTTGTACTGCCGTGTGTTCAGCACTTTGGCGTTCGCAGCAAAGGCCATGCAAATCATTGAAGATATCGACATCGCGGTGAGCGTTTGCGTGAGTGTAGCCAAGCAGGATCCATTTTTTGACAGACACAAGTACTGGACCAAAGAGTATTGGGATGAAATTTTTAATAAGGAATTCCCCACTTTCAATCGCGGCTTCATAGGGGCTATTGAAGAATAAATCGTGTGATTGCGGGAGGAGGGTATGGGATCTAAAGCGCATCTGAATCAAGCCATGGCTTCGCATCTTGTGGAAATTAAGGCTGACGAAGCGCCTGACCAGGAGATATTTGTTTTTGAGCGTGGCAAATTTGGCGATGATGTTCTAACATATAAAGATCTTTACCAAAATTCTAACAAAGTCGCGCGCCTTTTGTTAGATCATGGTGTTGGGAAGAATGATGTTTTCGCCGTTTTCATGAGGAATTACCCTGAATTCGCCTACTGTATACTCGCAGGTGGATTTACCGGGGCTATCATGGTCCCGGTTGACCCTAGGTTGCGAGGGGACAGGCTGAAGTTTATTCTTGCGAACAGTAACGCAAAAGCCGTTATAGCGTCAGGTGAATGCCTTGAACAATTGACGGAAGTACTTGGGGATCTTCCCAAACTCAAATTCATCACCGTGGCCTACCAGCGAGACCAGGAGATCCCCGAAGACCCAAACTTCCCTGCGCTAAACGAAACTTTAGGTTCGGATTCCTGGTCGCCAGTGGAACAACAGATAATGGATGTCCGACATCCCATGCAGATCATATACACCTCCGGGACTACAGGCGCTCCAAAAGGTGTCATGATACGCAACAATCGCCTTGGCGTGTTTAACATCATGACAAAACTGTGCTGGAAATACACAAAAACCGACTGCTTATATACGGGCCTTTCTTTGACTCATGGTAACGCCCAGGCTGTAACATTCTTTCCTGCGCTAAACATGGGCATAAAGGCGGTTTTCAGCCCCAGATTCACCAAGAGCAGGATATGGGACATTTGCAGGAAGTATGGATGCACAACTTTCTCACTTTTAGGCGGCATGATGGCGGGCATTTACAATGAGCCTACCAAAAGTGATGACAATGACAATCCTGTGAAGATTGTGCTTAGCGCTGGGACTCCGAGATCTATATGGGAACCGTTCGAGCAGAGATTTGCGGTCAAAATTCTTGAATGGTATGGCGCTGTGGAAGGAGGCTTTGCGTTCAAAACTCCTGGACAAGGTCCCATTGGGTCCTTCGGCAAACCCATACCGGGAATTATGGAATTCAAGGTTGTGGACGAGAATGACAATGAAGTTCCTCCAGGAACAACAGGTGAACTAATCTCCCGGATGGTTCGAGGTGAAACAAAGGTGGACTATCTGGATCTACCTCAGGCATCCGCGGAAAAAACCAGAGGTGGATGGCTACGATCAGGTGACATGGTCCATAAAGATGAAAAGGGGTGGTATTTTTTCGATTTTCGTGAGGGATCAGAACTTAGGCGGGCGGGTGAATTTATTCAGCCGGACTACATAGAGGCGGTCCTTGGAAAACACCCCGACATAAGCGAGGTTTGCGTTTACGGTATTTCGGCCATATCGGGAGCCCCCGGCGAGAGCGATCTGATAGCCGCTTTGGCGCCACTGAAAAAACGGTCAATAGACCCGAAATCCATTTATGACTTGTGCAAAAAGGAACTCGAGCAAAATCACATTCCATCCTATCTGCAAATTGTGGATGAAATTCCTAAAAGCATCTCGGAAAAGGCGCTGGATAGAGTCCTAAGAGATGAGTTTTCTCCAGACGCCAAAAATGTCTATTCCTATGACAGTTACAGGCAGTGAGCCCAAAGAGGTGAAAAATGTCTTATCTAGAGCTGAATATAGATCTTACCGATGAACAAAACGCCATTAAAGAACAGGCCCACAAGTTCGCCGCCGAAATCCTCAGACCCGCTGGTCTGGAGCTGGATAAAATTTCCGATCCTGAAGACGTTATCAAAAGTACTGTTTACTGGAGCGCCATGAAAAAGGCGTATGAATTGGGCTACCATAACACACTCATGCCTGATAGCTATGGTGGCCTGGGGCTGGATCCTCTGGACATTCACCTGGTTTTCGAAGAACTGGGTTGGGGTAGTTCTGACCTGGCGCTGTCCATAGGAGTAGCGTGTTTTCCGGCATTCTTCGCTTCAATGCTGCCCAACGACATTCTGGAACAGAATATCATTTACCCGTACTGTCAGAATACGGACGCCACTTTCGTGGGCTGTTGGGCCATTACTGAGCCAAATCACGGAACAGACCAGCTTTGTCCGAAGACAGAGGTATTCCACGATCCTTCAATCAAGGGTCAGCTTCGAGCCCGTCTTGATGGAGACCAGTGGGTCATAAATGGCCAGAAATCAGCGTGGGTGTCAAATGGCCCTGTCGCAACTCATGCCCTGGCGTATTTAAGTCTCGATCCTGCAATGGGTTTGGCGGGTGGAGGAATCTGCATTATACCCCTGAACGCTTTAGGCGTCAGCAAAGGCCGCTCTCTCAACAAAATGGGGCAAAGGGCCTTGCCTCAGGGGGAGATTTACTTCGACGACGTCAGAGTTCC
>JAJYDQ010000103.1 GCA_021777225.1 Deltaproteobacteria bacterium
GTTCAACGCGAGACTTTCCCCGTCTTGTCGAGCCTTGGGAACAAACACATGCGGGCAATCTCCAAGGATTTTAACCCCTTTGAATGTCATCAGGTCTGGGTCACCAGGCCCGATCCCTATACCGTACAGTGTGCCTCTTTTCATATATGCTAACTTCTTTCAATTATAAGGACAGTTGGTTTGCTCTCTACTGCCATGCCGAAGTATCTCCATCCTGACCAAGGCGCCCCCCTGTCATGTTTACGAGTACAACAGCGACTTCGAATCGATTTAGTATACGACTTGTAACCTTCTGTCGAATATTGGCCGCCAGTTCGTCAGCCAATCTTTTTTGATCATTTGTGTCAAGTCCACGGAAAACACCTTCGACCGTGGACATTTCCGGTGGCGCCTGACCGAAAAGCTTCTTCGCTAGGTCCATTACCGCTGGCACAGCGCTGCCAGACCTCGATGAATGGGTATCCCAATATCCTATAGTTAATTTTGCGAGTTTCCCTGGGTGTCCAAGTATCAACAGGCGATCAAAGTCACAGTTCATGGCACGATCCAGCATGAATCCCCACTCGTTGCTAACCTCGACCACCTGCTCCCTCGAAGGTCTGAACAGCTTTCTCACCGCCTTTTCGCCTATACGTCCAGGAACAAACACCGGAGCCCTGACATTGCACGCGACCGCCACATTTAAGGCGCACTTTAACGCGTCCTGGAGCGCTGCGCTACTAAAAGGACGGACAATACCGGATGTCCCCAGGATCGAAAGGCCACCCTCAACACCTAGCCTCGGATTGAAGGTTTTCTGAGCCAGTTCTTTGCCTCCAGGAATTGCAATGGTGACACGCACGGCACGTTGGGTAACATCTCTCACAGCATCCATAATCATGCGCCGAGGCACAGGATTTATAGCCGGCTCACCGGGAGAAACGGAAAGACCTGGCTTGGTGACCGTGCCAACACCTTCCCCCGCCAGAAGGATTATCTCATTTTCGTCGGTCCATTCTACAGAAGCGGACACCAGGCAACCATCCGTAACATCCGGATCGTCTCCCGCATCTTTTTTAACGGAAGCCCATGCAGAAGTCGTGTTCCCCCCAACCATTGCCAGAGTCAGGGTGACGATCGAGTCATTCGGTAAAGTCACATTCACTTGTTTTGGTTTCGCCATACCGCACAGAACCATAGTAGCCGCTTTTGTGGCGACCGCAGCGCAAGTTCCTGTAGTAAAACCGGTGCGATCCGAACTCATTGAAGCTTAACCTCGGGGTGTTTGGTGATCAGATCTTCGGGAATGAGTTCCAGCAGACGCATACGAGCCTCTCCCAAGGTAAGAGGCAAACCGTTTATCGGGACACCATCATGCTCCTTCATTTTGTGCAGCAGATCAGCGATATACGGAAGTCGGAGACAGGCTTGATTGATCATCTCGTGGTCACAGAAAATTTCATCCGCAGGGCCTTGCTTGAGAACTTTCCCGTGGCGAAGCACGCAGATTCTATCTGCGAAAAGCGGTAACAGATCTACAGAGTGAGTCGCTAATATCACTGTAATCCCCTGCTCACGGTTAAGGCGATTAAGAAGCCTCATCATCAACGCTTCCCCAGCAGGATCCAAGCCTGCTGTGGGCTCGTCAAGTATAAGCGTCGAAGGATGCATGGCCAATACGCCTGCCATTGACACCCTCTTTTGTTCGCCGAAGCTAAGGTGATGAACAGGACGCCGGCGAAGTTCCGACGCAGCTACAGATTCCAGAGATTCGGCGACTCGCTGATTAATCTCTACTTCGGTCAAACCGAGGTTTCTTGGACCATAAGCCACGTCTTCGTCCACGGTAGCGGCAAATAACTGGTCTACGGGGTTTTGCAGGACAAGACCAATATGTTTGCACAGGTCCTTGCGGGAAAATTTGCGAATGTTCTGGCCATTGATGTTTACGATCCCGCTTTGAGGTTCCAGCAAGCCCACCAAAACTTTTATCAGAGTGGTCTTTCCAGAGCCATTGGAGGCGAGCATGGCGACAAATTCCCCTGACTGAGCCCAGAAATCCACTTCATTAAGCGCACGAGTCCCTTCCTGGTATGTGTATGTGACACCCGACGCCTGAACGGCCAATTCCTGGTTCACTTTGGCCACCACTCTACTACACAATATGTGGCCATTATAACGGGCAACACGACCAGTAGGCCCATGGACTCAGTTTTCGGCATCTTAGGTAAAGCTTCAAATCTCATGGCCCCGTCATATCCTCTTAGAGTCATCGCCTCGTATGTCCTCATCGCCTGGTCCATAGATCTTGTAATAACTGTGCCGGCCAACACCCCAATTGATGAAAGAGATCCCCTGACACTTGAATAGCCGAGACGGAGTTTCTGAGCTTCAGCGACATCTGTCGTTTGATCCGCCAGAGTAAACGTGTATCTGTATATCAACAGAGCGATCTCCACCCAGGTATCCGGGACCTTGAACCATCTCAAAGCATGGAAAATTTTGTGGGCCGGAGTAACCGACCCGAGCAGAATCATTACGCTAATTGCGCCTAAGACACGGGAGCCCAACATTATACCGTGGGTTAAACCTTCGTGAGTGGCAACTAGATGGAAACCAAATAATGACACGGAAAAGAAACTGGTCCCATTGAGGCTGAATGTTTGGACCACTACCAGCGCAACAACAATACTCATGGGAGCGATCAGTCTCAAAAAAACAATTTTGGGAGGAATTCCCATAATTAGCATGATGGAAACACACACAGCCATTACAATGAGAGGTAAAATGATCTTGGTCGAAAGAATAACAGTGAAAATCAAACTTAAGGCCATTATCATCTTGGTGCGCGAATCCATCCGCGTGAGTCGGTTTTCCCTGTTTGCAAAAAAGTCTAAAAACAGATCAAACATTGGTGGAATGGCCTACCAATTTCTGGTTTGGTGGAAAAAGTTCACGGTAATAGTAGCCGGCAGTGAATCCGCCCACTATTCCGGCCAATAGGAAAAAGAAAAGCTCCATGTCTCCCTGGGCTATATTGATATAAGGCTCACTGGGAGGCCGGCCTGCTTGCTCAGCGAATTTTTTAACTACCGAGTCATCAACTCCCGACCATTCGGCTTTATGGCTTGACAGTAGGGCGGCGCCAATTACAAAAACTACGATCAGCGCCAATACAATCATTAACTTCTTCATGCTACCCCTCCTTTTGCAAAGATTCCTAAATATTCAGGTCGTCGAGAATGGACAAAGGTGTAAGCTCCCGCTGACAGGAAACCTTCTAGAATCCCTAGCGGAACTTGCGTTGGCACGAACGCCAAAAGTATTGTCACAAACATTTTCCAGAAAGAGGTGTCAGCGTGAAGCGCCCCTGTTAAAATGAAAGATGTGGTGGCGTAAGTCGCCCAATCCGATAGGACACCGGCCAAAAATGCGGCTACTATAAAAGAAAGCCCCATTCTACGGCACAAAACAAATATACCGTAACCGGCGAAAGATCCCGCTACTCCCATAGAGAAAATATTCGCACCTAAAGTTGTCAACCCTCCATGCGCAAGGAAAAGAGCTTGTAGAAGTAACGCCACGCTTGAGACAACCACACTGATGGAGGGACCGATGAGAATAGCCGCTAGCCCTGTCCCGCATGGGTGTGAACATGTGCCGGCCACTGGAACCGGAATAGGCATGCAGGAGATCACGAAAACCCCTGCGCCGACAAGACCTACCATCGCCTTAAAGTGGGGTTCTTTTTCACTCCTGATCCGAAGATTTCTTAATCCCAAAACAACAAACGGAAGTGACGCAAGAAACCATAGCACAGCCCAACCCATAGGCAATATGCCTTCTGAAATATGCATGGCGTAAACAGGTTCGGCAGTGATCCCTAAAATAGTTACCGCCATCAGAGCGACAACGGTCAGAGGCAAATAGGACATGGTCGTTTTCTCCTTTTCAATGACTACTATGGTCATGGTTTTGCTTAAGGAATCTTGCGGCGTCTTCCGGGGTCATGGGGACAAATTCATGTTGACCGGGAGGAACAGGAAACTGGCGCCTCGGGGGCAGGTCCAATTCTCGTACGTCACAGTGATTTAGCGAAGCCGATATACGTCTCTGTACGAGATCTACCAGCACATCGTCGAACCCAAGGTTTTTGCCTAGTACCAATTTCACGTTCGGATGTCTGGCTGCTATTTCCTGCATCATTTCAGGAATATCCAGGACCAGATGTAGGCCATCATGCAGGAAATAAGGGATAACCATTATTTCTGACGCTCCCTGGACAACACATTTCTCAAAAATCTCAGGAAAATGGGGGCCAAGTCGTGACATGTAGCAAATTTCAACTATGTTGTACCCGTATTTCGATCTCAATCCCGATGCAACTTTCTCCATATGTTTACCCGCGTCCGGCACACGACTACCGTGCCCCATAAGAATTATCGCTTTTTTATTGGAATCATCCAATTTGACACCCTCCTTCCGGCGCTGATCGGATTTGTGCCAGCTAACCGGCTTTCTAAGATATTGAAACTTCCTGGGTCTTCCTTCATCTGGCGGCCGCCAAGGCGCAAAGAGCGTGAATTGCGCTCACCGCCAGTGGGCTGCCTCCGCGTCGACCTGAAATGGTCACGTATGGGACACCCAAAGACATGACTTCGTCTTTGCTTTCGGTCACATGCACAAACCCAACAGGCATAGCGATAACGACCGCCGGTTTAATATCTTCTTCTATGATCAAACGATTGAGTTCCATTAGCGCCACTGGAGCATTCCCAAATGCGGCTATGCATCCGTTCAATATGGGTCGTGCTTTTTTGACTGCGAAAAGTGATCGGGGCAGACTATTCTCAGTAGCGGATGACGCGACGTCAGCGTCAGCGACGTGACAGACAATGTCCTGCGGGGAATAATTTGAGCAAACTTGTCTCAGTCTCGCAATTGACAACCCTGAACGTATCATGTTTGAGTCCACGAAAATCTTTGCTCCTGATTTTAACGACTCAATGGACGACTCAATCGCTTCCGGAGAAAACCTTATCAAATCAATCAATCCAAAATCGGCTGTTGTATGGACCATTCGCCTGACTACTTGCCACTGATCGGGTGAGAACCCGTGAGACGGCGCCTCCGTGTCGATTATTTCGAAGGACCTACTCTCTATGGCCTCAGCGCTCATGGGGTTGTCATATAGATCTCGAATAAGAGGTCTCCGACTTGACCGGGAATTAACGGGAATTTTGTTCATATTATTTTTTCCTGCCACTTAACATTTTTACAAATTGAAACAAAATGGCTTACTGAGTCGGGTCTGCAAGCAAAATGACCATGGACATAACTGGCCAAGATATTGCCCCGCTGAAATCCTTCAAAATTCTCAATTTCCGCTGGTCGGCGTCTTAATCGGTATGCGGCGGTCCAGTGATTGTCTTCAAGAGGGTCTCCAATCAATTCAGAATAATGAAACTCATGTCCTCTGATCCGTCGGCCCTCTGGCCCGAAAAGAGAATCTTTAGAAAAGGTTGCTTCGACATAGCCCAAGGATTTTAGTCTGGGCAACATTCTGGTCCAACTCGGGAGCAGCCCGACAAGTTCAAATTTTTCTCCAGCTAAGGATTCTATGCCTTTGGATAGATACATGAGTCCGCCACATTCGGCATAAACTGGTCTGTTCGTACTCGCAAATTGTCTAACCGAGTTAAGCATTGACATGTTTTTTGAGAGTTCGTCAGCATATTCTTCCGGATAGCCTCCCCCGAAATAGACTCCATCCAAACCGCTGGGTAGAGAATCGTCTCTTAATGGTGAGAATTCCACCAATGCACATCCTGCCGCCGATAAAGCTTCGAGGTTGTCTTGATAATAGAAATGAAAAGCTGAGTCCTTCGCGACGCCTAGACGCACAGACTTTTCCGCAGTTTCTTTTTGCCGGTTTGATAAATCTCGTGAAAGATGTGGAGCGCTTCCGGCAATTTCCAAAATGTCGCTTATTGAACAGTAACGTTCCATAGCTTCGCCCAATGTATCTAAAACCTGCCTGTTTAATATCCTTACATCAGCCGACACCAATCCAAGGTGGCGGCTGGGCAGACCGGGCAATGAACCCCTCGGAATGGATGCCAGCAATTTGGGTAAACCGAACGCATTTAGAGACTCGGAGAGATACATTCCGTGTCGCTCCGAACCACAGTGGTTTGCAATTGCCCCTGATATACTCACTTTCGGGTCGAAAGTCGTGAAACCGTGAACGAGCGCAGCGATACTACGCGCCAACCCATGAACGTTTACCACAAGGGCTACCGGCGCATCTAACCATGAAGCGATTTCCGCTGTTGAGCCTTCAGGCCCCACAGCGTCGCTGCCGTCGAACAGACCCATGACGCCTTCAATTACTGAAATGTCCGCCTGTGAAGCTTTATCAACAAACAATCTTTTCACGTAGTCTTCGTTTGTCATCCAGCCATCAAGGTTGTAGCAGGGTCTCCCTGAAGCCATCGACAGATAGGTAGGGTCGAGGTAATCAGGTCCAACTTTGAACGTTTGCACTCGGAGCCCTCGTTTTCTGAGAGCGCTAACAATAGCCAGCGTAACCGATGTCTTGCCAACACTGCTATTTGTTCCTGCTATTACTATTCTGGGACAGGAAATCGGCAAATCGGCATCTCCTCAAAGAATCCGCTGATATTCGAACGTCATCGAAGCCCCATCAGCTTGTAAATCTGTTTCATATCCAAACTGCTGCGTACTGATTCAGCCAGTCTATCCAATGCTGGATCCAGATCGTAAACCGAGCGGATTTTTCCTATTGGCTTTAAGCCACGTCTTTTGCGCAACTTGTCTATAAACCATCTTCTAAATTCATCCGCATCAAAGATCCCGTGTAAATATGTGCCCCATATTCGTCCATCCAAGGATCCTGCACCGTCAACGCCGCCACGTCCCAGTTCCACTATAGGGCGTGTGGCGCTACATTGGCTCTGACCATGGTGGATTTCGTAACCACGAACTGGCAAATTAGACTCAAGATGCAAACCGGATACACGTGTAAGAGTTTTCTCCGGGGCGAGGACCGTGGTAACATCGAGAAAACGCAATCCTTCGAAGGCTTTGCCGCCTGATTCCAAACCATGCGGATCGGATATCCCATCCCCCAACATCTGGAAACCTCCGCAAATACCAACAACTTCGGTCCCGTTATCCGCAAATTCTCTTAATTTGGAGTCGATTCCTCTATTTTTGAGATACTCCAGATCACCGATAGTATTCTTACTACCTGGTAAAATTATGGCGTCGGGCTGATTCATATCATCACGATTCCGAACTATTTTTAATCTTACGTCAGGCTCTGTTCTGAAAGCGTCAAAGTCTGTAAAATTCGAGATATGAGGCAAATCTATAATAGCCACTTCTACGGAATCGTTGGATTCTCGCTGATCATCGAATAAGCCACCCTTAAAGCTTACGGAATCTTCTTCAGGCAGGCCCAGGTCCGGAAAATATGGCACAACACCCAATACTGGCCTGCCTGTATGAAGCAGTGTATAAACAAGCGCATCGTTGAGCAGATCCTTGTTACCCCGGAAGCGATTTACGACAAAACCTGCTACCATCGACCGTTCCCATTCGGCTAATACTTCCATGGTCCCGATAAACGATGCGAAAACTCCACCTCGATCAATATCCCCAACTATAAGGACTGGCGCTTCGGCGTACCGGGCCATCTGCATGTTGACTATATCGTGGTGTTTCAGGTTTACCTCGCCCGGACTCCCCGCTCCTTCGAGCACCATCACGTCGAAATCCGCTGAAAGAGAATCGTAAGACGCTTTAGCGGCGGAAAACACCTCAGGTTTATAGCTGACATACTCCATGACATCCATGTTGCCCACAGGCTTACCGCATACTATAACCTGGCTCCCGGTATCACTATTAGGTTTGAGAAGAATAGGATTCATTCGCACATCCGGCTCCAGCCTGCATGCCTGGGCCTGGACGACTTGGGCCCGCCCCATTTCTCCACCTGATCTTGTTACAAATGAGTTGAGGGACATGTTCTGGGACTTGAACGGCGCCACCCTATATCCATCCTGAAGCAGAATTCTCCCGAGGGCTGCGGTCAATACGCTCTTCCCCGCATTTGAGCTTGTTCCCTGAAACATTAAAGCAGGTGGCTTGGATTTTTTGAAAGGCTTGTGGGCAACGCCCATGGCTTTTCGGAGAGATTCACACAACCGATTGTTCTGTTCGTAAGTCCTCACCGCTACTCTGAAAAATCGTTTATCCAGCCCTTGAAAATTTTCGCAAACACGGATAGCGATTCCATCACGCAAGACTCGGCCAGCAATCTTTATTGCGTCCAGACCTTTTCGATCAATCCTTACGAATAGGAAATTAGCCTTGCCTGGATAGACTGTGAGTCCAGAGATTGATTTTAACTCGATTTCAAGGGCTTCTCGTTGTTGTCGTACAAATGATCTACTTTGTTCCACATAATGGCTATCCCTCAAGGCCGCGGATCCTACAGCCTGAGCAATACTGTTTACAGACCACGTCGGTTGAATCCTCTTGATAGATTCAACCATTTTGGGCTCACCTATGGCTAAACCTAACCTCAATCCTGGGATAGTGTAGATTTTCGTCAGTGACAGCAGCACAATTACATTTTGGGGCCTGTCGCGCGTCAACGAATCCATGCCTTCGACAAAATCGCCAAATGCCTCATCCACTATGAACAGGGTTGATGGGTTCCTGGTTGCGATTTCCCTAAGGTGTTGAGTGTCAACAAGGAGGCCGGTAGGGTTATTGGGATTACAAATGAAAACCAGCTCTCCCCCACGTAAAATAGATTCCACACGCCTTAAATCTGGAAAGAACTGATCGATTTCTTTCAGAAAAACATAATCTACTTCAAGTCCTGCGACCTCGGCGGCGGTAGCATAATCAAGATACGAGGGCGCAAGGATTATGGCCTGTTTTTTGCCGAGCGCCCTTGGGAGCAAATGCAGTATCTCGGACGAGCCATTGCCGACAAGCACCTGAGCTGGAGAGCAACCATATCTTTCTGCCCCGGCATTTATCAAATCGGCGCATTCGGGATCAGGATAATGAACCACTGAAGCGAGCGTAGAACTGACAACTGGCCGAACCCACTCCGGCAATCCCATGGGATTGATATTAGCTGAAAAATCCAGAATCTCCTCGGCCGAAAGGCCGGAAAGATTCATCAGATGTTTTAAATTTCCGCCGTGCTTGAAACTTGTCATATTATTTTCTCGCACTCGTGGTGGTTATTATATCCTGCCATCCGGTTTGAGGGTTTCCACGACTGGATAACGAAATCATCTTTTTCATGAAACAGCTCTTAGAAACTCTTTTCAAACAAAAGCTTTTCTGAATTAGATCTACTATTCAGCTTTGGTCACTTCCGCTTCTTCGAAAGTAGCCACTTCCGTAAGTACGCGGACAGCGGCTTCAACCAATGTCATTGACAGGGCCGCTCCGGTTCCTTCCCCCAACCTGAGGTTCAGATCCATTAAAGGCTCTTTGTTGAGATGTTTCAAAGCGATCTTGTGGCCCTGCTCTACGCTGCGATGTGACGCGATCATGTAATCAGCCGCGTTTGGACAAATGCCGTGAGCGATGAGCGCTCCTGTAGTTGAGATAAATCCGTCAATGAGTACAGGTTTTTGCATGGAGGCCGCACCAAGGATAAGCCCGGCTATCCCACCGATTTCAAATCCCCCGACCTTAGCCAAGGTATCTAAAGCGTCTTTAGAATTAGGCTGGTTTACCTTGAGTATTTTCTCTATAATTTTAACCTTGTTTTGAAACTTTTCGTCATCGATTCCCGTCCCGTGACCGGTAACTTTGGCTGGATCCTCTCCGGTAATCGCGCTCACAATGGCGCTGCTCGGAGTGGTGTTTCCTATACCCATGTCACCTGTCCCGAAAAGGTTGTAAGATTCCCCCAGTTTAAGGGCTACTTCAATCCCCGCTTCTATCGATTGAACAGCTTCTTTTCGAGTCATGGCCGGGCCTGTCGCGATGTTGCTGGTTCCTGGCCTGATACGTTTGGAAATGAAACTGGTGGGATCTGGAACTTCCCCCATATCAGTCGCCACCCCCATGTCTACAACCATTACATGCGATCCGCTGACGCGAGAAATGGCGTTTATTCCTGCGCCGCCTCTGAGAAAATTGTAAACCATCTGTAGAGTTACTTCCTGGGGATAGTTGCTGACACCTTCATTCGCAACCCCATGGTCGCCGGCCATCACGACCACCACCCGTTTGTCTACTTGGGGATTGGTAGACCTAGTCATAGCGGCCAGATCCAAGGCCAGGTCCATCAGACGACCGAGCGCCCAATGCGGCATGGTAAGCTGATTAAGTCTCTCTCGCGCTTTTTCACGAGTAACGGTGTCAGCGGGAATTATTCGCTTTATCGTCTCATCAATGAGGCTCATTTTGATAGTTCCTTTCTGCGGTATTTTCGGGGAATCCGGTAATTTTAAACTGGACGGCTTTGAGTTAAGCTGTTTGTCTTAACTGTGTGAGGACTATGAACTCGGCAGGGAAGTCTTGTGACAAAAATTGGGATGCTGGGCACAAAAAAATCCCCGGGAACTAAGTCCCCGGGGATGCCGTTTTTCATCCCATTTGCCAAGCTCTCGGTCCGCGAAGAGCCGACATCTCAAGTCATAGGCAGGTCTTCTGGCTTCCGGTTCCTCCTAATCGCCGTCCTTCCCATCCTTTCGGACAGTGGTTATACGGCTTTCGTACCCGGTCACAGCGGCGGGTCCGCAACGGATTTTCACCGTTTTCCCTTAGATCCCTATAAGGATCAGTCCATGACTGCTCTCAAGAGATTAACAAACCAGCGCTCTATTGTCAACTAGCGTGTAGGGAGCAAATAGAATGTCCTGTTTTATAGCACATAATTTGTCCGGTTTAATAAGTCCCGATGGAGGTGGCTTATGCGCCGGACAGAGGTGGTACAG
>JAJYDQ010000104.1 GCA_021777225.1 Deltaproteobacteria bacterium
CCCTTTGGCCCGCTTTTGCTCATAGTATACATTTGGAGTGCCTGGGTGGATCTCAATTGCGTCATCAGCCATTGCGGCCGGAGCGCTCATGTATGCCGGCAATTGTTCGAGATTCACTTTTACTTTTTCCGCGGCTGCCCTAGCGTTAGCTTCGGTATTCGCAGCCACAATGGCTATAGCGTCGCCGAACTGAAAAACCTTTTCATCGCAAAGGATAGGCCTATCCCAACCATCACCTTTGTTGGTTGGGAAAGTTATCAGTCCGGTAATACGGTTCTTTCCTTTGACGTCTTTGTGAGTGATGACTTTTTCAACGCCAGGCATCTTCTCCGCCTCTGACGTATCTATGGACAATATACGGGCGTGGGAAACTTTTGCCTGAACTAGGGCCAAATGCAGTGTTCCCCCAGGCATCTTGGCAATTAGATCAGCTCCATAATCAATCGTTCCTGTTACCTTTGCTATTGCGGTAGGCCTAGGATAATTGGTTCCCCAGATCCTGCCATCCTCCGGCAGTTTGTATGCCAGCTCAGTCTTGGTCATCTCTCCGCGTAGCACTTTGGCGGCATCCAAAACTGCGTCTACGAGCGGCTTATACCCAGTGCACCGGCATGCGTTGCGGTTCTTCTGGAACCAGTCCCTGACCTGATCTCTGCTTGGGTTGAGATTTTCATCGAGCAGCGCTTTAGCTGACACTATGAAGCCTGGTGAACAAAATCCACATTGGGCGCCGCCATGAACTACCCACGCCAACTGAAGAGGGTGCAAATCATTTGGAGTTCCAAAACCTTCTATTGTTGTGACATAAGCGCCATCCTGAACTCGCTTGATTTTGGTCATACACGATTTGACCAGTTTGCCATTCATGATGACCGAGCATGCGCCACATTGGCCCTTGCCACAACCCACTTTAGTTCCTGTGAGTCCGAACTGTTCTCTGATAACCTCAGCCAGAGAGGCTTCAGGATCTGCAAGAACCAGCTTGCTCACGCCGTTCAAGTTAATAATCTTTTTGATCATGTTGCGCCATCCTTTCTGTGTTTTCGATAAAACTCAGGACATTATTGAACTATTGACAACTTTTGCCGAAGGCGCACATTGGGTACCTGCACTCTTGACAAAGAGAGCACAATCCCCCATGCCCCAGGGCGACTATGTCGGCCCTGGTTATGGAATCTCCGGCTAGAATACGAGGAACTAGAAGGTCAAAAACGCTTGCCCTGTGGTACATGACACACGCCGGTAGGCCCAGGACTGGAACATCGCCGATGTATGCCAGCATAAACATCGCTCCAGGGAATGTGGCGGCCCCATAGGACACAACACGCGCTCCGGCCTCCCTTATGGATAGTGGTGTCTGATCATCAGGATCCACCGACATACCTCCGGTAACCGCAATCATTTGGGCCCCTTCTGAAAGTAGAGATCGAATGGCTTGAACGGTCATAGACACACTGTCAGAAACAAAGACCTGTCGGATTATCCTCGAGCCAATGGATTCAAACTTGGATCGAAGCACAGGACCGAAACCGTCCTTAATCCTTCCCTTGTACACTTCACTGCCTGTGGTTACTATGCCGACTTTGAGTGAATCAAATGGTCTGATCTGAATAACCGGGAAGTTTTGCCTGCAAATATCTTCAACCACAGCAATTCTTTCCGCCTCTATCATCAATGGTATGATTCTGGTCGCTGCCACAATCTGTCCGACATCAACTCGTTGGTTTGTATGCAGGGTGCCAACAGCGACATCCTCTATGAAGTTGAGCTGATTGAGCACTTCAACATTGATTTTCAACAGACCTTGTGAACTCGCAATCATGTTTACTCTGCCCTCAACCGGTTCCGAAATTGTGATGCCTGGGCCTATCGCCACTCGGGCTATCATAACCACAGCGTCATCTTCATGGATAACACCCGGCTTCAGGTTCAGGACATAAAGGTGCTCCTTACCCAGACTGAGCAATTTCTGAATATCGTCTGGACGCACTATGTGCCCCTTTTTAAAGGCCCTACCCTTAAATTTTCCGGGACTCATCTCCGTGATATCATGACATAAGGCCGAGCCCACGGCCTCATGAACAGGTACAACTGTTTTCATAAAGACCCCTCTTCCCGAGTCTTAATCAACTGACATCTTCCGATTTTTCGTTCATTTTCTCACTCAAGCCAGGTTGACATCATTTATCCGGGCTTTCCTTTTGAACCGCTTAGATCCTTGAAAATTTCCATTTTCCACTGTGGTCCACAGATATCAAATGTGGGTTAAACGGAATCCACCTGGCATTAACCAAGGAACAGCGATTTCATCGCGTCTTACCAAGAATATTTGTCGTCAGTTGAGTAATATAAGCAAGTTTTAACATGCAGCGAGTCTCTCGCTACTGTCTGTTGAAACTAGAGGAGAAAATCTTTGAGGAACATCATGTATGCTAATCGCAGGGATAGCTTATGTCAAGACTTTTTATGTCGATTTTGACACATATGTCCCATTTGACAAAAGATGTAATGGTAAGCCCTAAATAATCAACTCAAACGTCGTTACGCAAAATGTCCAGACAGAAGGGATCCAGGTCCATCGTTGAAGAATAAGACGCTACCGAACTGGCTTTGAACCTGCTCTTGACACTAACCGCCAGATGTGTCAATTTAGACATATCTCATATTTCTCTACGTTACTCCACAACGAAATCTGAGCGATTCTGGAATCTCCCACCGGCAAAATTGTTATCGTTAACACATAGATGTTCTTTCGGGATTATCGCCGCCCATACGTGGCGCGCCAGATTCTGAGAGCCGGAAAATTACCACCGAGTCATACTGGGATTCGGAAGGAGCACAA
This sequence comes from Deltaproteobacteria bacterium, assembly GCA_021777225.1. Taxonomy (GTDB): domain Bacteria; phylum Desulfobacterota; class Desulfomonilia; order Desulfomonilales; family Desulfomonilaceae; genus CAJBEZ01. The sequence continues at coordinate 2,843 of JAJYDQ010000104.1, forward strand.
CAATGTTCGGATGGGTAGGCAAGATTTTAAAGGTAGATTTGACTGACGGAAAAATCTTTATCGAGTCGACAGAACCATACATAGAAGATTATCTTGGAGGCAGGGGAATCGGCGTTCGTCTTGTGTATGACAACTACGTGCCGCAAACCGACGCGTTTGATCCGCGCAATCCCCTAATCTTCAACATGGGGCCATTAACAGGCACAGCAATGCCATCTTCAGGCAGGACCGATGTCACGGCCCTCTCCCCGATGAGCAACCTTATGGCAAAATCCAACTTCGGCGGTTATTGCGGACCAGAGGCAAAGTTCGCTGGATTCGATCACATTGTCATTACAGGCAAATCAGAAAAACCCTGTTATCTCTGGATAAAGGACGGACGGGTAGAAATTCGCGATGCCACGCACATTTGGGGCCAGGACACATTTCAGACCCAGAAAACAATTCAAGCTGAACTAGGAGATCCTGAAATCAAGGTTGTTTGTATCGGGCCTGCTGGAGAGAAACTCGTCAGATTTGCGTGCATCGTAACTGAAGTGGCCGGAGCTGCGGCAAGGACGGGCATGGGCGCCGTGATGGGTTCAAAGAACCTTAAAGCGATTGCGGTTCGTGGTTCGGGCAGTGTGAGCGTCGCAGAACCCGCTGCGATGTTGAAACTCTCCGTCGACGTGAACGAGGAAATCCGGGAACATCCGGCTTGTAAAGAGCTTTCTAACTGGGGTGTGGTCCGTTTCGTCTCCATGAAAGGATGTTTGATGTTAGACAGGGGTTGACCCGGTTAGATGATTCGTTACCGAAGAAATTTTTTGAAAAGCCTCTTTCCAAAGGTAAATACGAAGGAGCTGTCCTTGACAAAGACAAATTTGAGCAAATGAAGGATGAATATTACGAGTTACGGGGATGGGACAACGAAACCGGAATACCTACAAAGGAGAAGCTATCGGAACTGGGACTGAGTAATCTCTCATAATGTTCGGAGATCTATTGTATATTTCTGTCTTAAAGTACATGTCCAGAAAATAGTTTATAAAACCTCTAAAATATGGCAGGCTCATACAGCTAACAATACCAGGAAAGGGTGAACTCATCCCCTTTCCTGAAAGATCCCTGGATATGGAGCCGGAAATCTTGAGCAGGATTTTTGGAGTGGGTCGTAAGAAATTGACGTCGAAATGTCTTTGGACTCCACGTTTTTATTTTTGTGAGACAAAAAGGATGCCTTGAAATGAGGATCCTATTCGCATCTCACCAAAATGCCCTTGGCGGATTCCTGGAATCATTGAGGCATGAACTCCCTCAGCATCAATTTGAAGCAAGCGGTCGTTTTGCCGGATTTGATACTCTCGAAGACTTCGATGTTCTGATCCCGAGACGAAGCGTGGTCGACAGGCAGTCCCTGAGAACAGCTAATCGCCTTCGTCTGATTCAACAATGTGGCGCCGGCATCGAGAATATTGATGTTCAGGCGGCAAAGGCCATGAACATCTGGGTGGCCAATGTTGAATCACACATATCGGGGAACGCTGATTCAGTAGCTGAAATCGGTATTTATCTAATGATAGGACTATCACGGGATTTCAGGGGCATAACATCGAGTTTTTTGAACAGCCGGGTGGGAACTCCGCAAGGGCTGGCGTTACGAGGCAAGACAGTTGGTGTTATCGGCCTCGGAGGTATTGGTCGGGCCCTTGTAAAAAGACTCAGGGGTTTTGACGTAAACATAATAGGAATTAAACGCCACGGCCATCGACAGGCTCAGGAAGAACTCGGCATTGGGTGGGTTGGGGACCGAACCGAGATCAACAAATTATTAAGACGTTCAGACTACGTGGTCCTCTGTCTCCCTCTGACCGCTGAAAACAGGGGCTTGATCGGACGGGACGCTTTCGGTGAAATGAAGCATGATTCTTTCCTGATAAACCTTTCCAGAGGTGGACTGGTAGATCGCGCCGCCCTGCAAGACGCTTTAACCACAGGCAAGATAGCAGGCGCCGGACTTGACGTGTTCTGGGAGGAACCCCCAGATCCAAAAGATCCCATATTCCAATACAATATAATGGCTACACCCCATATTGGCGGCGTTACTGATCTTTCAATTCAGGGAATTGTCAGGGTAGTTGTGGAAAATATTAAGAGATTGGAAAACGGCCAGGAACCTTTGTGTCTGAGACAGTAGCCCACGGTGTTTGCCACTAGGGCCTTAGCCAAATTTATAACTGTGAGTTGCGGAAGTGACTCTATGGTGCTCGGAGCGAGAGTCGAACTCGCACACCCTTGCGGGCGGTGGATTTTGAGTCCACTGCGTCTACCAATTCCGCCATCCGAGCAAAGTGAACATTGATGGCCTCTAACTCTAAGTCGTACACTATAACTAATCTTATTGAGACAAGCAAATAGAAATTTCTGATCTGTCCCAAATCCTCTTCTAAGAAACTTGTCCATTGCCAATTTTGCATAAACTAGAGCATAATCCATTATTCCATAATTTTGTGACAGATAAAGTTGTAACGATTCTAGTTTAGAATTTGATTTTGGTAACATTTTTGATAAATAATTGTTTTAATAAATCATCTATTATTGGTATAATACTTTAATATAAAAAGGATACACACTATGAATGACAACAAGCAATATGTCATTGACGATTTCAGCATTCGGGAAAGTTGGCGCATATTCCGGATTATCTCGGAATTTGTCGATGGTTTTGAAACGATGTCTGAAATTTATCCGGCTGTGTCTGTATTCGGTTCCGCTTCTATCAGAGAAAACAGTCCTGTCTATGATCTAGGACGACAGGTCGGAAGGTTGCTGGCTGAGAATGGTTTTGCCGTGATAACAGGCGGCGGACCCGGCGCCATGGAGGCGGCAAACAGGGGAGCGATGGAAGCAGGCGGTAAATCGGTAGGACTTTCCATTCAACTGCCCAGGGAACAGGCATCCAATCCATACACCAACGTTAAGCTTAACTTCAGATATTTTTTCGTACGAAAGGTTATGTTCGTTAAATACGCGATGGCGTACATTATTCTGCCTGGCGGTTTCGGTACCATGGATGAGCTGTTTGAAGCCATGACTTTAATCCAGACCCACCGGATAAAACCCTTTCCGGTAATAATGCTTGGAAAGGATTACTGGAAAGATCTTGTGTCGTGGATAAAGAAGACCATGCTTGGAAAGAACCGCATGATATGCCCAGACGACATGGACCTGTTTCAGGTAACCGATGATCCCGAGGCTGCTGTAGCGGCAATTAAGCGAATAGTAATCGTCTAGATTCGTTCTGGACATTAACAGTTGTGAAAAAGAGCCTGATAAAATTGGATTTCCAGGAAGCTTCGTCAAAATTTAGAAGATTCATCCAGACCGAAAAGTCACGTTCCAATGAGACGTTACGGGCTTACATGTCTGATCTTCAAGACTTCAGGCTTTTTCTAGAGAGTACGGGAAACTCCGTTTTGCTTCGAGATTTGACACAAATCGGTCCACCCCATATAAGAAGTTTTGTGGCAAATCGTTTCGCAAAGATCAAGAAAATATCTATAGGCAGAAAACTCGCCGCTCTTAAGAGTTTTTTCCGATTCCTGGTCAGAGAAGGATTTTTACAGAACAATCCGGCTGTTGCATTGAGAGCGCCTAAACTGGACAAGCCCCTACCTCGCGCCTTGAGTGTCGACGATGTCGATAGGTTCTTTTCACGCAATCAGGAAGCGCCAAAAAGAGACGTGGCAATATTTGAACTCATGTACTCCTCCGGTTTACGGGTCAGCGAACTCACTTCCCTCCGGTTGGGCGATATTGACATCGAGAATGGCTGGGTAAAGGTCGTTGGCAAGGGATCCAAGGAACGATACTGTCCAGTCGGTGAAAAGGCCATAGTGGCATTGAGGGCCTATTTACCGGAGAGACTAATGCTTCTCAACGCACATCCTAATAAACGAGGCATGAAGTCTCTATTCCTGAATAGTAGAGGAGGAACTCTTTCTTCGAGACACGTAAGGAGAATTATGAAATCGTTCCTTGATGGCGCCAACCTGGGCAGAGACGCGTCACCTCATGCGTTGAGGCACTCGTTCGCGACCCATCTGCTTCAAGGGGGGGCAGATTTGAGATCCATTCAGGAAATGCTTGGTCATTCCAGTCTTTCTACTACACAACGATACACAAAGGTTGATCTCGGAAGGCTCATGGAAGTCTACGACAAGGCCCACCCTCACAGTGGATTCAACAGACCCAAGACATGAACCACTGGACCTTTTCTGAATTGTTCACGCTCAAAATCTCAATGAAGGAATAACCTCAAATGAAAGTAACCACGCGTTCTACGACAATACTTTGCGTCCGACGCGGAGATAGGGTCGTAATGGCTGGGGACGGTCAGGTTTCGCTAGGTGAGACCATTGTAAAGAGTTCGGCAAAAAAAGTTAGGCTGGTTGGAAAGCAAAATCGTGTTCTGGCTGGATTCGCAGGTTCGACAGCCGATGCGCTAACCCTTCTGGAAAAGTTTGAACAGTCTCTGGAGAAATATTCGAATAATCTGGCCAGGGCCGCAGTTGAACTGGCGAAGGACTGGCGAACCGACAGGGCGCTGAGAAGATTGGAAGCCCTTCTAATCGTCGCTGACAGAGAACAAACCCTGTTGCTGTCAGGTACAGGAGATGTAGTAGAGCCTGATGACGGTATCATTGCCATAGGATCAGGCGGAAACTACGCTCTATCCGCTGCAAGAGCGCTAATGCGCCATACCGACATGGAATTGAACGAAGTGGTAAGGGGGGCAATGGCAATTGCCGCTGAAATATGTGTTTTTACCAATGAAAATCTGATAATTGAAACAATTTGATAGTTGTAAAACCTACGCGTAGCATCAAAACTATTGCAGTTTACACGATATGGAGCAATCTAAGGTTATGGAAACACTAACACCACGCGAAATAGTTCAGGAGTTGGACAAATACATCATAGGTCAAGACAATGCAAAACGCATGGTAGCGATCGCATTGAGAAACAGATGGCGAAGGAGACAGGTCCCAGAAGAACTCAGGGACGAAATTGCGCCAAAGAATATAATCATGATTGGCCCGACTGGCGTCGGTAAAACTGAAATTGCCCGAAGACTCGCCAAATTGGCGCAGTCCCCTTTCCTGAAAGTTGAGGCTTCAAAGTTTACTGAAGTCGGATATGTGGGACGGGATGTGGAGTCTATGATCCGAGATCTAATGGAAATTGGCGTCAATATGGTTAAGGAAGAAGAGTACGAAAATCTAAGACCAAAAGCCGAGGAGCTGGCGGAGGAGCGTTTGTTGGACATTTTTCTGCCCGTCAGATCACCCAGGAAATTGAGACGTAATCCTTCCACATCATTGCAAAAGGAGAATGATGGCGAAATAGAGGTAGCGCAACGCACCAGGGAAAAATTCAGAAAATTGTTGAGAAACGGAAAGCTTGATGACAGGGAGGTTGAGATAGAAACCCAAGCAAACGCATTGCCGGTAGTAGAGATTTTTTCTCCTGGTGGAATGGAAGAAATGGACATCAATCTTAAGGACATGATGTCGAACTTTTTTCCCGGGAAGACCAAAAGAAGGCGGGTCAAAGTTCCTGAGGCGTTGAGCAGTTTGATTCAGGAAGAGTTAAACAGGCTTCTTGACAACGAAAAGGTCGTCAAGAAAGCAAAACAGCGAGTGGAACAAACAGGAATTGTCTTTGTGGACGAATTGGACAAAATAGCAAACTCACATTCTTCCGCCCATGGTCCCGACATATCTCGAGAAGGCGTACAGAGGGACCTATTGCCTATCATAGAAGGCAGCAACGTGAGCACCAAACATGGTGTTGTAAAGACGGATCACATCCTGTTTGTGGCCGCCGGCGCTTTTCACGTATCAAAACCGTCGGATCTCATACCCGAGATTCAGGGCCGTTTTCCGTTGCGGGCTGAGTTATCGGCGTTGACACGTCATGATTTCATTCGTATTCTCACAGAACCGAAAAATGCTTTGGTAAAGCAGTATCAGGAACTCCTGAAGACTGAAAATGTTTCATTGGAATTCACCAGAGAAGCAATCGAAGAAATTGCGCTGCTTGCTGAGGAAGTAAATGAAAGAGCGGAAAACATTGGAGCAAGAAGGCTCCACACCATTATGGAGAAATTGCTCGAAGAAATATCTTTTGACGCGCCTGAGATGGCTGGTGTAGCTGTCGATGTAACCCCTGAAATGGTACGGGATCGACTTAAGGACATAGTGAAGAGTGACGATTTGAGTCGATATATTTTGTGACCACGACAGACAGCGCCGGCTTATAGTCAGTAGATGTCTTGAATTGACAGCACATTTATTTATGATTATCCCGAGATTGTTTCCTGGCCTATATATTGCATAATTAATCCGTTGAGTCTCCGTTGGTCATTGGAGGCATAGCCGCCCTTCATCCCAAGGAGGTGTCCAATGGAAAACAATCATTTGCTGGAATCTATCCTGAACAGTATATCCGAAGGAGTCATGACCCTGGATAAGGACTGGAGAATCGCCTCCTGGAACAGGGCCGCCGAAAAGATTACGGGCTATTTTAGGGAAGAAGTCCTGGGCACCGAATGTTCAAAACTGTTTAAGAGCCCTATTTGCAGAGAAAACTGCCCCGTGGACAGAGCGTTGTCGTGCGGACATCCTTACCAGGACGTTGAAGTCGCGATCCGCAACAAGAGCAACGAAGTTATTCATTTAATGGTCAACGCTGCTCCGTTGTACGATCGTGACGGAATTATAATCGGCGGACTTGAGACCTTTCGTGATGTTTCTCAAAGCCACTGGATGCAGGAAGAACTGGAGCGTCATTATGGCTACGACAACATTGTCGGGGGAAGCCAAAGCATGCGCAAGGTTTACGAATCTCTCGACGCGTTGATGAACACTGACACAACTGTGCTCATTCAAGGCGAGTCCGGCACAGGAAAAGAATTGATTGCAAGGGCGCTCCATTTTTGTGGTCCACGCAAGGACAAAGCCTTTGTGGCAATCAATTGCTCCGCCCTACCTGAAGGTGTTCTCGAAACAGAATTGTTTGGCCACGTAAAAGGGGCATTTACTGGGGCGATCAGAAACCATGTCGGTAAATTCGAACTTGCCAACGGCGGCACGTTATTTCTTGATGAAATCGGCGAAATAAACCCCGCTATTCAGGTGAAGCTTCTGAGGGTCCTTGAAGAAAGGGAGATTCAGAGAGTTGGAGACAACAGAAGCGTTAAAATCGATATCAGACTCATAACAGCGACCAACAAGGACCTATACAAAAAGGTATTGGAAGACTCTTTCAGGGACGATCTCTATTACCGACTCAGCGTGTTTCCGTTGCACCTACCACCTTTGAGGGAACGTATTGAAGATATTCCCTTCCTGGTAAGCCACTTCATAACAAAGTTTAACAAGCAAATGGGAAAGAGCATACAGGGCATCGCCGATGGCGTGTTGGAGATCCTGGAACTGTACCCATGGCCAGGTAACGTAAGAGAACTTGCTAATGCAGTAGAATACGCTTTTGTGCATGCCAGAAGTTCTTTAATCCATCCCGGAGATTTGCCCGCAAGATTGTTGAATTCTCCTATAACTTCGCATGAAAGGCCTGCAAAAACACCTATGAACCTGGACGCTGTTGAGAGACAAATCATTGTGAAAGCGCTGGAAGCCGCTGATTGGAAAAAAAGTGTGGCCGCTTCACGTCTAGGCATGAGTCGCGCCACGTTATGGAGAAAGATCGAAAAATATCACATCGGACAGTGAAACAGGGTTCGAAACAATGTTTCAAAACTGAGACAGTTCATATCAATCTTTGATATCAACCAGTTAGTAACAAGACCCATTCGCGTGTCACAAACATGAAACGTTTCCCAAGAAAATAATCCTATCTTCCAAGTCTCATTCATACACGTACATTTTGCCCACCACTTTTCGTCTTTGGCATAACAGCATTAAATTTAACAAGTTACACTCTTAAACTCACATTCCGCGCCTCTGAAGGGTATTTTGTGAGGATTTTCCCTTGCCCCATTTTAGGAACCGTGAAAGAGCTAAATTTTTAGATCATCGACGTGCCCTTCGTTTTTGGTGAGCCTGAGAA
>JAJYDQ010000030.1 GCA_021777225.1 Deltaproteobacteria bacterium
AAGAACCAGTCAAAATCCTGGAACGGTCAAATATAGTGAAATCAGTGATTAGGCGTGTCCGAAGGTAGCCGCCACAATTAGGGCTATTATGGCGAGACCCATGGGTATCATAGGGGTTGGGAAAACTTGGGACGCCTGAATCAATCTTCCAAAATCGGTCATGGATGGCGAAAACTCACGAGCTAGCCCAATGGTTCCAATTTCGAGGTCAGGCGGCTTCAGGCCAGGTTGTTGGCCGCAAGATAAGTCTATTTCAGTACAGTCTGCTTTTGGTTTAGGGGCTTCTTCACAAATAATTATGGCTTCATCCAGCAAGTGAAGTTCTGATAGGTCTTTTGCTTCGACCTGTTCAAAAATAGGCACACCTTTTAAGTCTTCCAACAGTTTGATCTCAGGATCTAAACCCATAATTTTTCAACCGCCTGTTCACGAAAGTGATTCTATGTTTCAATTGAGGAAAACAAAATAGCGTCATTGATCAGTAAATTATAATAAATTCTTGAAAAAAGTCACGGTTTATATTTAGTTTGAATTTGCGTCAAATGGTGGGCTTACCTCTAACTGTTAACAAATCAAATTTGTTGCGCTACGGCGCCTCTCGTAGTACTTTTGTATATAATAGTTCTGGGGCATTGTAAATCCAATGAATCGAAATGCTTATATTCAGTGTCAATACTGTTGACTATACTTAACAAACGCTGTGGAGGCCTTTATGGAAAAGAAAACACCGGACGTGAGAGATTCCATAACAGAACTCATTGGAAATATCGGAACAATTGGTGTTTTTATGTTGAGTGAAATAAGGGTTTTCTTGAAAAATAGTTGGGGCGCATCAAGAGAAGAATTCTTCGCCGCTGTGGACAAGGCAGCTACCAACCTAAAACGGTCCGGGAAAATGGCGGTTGCTGACATAGAGATAGCCTCGGCCAAAATTAAGGACGCATGGGAGATTCTGGACCGCGAAAGAAACCTGGATTGGGATAATTTCATAAATGATCTTAAACCCAAACTGGCAAAATTGGGGGCCCTTAGTAAAGATACCATAGAGTTATGCCTGAACCAGGCAAAGGAACTTCTCGATAAAAGATGGACGGCTTTTGGTAGATTAGGGGAGAAGCGCGTAAAGCAGGCGCAAGAACATTCAGATGAAATAGCGGAGGTCTTGAAAACTCGTTTGGGCTCCTTAATTAGAACTGCCCGAAAAACAGGTAAGAAACTTGATCGGGCCTTTGGCGCCGCTTGGGACGAGATGAAAAAGAAGGACTAAACGCCCTTTAGAGTTTTCGTGAAAGGGCAGGAATTGTATTATGATTGCACATATGAAAAGGGATGGGGTGAAGAGTGGTAAATGTTCCCTGACGGTCGGATTAACCGGCGGCATTGCCAGCGGTAAGAGCGCCGTAAGTAATATCTTTAGAGATCATGGTATACCGGTAATTTGCGCGGACGAACTCGCTCGTGAAGTTGTTAAACCAGGCTCAAACGGTCTTAAGGAAATAAAAACGGTCTTTGGAGATTCGGTCATAAAATCCGATGGAGAGTTAAATAGACCTGAACTAGCGCGAATCGTTTTTTCCGATCCAGCCAAACGAAAAATCCTTGAATCCATAATCCACCCTAGGGTTTCCCGTGAAAAGGAACGTTTGGCAAAAGAGTATATGCTGCAGGGCGCCAACATTGTATTGGTTGATGTGCCACTCTTATTCGAAGCCGGATGGGAAGCCGCTTTTGATCTTGTGATTCTCGTTTACGCTCCTAGAAAATTACAAAAGAAACGATTGCTACAACGAGATAAAATATCACCCGAACAAGCCTCAGCGAGGCTTAGGGCACAAATGGATATAGAATCCAAGAAGACGCTTGCCGATATAATAATTGATAATGGTGGTTCACTTGAAGAGACGGAGAAACAAGTGAGCAATATAATAGACAGGCTAAAGTCTGTTCTGGCCCAAAATGACCAGGCCCCTTCAGATTTGTAGTCGTTTCCGCTTGATTAATTTTTTGGCATGCCTTGAAGTTGATACTAAACTGAGTTTTTTGTCTCCTGGTTGAAAAAATGGTTTAACCTGGAACAGTAATTGGAGTTACGAGGGAGACTAATGGAAAAACGATCTTGGAACCAGATCAGTAAAGAGAAACTATCCGAAGAAATCAGCCTCCGAATGATCTGGGGCAAAAACTTGATGGCGGTAAGATTCGAAATTGCTCCTAATTCATCTATACCAATTCACGAGCATAGGTCCGAACAGCTTACAATGGTTCAAAACGGGCGGATAACCCTTCATTTTCCAGATCAGGTTGACGTCACTTTGGGTCCTAATGACATGACGCTCATCCCTTCAAATGTTCCCCATTCCGCTTCTTCTGGGCCTGAAGGCTGTGATGTAATCGATTTGTTCTCTCCTATAAGGCAGGATTTTATCGATGGGACCGCCAGTTACCTTGGGAAACCTCAAAAGACTTCCACAGATCAGCAAGTCGAACCGGAAATAACCAAAGAGACTTCGAAAGAAGATCCATACTCTGAGCTTCATGGATTTTTGGCAGCGGCTGGGGTTAGGGTCCCTATAGAGAAGCTCAGGGAGTATCCTCTGGAAATAATTGCACGATACGCTTATGAAAAGGAATGTGTCACGATGGGGCAGCTTAGGGCTGTCATGGGAATTGACAAGAAGCAGGCCAAGGAAATGCTCCGAACCTGGAAGCACGGCGATGATCACAGTGAATCGAGTTACAAACGGAGCCTGGAGCGGATCGTAATTGTACCCAATGTTTTCCAGCATGTTGTTCACAGCCCAAGCGCCAAATCCCAGAACCCGAAAGAACAAGATGGACGAGAAAAAGATACTGAAGATTAAAGAGGCGATAAAAAGAAATTTTGAACAGAGTCCAACCCAATATGAAACTTTTGAACGAAAATGCGGTTTCTTCTCTGCTCTTAACTCTACGCTCATCGATACACTAGATATACAGCGCAATCTTAAAGTCCTTGATATTGGATGTGGTACAGGCGCCAGTTCGAAACAAATATTGTCTGCGATCCCGGGATCTGAAGTTTGGGGATTGGACAATTCGCCGGCAATGTTGGAGATTGCGAGAAATAGCAATCCTAACCCTTCAAGGCTGAGATTTATAGAAGGAGACGCCGGTGATTTAGTAAATTGCGTAAAAGAAAGAATGGATATTGTTATTTATAGCGCCTCAATTTTCCTGATTCCTGATTACGAGGCAAGCTTGAACCAGGCCTGGAGCCTTCTGGAACCTGGGGGAAAATTGGGACTAACCTATATGGTGGGTGTTTTCGAAAATGGAGGCGAGAACGCTTTTGTTTGCGCCGACGATCATGCCCGGACTAATTTGAGCCAAAAGAAACCAGTTGAATTGGATAGCCTCACCCTTTTTCTAAATGATCTTTTTTCAAATGTAACGTCGCTGGTCAGAGACTTCAGTTGCGACAAAGAGATGTTAAGGGATTTCTTCTCGATTCCCGCTATGTCCGCCGGTTTGTATCCATCTCTGGTCTATGAAGATCGACTCAAAATGCTGGAGGCCTTGTTTTCACATCTGCGTTGCGACAAAATGTCATTCAGATGGAACCTGATTACTGCACTGAAATAAAAATCAGTTGATTCGTGGATTAAGTTAGCGCTTTTGAGGTTGGCCATCGGGACGCTTTTGGGTTTCTATTTCCTTTTCAGCCTCCATGTAGAGCTTCTTTATGTCTTCAACCACCTTGTCAGAATTAGTCAGTTTTTCCGAATCGCGAGGTTGGGGCTGAAACATTTGATGGCTGAGCCATTTATGATCGTCAGGCCTTTTAGGATTACCGGTAGTTTGGGCCGAGATTTTTGAAACTGTAAATATGAACATCAGAACAAGAATCAATGAAATCAGTGAGGCCTTCAATGTTGATAGTTCTCCTGCAGTTATAGATTGATGAATCTGGACTCAGGGCAACCGAAGCAATACCACACAGGTATCTGTCCTACAACAATTTAGAACGGCTGTCCAAGAATCATCTGACAGGTTCTCTGAAACCACATTCTATGGCGATAGGCGCATATCCGTAATTAGTTATGGGGCACGCACTATTTTGACAGCGACGCATCGTTGGTAATTTCAACAGGTTGCCCTGTGCTGAGAATTTCTTTTCCATCGGTGACGACCTTTTCTCCAGGGGTTAGACCATCCATTACTTCAGCGTAATGGTCATCGGTAGCGCCGATTCTAATCTGCACTATCTGCGCCTTGTTGTCTTTTGCTATTCGAACAACCGCATTACCCTCGTTATTTCTGATTTGTTCCAACAAGGATTCGACAGGAACCCTGACTACATCGGGTATGCTTTTTACTAAAACGCGGCCTCTGGCGTACATGCCTTCCAAAAGTTTCAAATCCTTGTTGTCAATGTAGAGTCTCACTTGAAAAAGTTGGTTCTGATTAACGACTGCCTGGACGTAACCGATTTTACCTTTGAACTTCTTTCCGGGTAACGAGTCTACGGTTACTTCGGCGTCTCCTCCGTATCCTTGTTGAATCACTTTGCTGAAGTCGAGTGAGGCGACGTCCCTATCGCTAAGATAGGTTTCGAGATATACAGTGGTATAATCGCTAATCTGAAAGAGTTTTCCGCCTGTTGACGCCCAATCTCCCACCTCTACAAAACGATTTGAAAGAATCCCCGTAATTGGAGCGACGACCACCGTGTTTTTCAAATCCTCTTCAGCTTTGGCCAACGCTCCTTTGTCAGCTACAACCTGGCCATGCGCTGTCTGATATGCTGACACCTTTTGGTCGAATGTGAGTTCGCTTATTGCCCCGGTTTTAGCGAGTGGAGTGTTCTTGTCCATGTCTATCTTGGCAAGTTGCTCCGAGGCAATGTCTTTCTGTAGCGTTCCACGCGCTTGGTCGGCAATAGCCCGTATCGTAGAATCATCGAATAAAAGCAGCCTCTGGCCTGCTGATACTGGCTGGCCATCCCTAACCTCTATCGATGTTACTTGAGCTGAAACCTGGGAAGACACTGTGGTGTCCCTAATGAAGCGTAAATTACCAGACATATAAAGGTTCTGTTCGATCACGCCTTTTTCAACGTTGGCTGCGGAAACCTTTATCGGTGGGGGAGGCTTAGTCTCCTGCTTTTTGCCACAAGCGAACATCAGCATGGAAGTTAATAGCAAGAGTATAACTAATCGCGATGTCATAAATTCTCTGCTTTCCTGAATTTAGAGTCTGGGGACAAAATCCAATAGAAAATGTATTGGGGTCTTCCCCTGGCTCGAAATCTTGAGTTTCCCGGTCAAGTCCGATACAAGCTTTGTCACTGTGCGATCCGGGGCCCATTGCCACCATTGTCGCCTAAACTGATTGGCTTTATTTTCCAGAAACGAATTTTTATGTCGTCGAAAATGGTGTAAACCACGGGAATTAGGATGAGAGTGAAAAGCGTCGCAACCGAAAGACCACCTACCACGGCCATCGCAAGCCCGTTATATATCTCCGCCCCAGCGCCGTGTTTCAAGGCTAGGGGAAGCATTCCCAATACCATAGAGATCGCTGTCATGAATATTGGTCGCATTCTCCTTTTGCTGGCCAAAATCAGCGCCTCATTGCGCTCGATACCACCATCTATAAGTTGGACGGCATATGTAATTAATATGATAGCGTTTTTAACTACAAGGCCAACCATCATTATGTAGCCAAGCACGGTAAAAGAATCAAATTGGACCCCGCTCAGTTTCACCAAAAAGTTTGCTCCAACAATAGAAAGAGGAACGCTCAGCATGATGGATAATGGCCTGATAAATGATTGAAATTGCAGCACCAGTAGTAGATAAACAACCACCACCGATAGCGTGAAAACGAAAGAAATGGCTGAAATTAATTCACGAAGCCGGTTTATAGCGCCAACTGGAACGACTTGATACCCCACAGGCAAAGGCACTGAGGACTTAATCTTAGCCATTACCTCTTTAAAAACATCATACAAGGGCCGACCCTGGATCGTAAACTGTACCCTTGCGCATCTTACACCGTTATAGTGGTTAATTTGTAAGGGCCCGAACTCAGTGTCAACTGAGGCCACAGTGGTAAGAGGGACCTGAACACTTGAGTTTTTTGGAGAGGTCAAAAGGACTCTCTTTATGTCTTCAACTGTTTTCTGTTCATCAGGGGGGCCGGTAACATTGACATAAAAATATCTGCCGCTTACATCATACTGCGTTGTGGTTTGCTGACCGCCTCCAGCAGCCTCGATAGCGTCAGCTACATCTTGGGGTTGGAACCCAAATTGGCTAGCCCTCTCGAGGTTCATCCGGACTTGCACCTCAGGTTTACGAAGAGCCAAATCGGTGTAACGAAACACTATGCCAGGTATTTCCTTGCCTAAATCAAGAATCTGGTTTACCAAACGCTCAATAATTGAATACCCCACTCCAACAATTCTCACGTCAACTATACTTGACCTGGAGTAAATATTCCCAAATAGAGGAAACTGTATCGGATTTACGAACTTAAGGGGAAGGTCAAGAGAACTCTGATAAGCTTCGCGAGAGATTTTGTCGACTGATTCTCCACTATCTTCCTCCCTGTCACAATCGATGAAAATCACATTTCTCGCATCCTGGCGATTTGGAACTGCGACCACATGGCGCACGCCTTTTATTTTCCTCCATCGGTCTTCCAGGACCTTCATAATCCTGCTGTTTTCATCCAGGCTCGTGCCTTCAGCGGACACTATCTGGGTTTTTATAAGGTTAGTTCCGCCGGTAGGGAGGTACCCTATTCCCGGTAACATCTTACATGACAATCCGAACAATCCGACTACTAACACTAACAGAGCTACTTTACGCACGGGCGTCCCAAGGAAGAAACATAAAGAATGAATAAGGCTATGAGATACCGCTGTCCCAATTTTATCGAGGAGGAAGAGCGGGGTCATGAGTTTTTTGACCAATCCTTTCGGTTCGGTATCCTCCTTCATCCATCGAGAAGCCAACATGGGAACAACTGTGAATGCGTCGAATAATGACAAAAAAATGGCGGCCGAAATTATGAAAGCCACCGGTCCAAATAGTGTCCCAACTTCTCCCTTCAACATCAACACCGGTAAAAACACCGCCGCTGTGGTAAGTGTGCTCATGAAAACGGCGGCGCCGACCTCTCTCGTGCCATCCACACAAGCTTTTATTACGCTTTTCCCCTCCTCGTAACGGTGCCTGTAAATGTTCTCCAAAACCACGATAGCGTCATCTACTATCATTCCTACCGATAAGGCTAGCCCGGCGAGCGAAAGGACGTTTATGGAGTAATGCCCCAAATACATGGCGATAAATGTACCGATGATCGAGACAGGTATCGATGTCGCCACAATAAAAATGCTACGCCAATTCTTGAGAAACACAAACAGCACAAGGAGCACGAGTATAACGGCTTCTACGAGAGATTCCTTAACTACGTTAATTGCGTCTTTGATATATCCGCTGGTATCGTAAATTTTCTCAAAATTCGCCCCTCTGGGGCCATATCGCTGTTGCAGAAGCTTCACTTCGCGGTCAACGGAATTGATTACGTCGAGGATGTTAGCGCCGGCCTGGCTCAGAACACTGAATATGATTCCTCTTTTCCCGTCTATGCGACAGTAAGAATCGGGTCTGTCGTAGGAATCCTGCACATTCGCTACATCAGTGAGATAGACGACCGGATCTCCAGGTTTGGAGACGACCAGTTTGCGAAATGCCGAGGCGTCCAGAAATTCGTTCACAGTCCGAAGAGTCCATTCCCGTGTTCCTTGAACAAAATAGCCGCCACTTTGATTAAAGTTGGCTCGATCGATGTAGTTTTTGACGTCGTTGACCGTTAATCGCCTTGCCTTTAATCTTTGAGGATCAAAGGTAATTCTCATTTGACGAGTCAGGTAGCCATCGTATTGACAATCCCCAACGCCAGGCAACCGCAGTATCCTGGGTATAATTTCAAAGTTTGCCCATGTTGAAGTGGTGACCAAGTCCACATTCCCGGTCAGAGAGAACTGATAAATCGGGAGACTAACCCGATCGGTAGCCTTTATTATTTGGGGCATTTGCACCTGACTGGGAAGGGTGTTGACTTTTGCGAGATTTCGTTGGACTTCCGCAGCAGCGAGATCCAGATTGGTTCCCGGATTGTAGAAAATAACTACAAACGATTGCCCGTACGATGAAAAACTTTGAGTGTATTGCATGTTTGAAACGCCGCTTATGGCGTCTTCAAAAGGGGTGGTTATTTCTCCTTCCACCTCCTCAGGCGCAGAGCCAGTAAATACTGTCGACACAACCAGGATGGGCTGATCAGTATTGGGCTTGAGTTCTACCGTGAGAAAGGTCATGCAAACATAACCAAAAACTAGCACAAGAAGAACCCGGACTATTACCGTGATCGGAAATTTAACTGAAGATTCAACTATATTCATTCCAAGCCTAAAAGACCGAATAAGAATCTAAAAATATAGTAAACACCTGAGGTTAAAATTAATTTATACGGCTTAACTATGAGCCTTATCACCGTTATCTTCTAAACTGACTGGCTTTATCGTCCAAAAACGATTCTTGATGTCGTCAAGTATTGTGTAAACTACTGGGATAAATATCAGAGTGAAAAGCGTAGCTAACGACAGCCCGCCGACCACGGCCATTGCTAGACCATTGTAAATCTCGGCGCCAGCTCCATGTTTGAGGGCAAGAGGAAGCATTCCCAATACCATCGAAATAGCCGTCATGAATATGGGTCGCAGACGCCTCTCACTGGCAAGAGTCAGCGCCTCATCCCTTTCTACACCTCTTTCTATTAACTGGACAGCATATGTAATTAATATGATAGCATTTTTTACTACCAATCCAACCATCATGATGTAGCCCAGCATAGTGAACGAATCAAAATGAACCCCAGTGAAATGCACAAGTATGTTTGCCCCAGTAATGGAGAGGGGAACACTGAGCATGATTGACAAGGGGCGAATAAATGATTGAAATTGCATGACTAATAGAAGATAGACAACGATTACAGAGAGGGGAAAGACAAATGTGATGGCCTTTTCAAGAGCGCTAAGCTGATTTACGGCTCCGAATGGGACGATACTGTAGCCTATCGGTAAAGCCACTGTAGATTTAATTTTGTCATTGAGTTCCTGAAATACCTCAGACAATGATCTGCCTTCAATGGTGAATTGCATGGTAGCTGAACGATTGGAATTATAGTGGTCAATTTGAAGTGGTCCGAATGCGGTTTGTACTAAAGCCACGCTGGAGAGTGGAACCTGGATGTTCGAGTTGTTGGGAGACGTCAACATTATCCGTTTGGCGTCTTCTACCGTTTTGAGGCTATTCTCTCGTCCCATGACGTTGATGTAAAAATATCTACCATTTACATCATATTGTGTGGTCGTTTGCTGACCCCCTCCAGCCGCCTCAACAGCGTCAGCCACATCTTTGGGCTGGAACCCGAATTTTGCAGTTAGCTCGGGATTAGGTCGCACCTGCACCTCAGGTTTCTTTAAAGCCAGGTCTGTGTAACGGAACACGATGCCATCGACGCCTTTTGCGATATCCATGACACTCTTTACTATGGGTTCGACAACCTTGTAGCTATCACCAACAACCTTAAGGTCCACTATGTTTGATCTTGTGTCTATGTTGCCAAAAAGTGGGAACTGAATGGGATTGAGGTACTTGAATGGCAAATCTCGGGAGGTATCGTGAGCTTCCTTGGCTATTCGTTCAATCGGGACCCCGCTGTACTCTTCTCGTTCGCAAACGATATAGATTACATTCTGGGTAATATCCCTGTTTGGAACTGCCACTATGTTTTGGACGCCTTTGGTTTTACGCCAACGGTCTTCCAGGATTTGCATCAGCCGGCTGTTTTCATCCAGGCTGGTTCCATCAGCGGCGGCGATCTGGACCTTGATAAGGTTTGTTCCTCCGGTCGGAAGGTATCCCATTCCTGGCAACATCCAGCAGGATACGGCGAACAGCATTAGAACAGAAATAATCAGCGCAATTTTACTCATCTGGTGAGCTAGAAAAAATCTCAGAGATTTAATAAAACTTTCCGAGACAGCGCTCCCGATTTTATCCAGGAGGAAAAACGGTCTCATAAGTTTTTTGAGAAGACCTTTTGGTTCAGTTTCCTCCCGCATCCATCGTGAAGCTAACATGGGGACAACCGTAAAGGCGTCGAACAAGGACAAGAAGATTGCAACCGAAATTATGAATGCCACAGGCCCGAACAGTGTCCCAACTTCTCCTTTCAGCATCAAGACAGGCATAAAAACGGCCGCGGTGGTAAGTGTGCTCATGAAAACCGCTGTGCCAACCTCTTTGGTACCATCGACACAAGCAGCAATCACATTTTTCCCTTCTTCGTAGCGATGCCTGTAAATGTTCTCCAAAACCACAATCGCGTCATCAACGATCATCCCTACGGATAGGGCCAAACCCGCTAACGACAAAACATTGATCGAATAGCCCCCTAAATACATTCCGATGAACGTGCCAATGATTGAAACAGGTATAGATGTCGCCACTATAAAAATGCTGCGCCAGTTCTTGAGAAATACAAACAATACCAGAAGCACGAGTATGATGGCCTCTATCAGAGATTCTTTGACGACACTCACTGCATCTTTTATGTAGTTGCTTGAGTCATAGATTTTCTCAAACTTGGCCCCTCTAGGGCCGTAATCCCGTCGAAGAAGCTCCAATTCGTGATCGATAAGGCCAATGGTCTTGAGAATGTTCGCTCCCACCTGATTGAGAACGCTAAATATGATCCCTCTTTTTCCGTTTATGCGGCAGTAGGAGTCTGGCCGGTTGTAGGAATCACTAATGTCGCCTATGTCCGAGAGATATACAACCGGATCACCAGGTTTAGAAATCACCAGCTTGCCAAAAGCCGCGGCGTCCAGAAGTTCTCCCACCGTACGGGTAGTCCATTCCCTGGCTCCCTGGACAAAGTACCCGCCACTTTGATTGAAGTTTGTGCGATCAATAAAATTTTTGACGTCGTTGGCAGTTAATCGTCTGGCTTTCAGGCGCTGAGGATCGAACGTGATATTCATCTGGCGGGTAAGGTTGCCGTAGTATTCACAGTCGCCGACCCCGGACAATCGCAGTATTCGAGGGGATATATCCTTATCTGCCCATGTTGAGGCCGAAACCAAATCCATGCTTCCGGTCAGGGCAAACTGGTAAACGGGGAGGGCGACCTGACTGCTGGCTTTGAAAATCTGGGGAGTCTGAACCGTTTTAGGCAGGGTGGTGACCCTGCTGAGGTTACGTTGAAGTTCTGACGCCGCCAAATCAAGGTTTGTTCCAAGCGTATAAAATATCGTAATCTCTGATTCGCCGTACAACGAAAGGCTTTGCGTGTATAGCATATTTGAAACGCCACTGATGGCCTGTTCAAATTGCGTGGTAATTTCCCCTTCCACCTCTTCAGGCGCTGCGCCGGGATAAAGCGTGGTGACAAGTAATATTGGTTCTTCGGTGTCCGGTTTCAGTTCAACCGTCAGAAAGGTCAGACAAACGTAGCCAAAAACTACTACTAGAAGCACTCGAACTATTACAGTTATAGGATAGCGAACTGAAGACTCAGCTATATTCATTAGATTCTAACTTTATGGGCCTTACGGTCGAACTGTTTGCGCTTTAAAGAGTTCACGGTCTGACGCTTGGCTACTCTTGCCTCGTGCGTAACATTTGAATCCCAGACATGTTGAACAAAAACACTCCCCTTTTTATTACCTTCTTGGCGGCTAATCCTCGCGCTTATGTATGAAAATTTTGTCATTAAGCAAACCGCATAGAGATAAACCGTCTTCTCAGATTTTTAGGACTTTAAAATCAAGATGTTACTGTGCCTGTTGACCTGTTTGCAAGGAGTCTTTCCGCTCGTTCGATAAAACGAACGAGGCCTCCCTGAGCCAATAGCCCAAGAGGAGGCCTCTATTTAAAAATCAACTGAGAAAATCCGGGTTTGAATCTAATCGATTTTCATCCCCGCCAATTTCTTCACAATATTCTTTCTTAGTTTCATGTCAAATTGGGAAGTTATAGCGATCTGTTCCATTATTGGTGATCCGCCCCCATGAACCCCAGCGTAGTTAATAGACGCTCCCGCAGCCGAGCAAGTAAAATCAGTAAAAAACAACCAGAACTTTATTTGTTCTTCGACAGGAATTTCAGGATTTCGCATAATGTACTTTTCCAGAAGTCCCCTGATTTCATCATTGAATAAATCCTGTTCGAATGGAAATGTCGCAGGCATACCGCCGGCCAATTTGCACAGTATTTCCTGTTCATGATAGACCGAATCTCCCGTTAGGCAGCGGCCAACATTGGCGTATATTGAGTTGGGAATATATGATCCAGGCCCGTATGGGCGAACTCCCATGCCGGGGATAAACAGTTCCGGTTTTCCAAGGGACGACGCGGTGTAGCCGGCGGCGTATCCCAACTCAGAGATTGTTATAAGTTCAGCCAGGTGTTCTCGAACATGGTCGGCCTTCTCAATTCCATTTACTTCAGACGCCAGAGAGGCCAAGCCGAGTAAAATGTCACCGACTGCCGGTTTGCAGCCGGAGTAACTGTGTCGATGAAATAGAGCGAACAATAGAGCGCAGATGCCCCCGTGCTGATATTCCCCGCAGAGAAACACCCTGTCCCAGGGAACAAACACGTCGTCAAAAATCACATAGGAATCAGCGCCACCCCAATTAAATCCTCGTTCTACATGAATGCGCTTACGAAAATTGTGAGGATGAATTACCTGTTTGAGACCCTCATGATCCGCAGGAATAGCGAAAGATATTGAGTACTCACCTTCTTCAGGGGTTAGGGATCGGGTAGGGAGAACTAGAATTTCATCAGCTACAGCCGCAAACGAAATATGAACCTTACAACCTCTGACAACTATCCCGTCGCTCTTCCTTTCCACAACACGGAGGTACGCGTCGGGGTCGGTCTGCTTGGAAGGTCGTTTCATTCGTTCGCCTTTTACGTCGGTTTGAGCGCAAGAACCAACCAGGTCATTTGTTTGGAAATATTCGAGCCATTTCAGGAAATTCCTGTGATACTCCGTTTGACCTTTATTGCCCCGGTCCGCCTCATATGAAACTGCATTGATTGAATTCAGGGCATCGACCCCCATACACCTTCCCACGCAATAGCCGGTTCGCTGACACAAGGCCCTTGTCATGTCCTGTTTCTTGTGGAGGTCATCGGTATTCTGATGCACATGACAGAATCTGTTGATTTTTTTACCTGTGATATGAGACACGGCGGTACATAAATTTTCAATTTCCGGGTCCTTTGTCGCTTCGAAGGTTGTCCCTATGACGTCGATAGAAGGGATTAATTCTTCGTGGTCCCGCCCCACTTTCTCACCCTTAAAATACAAGTTACGACCTAATTTGCTCAATCCCTCAACATACTGTTGTTTTGTTCGCATCGTTTTTCTCCAATCATATTCAATAATGGTTGTCTAAAAGTTGTTTACAAACGTAATTCAGTCCTTTGTTTCAGTTAATTCAGAGCACAAAAATCCGTCTCCCTGATTCAGCTAAATCAGGAACCAACGCGGCCAAAGCCATTTGTCCAATGCATCAAACCCAAAATGGCTAAAGAGTAAATGGGGCTGAACGTTCAAATGTTGTTGGATGTCAGGACTTTCTTGGCTACCTTTCCTGAGGGGTTTGTTGGCAAAGCCTCTATTAAATAAATGTCGAGCGGGCGTCAGATTTGTCCTTTAAAGTCGCTGAACTTTAGAAAGTGGTGGGCCAGTTGGCCAACTGTCGCTTGCTTCTATGCCCTCCATCAGCGCCTCTGGCCAACTTGAGAGTTTTTATCAAGGCTTTCCGGGTATCCGAGGGATCAATCACATCGTCCAGCAAATGTAACCCAGCCGCTTTCCACGGAGCGCCGGCCGCTCTGATTTGGCTTTCAGCGTGATCTCGAGCTGCTCTAGCATCACTCGATTCATTTATTTTTCTTCGATACACAACATTGGCCGCTATTTCGGGGGCCATGAAACTCATTTCCGCATTTGGCCATGCCATCACAAAGTCGGCTCCCATACCGGTCCCGCACATATTGGAATAAGCCATGCCGTAGGATTTTCTGATCACAATGGAAACTTTTGGAACTGTAGCTAAAGCGACCGCTTCGATAAAATTGATGATCTTGCCTGGCATCCTTTTAAGCTCTGCCGCTCTACCGACTAAAAATCCCGGGGTGTCGTGTAAAAAAATGAGAGGAATGTTGTAGGAATCACAAAGACATATGAAACCGCAACATTTGTCACATCCATCCGGCCCCATTGCGCCGGCGTTGAACATTGGTTGGTTCGCTATGATACCAACTGTGTGTCCGTCTAGGCGGGCCAAACACGTAATCACACTTTTGTCAAAATCCGGTTTGAGTGGAAACATATATTCGTCATCGACAATTGTCCTGATAACCCGGTTCATGTCATATCCACGGCGGGATTCGTCCGGGACGATTGACAGCAATTTTTTCTGTCTCGAGTCCTGATCGCCACTTCGAGGCGACGCAACAGGTGGTAATTCCATAGCGTTTGAAGGCATGAACGACAAAAATTCTCTAATAATACTAAGACACTCATCCTCGTCTTCAGCCACCCGGTCCACCTGACCTGTTATTTCAGCGTGGAGTTTCCATCCACCGAGATCTTCATTTTCGACCTTCTCACTTGTAGCCAGTTCAAGCACCCTTGGACCGGAAACAGCCATGCACGAGCCCTTAACCTGAACAACAAAATCGGCTAACGCAGCCATCCACGACGGAGCGCCGAAACATTCCCCCATGATGGCTGCGATTGACGGGGTTTGACGACATCTGGCAGCGGTCTCTTTTCTCATGGTCATCGAACTAAGCCCCTCGGATCCCATGATGTCTGGAATACGAGCGCCACCACCTTCGCCAAGATTGATCAAAGGATAACCCTTTTCGATCGCCCAGCGGCTTAGGCGGTGTTCCTTCTCCACTCCAACCCTGCCTCCGCTACCAGCCAGAACAGTGGCGTCATCGGCTGTTACTGCAACCGTTCTGCCGTCAATGGTCCCGAAGCCACATACTTTCCCGTCTGCAGGCGTCTTGTCTTCCATTCCGGGAACATCAGAGTGGTTGAGCAATCCAATTTCGAAAAAACTGTCCGGATCCAGTAGTTTCTCTATCCGATCACGCACTGTTCCAGTTCCCTGACCAAGTTTTGAAGCTATTTTTGCGGTTCCGCCCATTTCCATCGCCCTAGCTTTTCGTTGCTTGAGTTCCTGGGAGGCTTCTTTGATCCCCATTATCGTAATCCCCTAAAATCGGCGCTAAAGCAAAAGCCACTCAATTAATTCTAGTTCGACCTTTCAATGATTGTGGCCACACCCTGGCCCCCTCCAATACACGCGTTAGCAAGCCCGAAGCGACCACCTTTAGCTGCAAGTATGCGCGCAAGAGTACCTACAAGTCGGACTCCGGTAGCCCCAAGAGCGTGCCCAATTGCAATGCCGCCACCCATGACGTTAACCTTTTCCGGATCAATCCCAAGTTCTTTGATGCAGTTTAGAGCTACAATTGCGAAAGCCTCATTAATTTCCCAGAAATCGATATCAACGGCCTGAAGGCCTGCGGTTTTGAGAGCCTTTTTGCTAGCCGGAACTGGTCCCGAGCCCATAATAGTGGGGTCAACCCCTGCAAAACCAATCGATCGTATTGCAGCCATGGGCTTTATCGCCTTTTCTACGGCAAGATCTTTCGACATGAGAACCATAGCGCTAGCGGCTGAGTTTAGCGGAGATGAGTTTCCGGCAGTGATCTGGTGGCCTTCCCTGAAAGCGGGGCGCAATTTTGAGAGACTTTCCAAAGTAGTGTCGCCTCTCACCGCCTGGTCTCTATCCACCAAAATTTCGCTTCCGTCATCCTGCTTTGCTTTAACGGGTAATATTTCTCCCTTGAAGAACCCACTTTCCTGAGCCTTTGCAGCTAAAGAGTGAGATCTGACAGCCCATTTGTCCATGTCGTCCCTGGTGAAATTAGTTTGGGAAAGAAGCTTTTGGGCTGTGAGTCCCATATTTGTTGACGTCATCATATCCCAATGTAAATATTCCGGAGCGGCGAATAATTGCAAATTTGGAGCGACCAGCCCAGCTTCTGTTGTTCGCCCGCCCATAGGGACCCTCGTCATATTCTCCATCCCGCCTACCACAACGATGTCGGCGTTACCAGTGGCAATTTCAAGGAAGCCCATATGTACTGCTGCCATAGAAGATCCGCACTGCTGATCTACAAATTTTGCCGGGATGGAATAGGGAAGATTAGCCAGAAATATTGGAAAACGTCCTCCATAGGCCCATTGCTCTCCGACGGCAGTAGCGCAACCTACGATGAAATCATCGATTTTTTCCGGTTCAATTCCTGTCCTTTTGATAAGTTCAGGTAATAATCCAGCAAGCAACTCGTCTGCCCTCAATTTACAAAACAAGTCTCTCTGTGGATCGTTAGGGCGTGAACGGGATTGTGCAGTCCTAAGATAGCCGGCGATAACCACTTCTTTCATTTGAAGTCTCCTCTATTGCTGACGAATCATTTATATTTTTAGTCTTTAAATACGTCCCCACTCATATTAAGGGTCAGGGAATCTTCCTCCATTAACCTCGATGCCAGGCCCTGAATTTTGGGCAACTCATAATGAAAGAAATATTTCATAGTGTGAAATTTCCCCTGATAGAATTCCTTGTCAGTCGCAGAACAATCACTTTCTAAAGCCTTTTGAGCTACGGCGCCCTGAATCAGCCATTGCCATGCGATCGTAACGAGCCCGAACATTTCAAGATACAGTGTCGCATCAGCAAGAAACGCTTCTGTGTTCCCTTTCATGGCGACTTCGATTCGTCCGATGGTGACTTTTCGGATCACTTCTACGGCTTCTTTCAATCTGTCTGAATATGGTTTTAACTCTGATATTAGGGCCGCTGAATTTATAGATGCCTGAAGTTCCTCGATATAGATCTTCAGGGCTTTCCCCTCTTTGTAAAGAACCTTGCGTCCCAAAAGATCCATAGCCTGTATGCCGGTAGTTCCCTCATGAATGGTGTGTATCCTGATGTCTCTGTAATATTGTTCCAGAGGAAACTCTTGACAGTATCCGTAGCCACCAAGTATCTGGAGTCCCTGGCTTACAGAAATTATTCCGGTTTCCGACGGATATGTCTTGGCCACAGGTGTCAGGATATCAAGTAAAAGGGCATAGCGGTCCCCTGCCTCATCCCTCCTTTGGCGATCGAGATCTGCGTACATGCAGCATTGAAGAATTAATGACAGAGAGCCTTCTACTACAGCCCTCTGAAATAGCAACATGCGTCTGATGTCGGCATGTTCAATTATTGGAATTTGTGGCAGATTCGCGTCCTTTCCTGACGGTTTCCTACCCTGGGGTCTTTCCCTGGCATAATCCAGAGCGCTGTAATAAGCGGCCGACGCAATGGCTGTCGCCTGCATACCCACCCCAAGACGAGCTTCGTTCATCATCTGAAACATGTATGAAAGGCCCTTATTGGCATCACCTACCAGGTAGCCTCGACAGTCGTCATTTTCTCCCAAACTAAGTTGTGTGATAGGGCAGCCCCGATATCCCAGTTTATGATAGACGGTCGCTACTGTGACATCATTGGATTCCAGGGACCCATCACCTGAGATCCTTTTCTTGGGAACTAAAAACAGGGAAATACCTTTAACACCAGGAGGCGCTCCCTTGATCCTGGCAATCATCATATGAATGATATTTTCCGCCCCGTCATGATCTCCTGCGGATATAAAAATCTTTTGGCCCCTGATTTTGTAATAACCTTTGTCGGTGGGTTCCGCTCGGGTGACAATGTCTGAAAGGGAACTACCGGCCTGAGGTTCGGTGAGCGCCATCGTGCCTTGCCACTCTCCCGCCAGCATTCGGGGAATATAGATTTCTTTCATATCCTCACAGCCAAATGATAGTAGGAGGTGCGCAGCCCCAGAAGTCAGAAGTGGAAAGCCGGTTGAAGAAAAATTGGCGGCGGCAAAAATAAAATTGCATGCTGTGGAAACTATTGACGGTAACTGCTGACCACCTACCTCATAGGGCATGGATGCGCCGATCCATCCACCGTCTCCCCATTCCTTCATCATGCTTTTGACGACAGGGTGAACCTTCACACTCCCATTTTCCATAAACGGCGCCTTTTTATCCATTTCTCCGAGATATGGGTAGAGTATGTCGCGAGCCAGCTTTTGAGCGGTGTCGAGTACGAGCTGGTAGGTCTCCCGTGTATGGTCTTCATAATAGGCTAGATTTGAAAGACGCTCGACGTTGTGCGTTTCATAGAGCAGGAATTCAAGGTTACGCCTGCTGACGAATTTTTCTGACATAAGAATCTCCCTTATGATTCGTAAAAAGTCTTGCCGGAGCGAGACATCTCAACAATAAGCCTAGCGGGTTTGAAACGGGGGCCATATAGGGTTTCTAGCTCGACCAACTTGGCTAAAACGTTGGTCATCCCCCATTTGTCAGCGTATCTTAGGATTCCCCCACGATAAGGGGGAAAGCCTGCTCCGTAAATCATGGCTAGGTCCATGTCCTGTGGTCGGTCGCAAACTCCTTCCTCCATCATCAAGGCAGCTTCATTAATGGCCAGAGCTAGCATAGCGTCGACAATAGACTGATCTGGGACCTTTTTAGGAGAGACGCCGCGATTTTTCAGATATCCCTGAATGACATCCAGCATTTTGGTGTTGGGCAGGGGTTTGGCGCCAGAGTAATCCATGTATCCGGCTCCCGTCTTGCGACCGTAAAACCCCGTTTGATAAATTAGCTCCGTAAGAGGATGAATTTTATATCTTTCGCCCAATTTTCGCTCGAACGTTTTGTTGACATGATAGTTGATGTCTATGCCTGTCAGATCAGCAAGTTCCGCTGGCCCCATAGGCATCCCGAAGTCCTTCATAACCTTTTCTATTTGATTCCCATCTATTCCGTCAGCGACCAGATACACTGAGCCACCGAAAAGACCCCCGAGTTGCCTGGAAACATAAAACCCGGGAGCGTCATTTACCACGACAGGAGTTTTGTTGATCTTTCGAGCTAACCCCACAGAAGTCGCCAATGTCTCGTCTGACGTTTTCTCGGCGCAAATGATTTCAAGCAGGGGCATACGGTGGGCCGGGTTGAAAAAGTGCAAACCGATCATTCTCCCCGGATCTGTCAACACTGTGGCCATTTCAGTAATTGGCAGGGCTGAGGTGTTCGTGGCGAAAATGGTTTCAGGTTTGCATATTGTCTCCAGCTTTTTCCATATTTCCTGTTTGACATCCATGTTTTCAAGGACGGCTTCGATCACGAGGTCTGATTCCGCAGCCTTTTCGAGTGAAGTCGTCGTAATCAATTTGGCTCCCAGCAGGGATTCCAAGTCTAGCTGCGTTATTTTTTTCTTCTTAATGGGATAATCGAAGGTTTTACGTAATGACGCCATTCCTCGACTTAGAGCTTCTTGATTGATGTCCCAAAGGACCGTTTCAAAACCGGCCTTGAGAAGCAAATGCACGATCCCGGATCCCATTACACCGCCCCCAAACATGGTTACTTTTTTTATCGGGCGAGGCTCAATACCTGAAATTCGGGGCAGCCGTCCTGCCGATCTCGTATTCAGAAATATCCCGATGAGGTTTTTGGCTACATCAGAGACTGCACATTCAACAAAAAGCTCATTCTCGCGACGAATGTCGGCTTCGATATCGAATGAAAGTCCTTTTTCCAAAGCCTCAATGACTTTGAACGGCGCAATGTAGCCCTTAGCCTTGGTCATCACCATGAATTTTGCTCCATTGGCTACGGCAGTGAGTTCTCCAGCGCTTGGAAGCCTATTAAATTTGTTTCTGGTTCTCCTAGAATTGAGTGATATCGACCCGGAAACGAATTTGCGAGCAGCGTCTATAGCCGCCTCAATCAACTTTTCTGAATCAGCGACTTCATCAACGAGGCCTCTTGAAAGCCCCTTTTCGGAGGAAATCGGATTTCCGGTAGTCATCATTTCCAGGGCGTTAGGTAAACCTATAAGTCTCGGTAACCGTTGGGTTCCTCCAGCGCCGGGGATTAATCCGACTTTGACCTCCGGTTGACCAAGCTGAACGCCTTTGGCAGCGAGCCGGTAATGACAAGCCATGGCAATCTCCAGTCCGCCACCCAGAGCATTTCCGTTAATTGCGGCTACGATCGGTTTAGGCCCCATCTCGATGTGATTAAGAAAAGTTGAAGTCCCTACAACTTTACCCAAGAGCGCGTCAGCTTCCCTAGCTTTAAAAATTTCGGTTAGGTCCGCGCCGGCTATGAAGTTTTTTCCAGTCCCAGTGATGACGATCGCATTTACATTTGTGTCTTCAAAACAGTAGGAAATAGCTCCTACCAACTCAGTCACAAAGTGTTTTGAGAGTTGGTTTACCGGTGGATTGTTCATGATGATCGCTACGACACCATCATGGTTTTCTATCTGTAAGTTTCTAAAATCAGACTTCATTTTAAGCTTTCCTTTTTTTCATTTCCTGTTCTTTCAAAATTCTGCGCAGAATTTTTCCAGTGGCGTTCTTAGGTATTTCGGGTAAGAACTCGATAACTGAAGGACATTTGTAATCTGCCATTTTCCCTTTGGCCCAGTCTATCAATGTTTTTTCAGAGACCGTGGAGGAATATTCCTTTTTCAGAACAATAAATGCTTTGACGGACTCGCCTCTGACGGGATGTGGAATCGGGATGCAGGCTGCTTCGTTGACGGCAGGATGACGCATCAAGAAGCCTTCCACTTCTTCCGGAGCTATAGTGTAGCCCGATGTTTTGATCATTTCCTTTTTTCTTCCGAGGAAGTAGAGATAGCCATCCTGGTCGAACTTTCCCATGTCTCCAGTATAAAGCCACCCGTCCCGTAAAACCTCTCTCGTCGCCTCTTCACGTCCCCAGTAACCTTTAAAGACACCAGGACTCTTGATTGTTATTTCACCGACCTGTTGAGGGCCCAGTTCGATGTTGGGATCATCAAAGTCCACAATTTTTATATTTGTACCGATATGAGGAATTCCGACGCTGCCAACGCGGGGTTTGTCCAGTGGACTGAATGTGTCTCCAGTATGGGTCTCGCTCAACCCATAAGCCGCCTCTACGATAACTCCCCCGTTGGTGATTTTTCGCCAGCTCTGTACGATATCTTCTGTGAGGAATAAACCAAAGCTCGTGGCCATACTAACCCTCAGGGAAGTCAAGTCTATCGATTGTGTTTCAGAAATTTTCATGGTGGGAACATACATGGATACCGTGCCGTACATTTTCGAGCACTTGAGTTTAGTTATAGCCAAAGCCGTAACTACCGGATCAAACCGGCTCATTATGACCGCCGTGCCGCCAGAGTAAATCGGAATAGTGAGCCCGAAAAGCATACCAGCTATGTGATAGGTAGGCATTGCAGTCAGCATGAGATCTTTATGTCCGCAGTCATAAGCCATCGCCATGGCAGAGGTTTTGTAAAGCTGGTTAGCGTGAGTGAGGATAGCGGCTTTAGGCAAACCAGTCGTCCCGCTAGTGAACTGAAGCAAGCAAGGATCATCCATACAGACATTGGGTAGCAAACAATCCTGCATTGGGTCATCAAGAATACTGCTTAACTCTATCGTTTCAGGGAAACGCAATCTAGGCCTTGTCATGCTTTCGTGAAACGGAAAAACGGGTTTGTCCGGCAGGAAATCAGAAAAACCGGTTACAATTATGCGGTCAAATTTACATTTGATATTGGCATCTTTGACATGCGAGTACAATTCATCCTGGCAAACTATAGTCTTGGTGTGCGTCTGGCCAAGCTCTTCTTCCAGTTCCCATGATTTGAACATTGGGCCGCACGGTACCACAATTGCTCCGGCCTTGTGGGCGCCGAGCTGACAAATAATATACTGTGGGCAGTTTTGCATATATAATGCAACTCTGTCTCCCTTTTTCAGACCCTCCGAAATCAGATATGAAGCAAAGCGATCTGTCAGCGTGTTTAACATTTTGTACGAGATTTCGAGACCGTAAAAATTGATCGCCGGTTTATTCGGGTAAACTTCGGAATGGCTGCGCAGGCATTCAAATATGGGTTTCTTGCCAACGTGGGAATTTATTTCCAGGGAAACATCTCCTGCCCAGTCGCTTGAATGAAATTTTTCCATTTTAAATCGCCTCGTTGTCTTTCATGCCCGTGAAGTGACGTAAAGATGTCAGGAGAAACAGAGCAATTCATGTGCCAGCTTAAAGACGCCATCAAATAATTTGGAAGGTATTGATAAGACAGGTATAATATGAATCAGAAAAAACGTAAAACAAATCAGTTGCGGTAACAGGACACGATATTACGTAGCATACGCTACTATATTTCGGACATTACTTAGGCCTGTGTAAGCCGAGTTTTTTCATCCGTGATTCGAGTGTGGTTGGTTTGAGTTGAAGCAGTTCCGCTGCTCCATTTTGTCCACGGATCCTCCAGTTGGTAATCTGAAGAGTTTTGATTATATGTTTACGTTCGACTTCTTCAAGGGATAACACGTTGTCAATGCTGGGATCAGTTTCAACTGGGATGTAGGCGTTTAATGCGGTTCCTCGAGTTAAGATCACAGACCTTTCTATGACATTCATGAGTTCCCGGACATTTCCAGGCCATCGATAATGCTGATAGGCTGTCATTGCCTGCTTTGGAATGGTTTCAATTTTCTTACCCATTTTTTTAGCGTATTTGTTGACGAACCACCATATTAGGGCGGGAATGTCCTCTTTTCGATCCCTGAGAGGAGGGGCGGTAATCTTGAAAACGTTTAGACGATAGTAAAGATCTGGGCGAAAGCCTCCTTCCCGGACCGCTTTTTCAATGTCCCTATTTGTGCTCGCTATAATTCTAACATCAACGCTAATTGTTTTTGAACTGCCAAGTCTCTCAAATGTCCCGTCCTGAAGGACCCTAAGAAGTTTACTCTGAAGAGGGAAGGGGAGTTCTCCTACTTCATCCAGAAGGATGGTCCCTTTGTGCGCTGTTTCAAAACGTCCAATTTCCCTTGACGAGGCCCCGGTAAAGGCGCCTTTTTCCCGACCAAAAAGCTCACTTTCCATTAGATTCTGAGGGATGGCGGCGCAGTTGACTCTGACCATCATCCTTTCGCGTCGTTTGCTCAATCTATGGATAGCGTTGGCAATCAGTTCTTTGCCTGTGCCGGTTTCTCCCTGAATCAACACCGTCGCTTCGGTTTCAGCAACCTGTTCCACTTGTCTCAAGACATGCTGAATTGCCTGACTGTTGCCGACAATATCGTCAAAGTTTCGGAATAATCTAACTTGCTGCCTCAAGTAGACATTTTCCGCTTCCAGTTGTTCCTTTAGGACGCGTATCTCGTTAAATGCCTTTTGAAGAGCTTTGTCCGAACGCTTTCTCATAAGAGCGTTGGCAAACACATCTCCTAATATCTTGTAGCGCTCGACGTAGGATTCCGGCCACGCGTCGCTTGGAAACCTGGAACTAAAACTTAGCGCTCCAACAACTGTCCCACCAACTGACAAGGGAATAGAAATATTGGAAACAGCTCCAACTTCCCTGAAACGCTGTTTGTCCATTTCAGCTTCTTGCGGCAACTTTTCGACATTAGTGAACTGAACAATATTACCGTTTCTGATTTGGTCAAAAGTCCACGGGTAACTTGCTGCGGAAGGCCTAGCTGGAAGTTTTTCTATGCCATCAGCGGCCCAAGTGTGGGTGAAGCGGGCTTTTTCCTGGTCTTCAGAATGTTGGGCCAGTGTGCCCACTTTCATATCCAGGAATGTCCCAATACGGCCCATCCATCGTTCGATTTCCTGGTCAACCTGATCAGAAGGAAGATTGACGAATGTAGCTGAAAGGTCCGACAATAGCCTTTCAAACCTGAGAAGGGCGCTCAATCCAACCTCTTCTTCGCTCCGATCTTGAGCGCCTCTTGCGGTATCCCGGCCTGTTGGCGCAATCTTTCTGATCATGATCTTCCCGGAAGCTTTGTTAAACTTTTCTTTCCATTACAGGCTCAATTATTTGTTGTCGCTCCAGGTTCCGAATTGCTCTCTCAAAACTCTGTGCAAGATTTTTCCCGTCCCTGTGCGCGGCATATCTTCATCGGAAATAAAGTCTATGGACTTGGGAACTTTGTAGCCGGCGATCTTTGTTTTGGCGAGTCGCCTAATTTCGTCCTTAAGTCCTGACGAAGGGTCTACCCCTGCCTTTAGAATCACAAAGGCGTGGACTGATTCACCCCACTTCTCATGAGGGACACCTATCACAGCCACATCTTTGACAGCGGAATGTGACGCCAGAGCATTTTCGACTTCGGATGGAAAGACATTTTCTCCACCGGTAATGATCATGTTAGCTTTTCGATCCACTAGCACATAAAAACCTTCCGAATCTCTGAAACACATATCACCGGCTGTAAACCAGTTTCCATTAAACACCTCTTTGGTCTTTTCAGGAAGATTCCAATATTCCTTAAACAGCATCGGCGTTCGGGCGTAAAGTTCTCCGACCTGCCCGTCAGGGACCTCATTACCCTCCTCATCGAGGACTTTGATTCGGTCAATGCCAAAAATTTCTCTTCCTATTGTGCCCAGTTTTCTTAGCTGGTCTTCCGGCCGGCAGAGCGTAACCAGCCCCGCCTCGGTCGAGCCGTAGGCTTCCCACAATTCGGCGTTCTTGAAAAAATCCAGGATTGCGACTTTAGTTTCCTTTCTTGCGGGAGCTGATGAAATAAGAAGCTGCCTCATGCTTGAAACGTCGTATTGTTTTTTGATCTCATCCGGTAAAGAGAGAATCATTATATAATGGGTCGGGACCAAAGAGGTAAAAGTGATGCGGTATTTTTGGACGGTTGCAAGGAAATCCTGAGGATTAAAGCTTGATTCATTGTAAACACACACAGGGGCGGAAAGCAAAGTGTATGGAAAAGAATAATAGATAGAGTTTACATGGCACATCGGCATGACCATTAGGGTTTTGTCGGTAGGTCTTATTCCCATATTGGCCACGTCAAGATAATACATTGCCAGGTAACTCTCGTGTGTCCGCACCACTCCCTTGGGTTTTCCTGTGGTCCCGGAAGTGTACATAAAGGTCCATGGGTCCGCTGAATCTACAATCAGATCAGGTTCGGTCGGCGCAGCGCTGGCTAGCCATTCTTCGTATCCCACATATCCATCTGGAACGGAGTCTCCGGGTTCTCCAAGGTATATGAAATTTGTGTTTGGCGGAGACATTCTTTCTCTTATGGAATCTATCGTCTCTACAAAAGGTTTTTCCACTATGAAGGCTTTGCATCCTGAGTCATTGGTAATGTATTCAATCTCAGGACCGGCGAGTCTGAACATGATCGGGACGCAGATCTGACCGCCTTTTGCGCAGCCTGCGTAAATTTCCATCCATTCAACCCTGTTGTACGCTATAACGGCAAATCTGTCCCCATGCCCGCAATGCATACTGTTTAAGGCGTTGGCCAGCCGGCAACTTCTGTCATTCCACTGCTTGAACGTGAGATCTTTGTTTTTGTCCTGGCAACCCAGCTTCTCAGGATATTGCTCCGCCTGTCGGCTCAAAACAGTCCCCATGTGAATCCACTTGCTAACGGTCATTAAATCCTCCTCAAGACATTACCTGCGGTCCAAATCAATACCTAAATTAACAACTTCAACGGGTCGAATATTGCTTAGGTCTATCGTCGATACCCTGAGCTTGGAAACGAAGTAGATCTATAACCACACGACGTGTAAAATCCAAGCGTTAACTCCGATGAACTAATTTCACAAAAACATGAAACTTTAGACTTAAAGACGCGAGACAGAACTCGCGGAGACCATGCCATTGAACTTGACATAAATGGTTTGTTCAGATTAATTAGAAACGGTTGACCCAATATGTTGACATCATAGGTGGTCCTGCAATCTGTGTCAATACCAATGTATTTCTGTATCCGGAAATTGGGTGATCTGAGGAAGTTTATTCAAATTCAGGTAATGCTGGTCCTTGATAAGCCTCGGGACCAATGCATCCACTGAGATTTAATCTAGATCCTATATAGTTAGCCGTCTTTAACTGATCAGCTTCGTAAATTCAAGTAACGAAGCAGCTTGACCGTTTCTGCTGGAATGTGGATTCTTAGTCGTTATTGTTCAGCCTGGTGAATCAAATGATTATCCAAAGAGGAGAGGGTTGGAGGTACGAATGGTTTCAGAGGATCGAAAAGCTGGTATATTGAGTAGTAGAGAAACTTTTTCCAAGGAAAATAGGAGAACGTATCAAGAAAGTTTCTTAAAACAGCTTATTGAACATGCATATGATTCGCGAACACCGCTTAGAAAAAATATGGACGGTTTGGGGCTCCGCCCTTCTGACATCTCGTCAATAGAGGACCTTCAAAAACTACCAATTACAAAAAAAAAGGACCTTTCTGAGTCCCAGAAATCGGATCCACCTTTTGGTGGGTTTCTAACTGTGCCGATAAAGGACCTGGCCAGAATTCATCAATCGCCCGGCCCAATATATGATCCAGTGGGTAGAATGCCCGACTATTGGCGTTGGAAGACTGCCTTGTATTCAGTTGGTTTTCGATCTGGAGACATAGTCGTCAACACGTTTGCTTATCATCTTACACCTGCCGGACACATGTTCGAGGAAGGCATCGTAGAGCTGGGTGGGGTTGTTGTTCCCACGGGTGTTGGAAATACCGAAACTCAAGCAGAAATTTTGAAAGCATTGGGTGTCACCGGTTTCATAGGGACCCCCAGTTTCCTAATGGCTATCCTAAAGAAAGCTAAAGAAATGGGCTTCAGACCGAAAGAGGACTTAAAACTTGAAGTGGCTTTCCTCGCTGCTGAGATGCTTCCTGAGTCAATGCGAGAAAGGTTTCTTCAGGAGTATGGGATCATAGCCAGACAGGCGTATGGAACAGCGGATGTTGGTTGCGTTTCATTCGAGTGTCCGGAAACTGTAGGTATGCATATTCATTATGACGTCATAGTTGAAATTGTCGACCCTGATTCCGGGAAAGTGTTACCTGAAGGTGAACCGGGAGAAGTTGTAGTCACCTGTAACAACAAAACGTATCCATTGGTGAGATTTGGCACAGGTGACCTGTCGAGTATTATGAACGAAGATTGTCCTTGCGGTCGAAAGTCCCCAAAGTTGACTCGGATTATGGGTAGGGTTGATCAGGTCACCAAAGTGAAAGGAATGTTTGTTCACCCATCACAAGTGCAAAAGGTTCTGGATGCCCATCCCGAGATATCCAAGGCCCGTCTGGTGGTGGAAAGGCCAGGTGATCAGGACCTGATGAAGCTGGAAATTGAACTGAAAGGCGCTGTAGCAGAAGGTTTTGTTTCAAAAGTGGAAGAGACAATCCGGGACTCTATGAAACTCAAGGGCGTTGTGTGTATCCTCGAGCCTGGAACTTTGACAAATGAACAGAAGATTATAGAAGATCGGCGTAAATGGGATTAGACAACACAGAGTTTAGAAGAAGACAGGATGTCCCTTTTCGGCGCCTGTCTTCCTTATGGTGAACGCTCACGGCGTCAGTTGTTAACCTCAGGAAAATCCTTTGGAACCGGAAGATCCACACGAAGCGCTTAAGGTCTTTTCAATCCCGGTGCGGGAAAAGACCGAAAAACTCTTTTTTGTGTGCTCACTTTCACACGAAGGACATTTAACAGGATCATCACACTCGGAAATAAAAAATATCCTTTCGAACTGTTTCCCGCAATCTTCACAAACAAATTCGAAGATAGGCATTTTAATCCCTCGTTAACTGCAACTGCAGCCTGATCCGCATTCTGCTCCCGCCAACTCCGCGGTAGGTCCGAACATGCTATTACGAATATTCAATCCACCGGATTCCTTTATAATCTTCATCGCGAAAGGATCGACGATGATTGGCAAGTCATTTACAGTATAATGTTCGTCCTCTTCTTTAGGCTCATCCAGAGCCAACCCCATACTGGGGCCGCCTCAACCATAGCCGCCAAAAAACACACGTAAAGATTGATTTGGCTCAATCTTTTCAATCAGGAATTTTTTTGATTCTTCATCTATAGAAAACATGTTACACCCCTTCACGATTGATCTGTCAACAATATATTCATATAATTCTATATAGTCAAGTGTTCTTGCTTTGGATTGTTTAGGTGGGCTGGATTTATTTGACGAACTTGTATTGCACTAGTCATGATCGTCATTTATGATCTTTATCCTCTGTGATCCTGTCTCATGTTGACTGGGCACAGGTGTTTCGTCTTCCTTTTTTGATCCTCCAGCAACCTTGTGGTGATTTTTCTTTTGAACTTTTTTGGAACTTCCTGAGTCCTCGGCCATGCCGAATAGTGAATTTTTCTGTTGTGAAGCCTGGAAGGCTTTAACTATGGCTTCCAGTTTAGCAAATATCTCGGACTGGCCAATCAATATCTTGTCGCCGACTATTACCAGGGGGACCGCAAACCTGGCGTTCTTGTGGGTAGCTTCGATCTTGAGATAAAGGTCATAGTCGTTAGGTTTGTTGATATCAAATATTTCGGTCTTTATAGGAATTTGTGTTTTCAGATCATCCAATAGTTCTTTAACGTTTTCACAGTACGGACATTCAGAGGACGTAAAAACTGTTACCACAACAGTTTTCGCTGGTTCGGAAGAGCTTTCGGCAAGCGCTTGATTTTCTAGAGAGCCCATTAGCCAAAAACACAGAATGAAGCAATTCATTAAGGCTGCCGAAGTGTTGAAATATTTCTTGGGGCTCATTTCTTGACAGGTTTGAGTTTCGGTGGAATAGGGTAGTGTACATTCACGTTTTTGTGGGTCCTGAATCCGCAAGCTTCACGTTGTATCAATAGCCAGCGCAGTGTGTCTTCAGCTTTATCCACTAAAGAGTTATACTCCGTAATGTGTGTGTTTAAGTTGTCGATGAGGATAGATGATGCGACTGAAGGTTCGGCCTGATATTCTTCAAGGATTTTTTCTGCTTTGGATTTGGTTAGATTTGCTTTTTCTAAGAGACTGTCGAGCAAAAGGCCAGTGCAGCCGAGTCCTTCGGCCATCTCTTTAACAAAATCTATTTGACACTCGGAGATGTCACGGCAGACACCCATTTATGAACCTCCAGAGTACATTGACTTTAAATATAGCATAGTTGACAAGCAAAGACAATGTTACTGGCCGCTTAAGCAATGTAACTTAAAATAGTATTGTTTTGGAGTATTAAATAAATTATCTTTAAATTACTTGACATTTTATGAATAACCTACTATTAGTTGGGCTACTTTCAGCCTATGGATGCTGGAGGCGGCTGTTAAGCGGCCATCCAGAAAATCTAGAGCGAAAATCCTTACGCCCCCGAGTGAGGAGGTTCCCAATGCACGGGAAGACGTCTGTTATTAGTTGTACGGCCATTCTTTCTTTGATTATGGCCATCATTGTTTTAGGCGAGGTCACTGCCGACGCATATCGCGTTTGCACCTTCAAAGGCACTGTTATGGACAATGGATGGAGAACCATGACAGTAAAATCCAACGGTCAATGCGCGGAAGTCAATGTGGGGTGGCGCACGAAATACGTGCCTAACCGGCGCCCATGCATTGGGGAAGTTGTTGCCGTGGATTTCATCCTTGAAGACGGGTATATGAAAGCCACAAAAGTTGTGAGTTTGACACCGTCTCCAGCAGTGAACCAATGTTATCCACCAGCGCCTCCAAGCGGTTCTGTTTGTCGAACTGTTGGAGAAGATACCGGTCCAGGTCCGGATTCATGCGCACCTCTGAAACCCATATGTTCGACCAGACCTCCTGCTCACGTTTCCGAGCGCTCCTGGTCTCCGGGAAAGAAAGAGGCGGCCCCCAAACCTTCATCAACCGGCGCAGCTACACCTAAACCTTCATCATCTGCTACAGCTCCGCCCAAAACTTCCAGAGCTGAACCTTCAGTAACTGTTCCATCGAAAAGGCCTGCGGTGAAACAGTCGCCTGCTGAGAAAAAGATTATCACAAAAACATCTCCTCCTGAGAAGGTCAAACCTGAAGTCAAAGAAGAAATCAAGGAGGAGCCCGCTAAAGAAGAGAAGACTGTGAAAACCCTTGTGGGTGAAGTAGTAGCGTCATCTCCGAAAAGCCTGTCGTTAAGAAGTTCCGAGGCGGGCGAATCTGCAGAGGTCGTAAACATAAGAGTAGGATTGAAAACGAAATTCATACCCTTTAGAAGACCGGCTGTTGGTGAGAAAGTTAAAGTCGACTATCGGGTAGAAAACGGTGACAAATTCGGGTATACCGTGCAGGTGGTTCAGTAGAAAGTCCCTTATCTCTTCCCGTAGAATTCTCCTCTTACAGGCCGAAGTGAAAAAAGGGCAGCGTTTGCTGCCCTTTTTATCCCATCTCTGTCATCAGTCAGGAAATCAGCGGCAAACGTAAGTGTTACGCATCGGATTTCAAACGAGCTTTAAGATCAAGATAGAGCCTGTCTACGAAAACCTTATACATATCATTAATCTCTGACTCAATTTCAGACTGTGTTTGCTCGAATCCCACAAGGAAGTAGTACATGGCCCTGTCAAAAAATAAGGCTGTTCGGTTATTCAGGGCCACGATTGATCGGACGTCAAAGGGTTGTCCCGCAAAATTGCTTTCCTGAAAAAAAAGCCAAATGTGGCGCTTTAACAATATGAAAACCCGGACCATCTCGGAATAACTTAGTTCATCCTCGGCACACCGGATCCCAAGTTGCACATATCTGTCCGCTATGGTTTCTACTGTAGTCTTCTTGTCAATATTCGTGGTGAATTCTGAAAGAACCGCGTCAGCCAGCTCTTCAAGCATTTCACGGCCGAGTTGGTAATGAGATAATATTTCCCGTTTGTGGAAAGTATCTTCGATAAAGGCGTCCCTTATCTCTTGGTGGAACCTTTCAATAAACTTGGCGAATTCCATTTCAAATGTTCTAGCTTCCATGGATCTCTCCTGAGTTCCTCAAACTATAATTTGCACATAAACGTAAAATTAGAATCTCTTATTCAAAACAAAATTCAAACAGGCAAATAATCCCTCGATCCAGTATCAAGAGTGTCTGTGATGTGTTTCTTTATGCTCATGGGTATGTGGTCCGTGTGACGACCCACAATGGCCATCTTCGTGTTTCCCCGAACACTCTACATGCTTTCCCACTTTGGATTCAATGTAACTGAGGGCCGATTCAAATTTCTCATTGGCCTTCACGCTCAAGTCGACGGCCTGGCGAATGTCGTTCGATGCGTCTGTCATACCTGAATCAAACATTTTTCCGGCCACATCCTCGTAGGCCTTAATATGTTCCAGGTTGTGACCAATCCAGTGTCTAAGCCTGATAGCGATTTTATCCAGTTCATCCATCTGACAACCTCTAATTTTAAAATAGCACCATCAACGTTGTTTATGAGAATAAAATATACTACTCAATTCAAATCGGCATAATTACTTACAGCGTAAGCCATCTTCAGAAAGTTTGCCAGAATGATTTTGCCGTTTTGCATCGGAGCTTCTTGAAAACTTTTCTTGTCACCCCAACCTCTTTCAGGATGGAAAGCTGTTCCATATACAATTTTTCCGGGGAGCCGAATTAGTTGCGAACCCGACAATTCACTGGAAGCCAAATTTATGAATGCAGGGGGAACTATCTTTACTTCCTCTACATGGTTCTGGATAACACCAAATTTCCCCGGATGGACAGTTATACCTTCAAAAATAGGATCTTCCTTCAATGTCCTGATAACGGTAGGACCGCGTTCAGCAACACAATTCTTAGGATATGCGGATGTTACGATTCCAGCATAATTGTGGTCGATCAGTCCGATTTCTCCTCCAAATACCATGGTCAAGAATTGATGACCCCCACAAATTCCCAGTACAGATAATTGTTTGTGAAAAACAAATTCTCTAATAGTTTCAGCGACAATATTCAAATGTGATATATCACGCCCCTGATAGTAACTCCACGGGCAGCCCTGGGGACTCAGTATGAAAAAATCATATTCTGGAAAAGTCGGCCGCTGGTCTTCGAAATTGGTAAAGTGAATATAGTTTAGAGAAACATTTATTGAAAGGCCTGAAATTTGGGTTAGTGCTGCCGCTTGAATAATACCATTCTGCAGTTCTTGATAGCGAGACGCGTCAGGTAGTTTTCGGTCAATATCAATCAGCAATCCG
Source organism: Deltaproteobacteria bacterium (assembly GCA_021777225.1). Lineage (GTDB taxonomy): Bacteria > Desulfobacterota > Desulfomonilia > Desulfomonilales > Desulfomonilaceae > CAJBEZ01. The sequence goes on from JAJYDQ010000030.1 coordinate 32,308, forward strand.
TGCAAGGTGTCTACTCTTGTGTTGGAACCATAGGATTGTCCTGCTTATGCCGGCTTAGTTGTATGGCCAACCTTGCTGAGGCATACCCCAATAATTATATGGTCTTTGCAGAAAGACCTGGTATGTATCGCCGTCAATTCCCTTGAAGACCCCCCTGATGCTCCAGTCGGGGTAAATATATCCCTCAAATGAATTGCCGTCTCTAGACCCGAAAATAAAATTGCCCCGGATTTTTCCACGTATTTCGAATTTAGCCGAGCCGAAAATGTTGCCCCCTTCAATAATTCCAGCAATTTCTTCTCCCTGTTGGGAAGTTATATTAACTGAACCCTTGGCTCCGAAAATTGACCCTTTTGCATTTCCTACCCATACACCTCTAATGTCGTAGGCCATAGTATTTGCGGAGAAGATTAGAATCAACAGTGTTCCAATCCCAAGATACGACAATGTTTTTGTAAATAATGTTAAATTCATAACTTCATTATATCACAATTACCACGAGGTTGATAAGTGAGATTTTTTCTGAAAAGTTTCCAGGTTCTTTTTTTCTCCCATGGCTATTAGCGTGTCATTTTCTTCTATAACAGTACTGGGCCCAGGATTGAAAACCATTTTCCCGTTAGGTTTTTTTATAGCGATGATTATCAGGTTTAAATCTTTTCTTATGTCCGTGTCTATAAGGCTTTTTCCAGCATAGTCCGACCCATCCATTACCTTGATTTCTTCAATTTCAATGTTCAAGTCGCGATAATCCATCGCGACTTCAAGAAAATTCATCACTTCCGGTTTTAATATAGCCATTACCATACGCATTCCTCCAACTTGGTAAGGGCTGATCACTCGATTGGCTCCAGCGCGCACAAGTTTCTTACTAGCGCCTTCTTCTCCAGCCCTCGCGATGATTTCAAGATTCGCATTCAGTTCTCTTGCGGTAAGCACAACGTAGACATTGGCGGCGTCTGAGTTCAACACTGACACCAAACCTCTAGCGCTTTTAATGTTGGCTCCCACTAACACTTTCTCTTGAGTCGCGTCTCCTGGAGATAGAAAATATCCGGCTTCCATGATCTTGAACTGCGTTTCCTGATCGTTTTCCACAACTACAAATGGGATTCCACGAGCATGGAACTGCTGGCAAACAAACGCGCCCATACGACCGAATCCGCAAACTACGAAATGGCCCTTTATCTTTTCAATTGCTTTCATAAAACGTCGCCTGGTAAATATCTTCTGAACTTCGCCTTCGATTATAAGTCTGCTGGCGGCAACCAAGACGTAGCCCACCACGCCGAACCCAAAGAAGATAAGAAACATCGTGAAAATGCGTCCGGCGTCGCTGAGTTCGTGAACTTCCCCGTACCCAACTGACGATATAGTCAACACCGTCATGTACAGCCCGTCAAGAAAAGACCAATGCTCAATCAACATATAGCCCGAGGTCCCGATAATAATTACCGATAAAAGGCCTACAATTGATCGCAAAAGAATATTTGAGTGCACGAGCGCCTGTTCTTAAACTCCTTCACCGAAGTCTCAGTCTTGTGAGACCGTGATTTGGGACTGAATATTTAGTATAAGGCTTTTAGGTTTTATTCAACAAACGAAAAGAATTTTCTTTTATAAATCTGTTACGAATGAGGTCTGATAGATGAAAATAGCTTTTGACATAGATGGAGTGGTGTTACAGTCCATCAACATTATATTGGATCACGTCAAGACTGTTACGGGAGTAAGAATTCCCCCTTCAAGTTTACTGTCATGGGATCTCGAGCCCCTTGGTATCGATCCTGTGATCTTGATGGACGCTGTCGATTACATGTATTCGATGGCGGCCATTGAACCATATGAAGGAGCCGTAGAAACTCTTAAAAATGTCTACGAAATAACCGGGTCCCCGTTGTTATTTATCACTGGTAGATCTGATCTTGAGAGCGCCAGGCGCCAACTTGAATCATTGCCATGGAATGGAAAAAGGCCGGAAATGATCGTCACTGGAGGATCTCGGGATAAGCGCGGTTACTTGAGAGAAACTGGCGCCGAGTTTATCATTGAGGACGATGAGTTACACTTGGGAGATTACCTTAGCGAAGGGGTCGGGGTTGGGTTGATGATTCAACCCTGGAACCGAACCTGTAAAACTCCAGTAACGGCAAGATTTGATGACTGGATCGAAATTGACCAATGGTTGATGAGAATTGGCGACTTCAATAGAGAACCCCGATCATGATTGTATTGGGTATAGAGACATCATGTGACGAAACCGCCGCAGCGGTGGTCGAGAACGGGACCAGGACTCTCTCAAATGTGGTGGTGTCTCAAATCGACATTCACCGGGAATTTGGAGGAGTGGTCCCGGAACTGGCCTCCAGAAAGCACGTCGAATCTATTTCAATAGTTATTTCAAAAGCGCTTCAAGACGCATGTGTGGGTCTTCACGATATCGACGCGATCGCAGTTACGAGAGGACCGGGTTTGATAGGGTCTCTACTTGTAGGCATAGGCGCGGCAAAAGGCCTGTCGTACGCTCTGAAGAAACCTATTTGCGCCGTCAACCACCTTCATGGACACCTGTTTGCATCATGGCTGGAAAATGATCGGATGAAGTTTCCATTTCTAGGGCTGGTAATCTCTGGAGGGCACACAAGTATTTTCGAGGTTCGAACACCATTAGACATTGAGATCATAGGCAAGACAAGAGATGACGCGGCGGGTGAAGCCTACGACAAAGTTTCAAAGCTACTTGGACTGGGTTATCCAGGGGGGGCCATAATTGAGAAGCTTGCCGAAGGGGCCTCGACTAATGGACTTCGTTTTCCTCGTGCCCTGATGGAACCCGGGAACCTCGATTTCTCATTTTCAGGATTAAAGACCGCCGTATTGAGACACACCGAAAAGATTTTTGTCAATCGCTATGAAAAGAAAATTCCAGGGAGTTTTCAACAGATCACTCCTCTGGAACCCTCAAGTGATGACTATCACCATATTCGAAAGATCGCCGCTGCTTTCCAGGAAGCTGTTATAGATGCTGTGGTAAAGAAGTTGTTCATGGCTGTTGAGATAAGAAAATCCACACGTGTCGTCGTCTGTGGAGGTGTAGCCGCTAACAGGGCCTTGCGGAACAGGGTCATATCGGAGGGTCTAGACAGGGGGATAGACATCATCTTGCCAGCGATTTCCCTTTGCTCAGACAATGGAGCTATGATAGCGGCAAGAGGTTACTTCCTTTACCAGGAGGGGATTGTGGATTCTCTGGACTTCGGAGCCAAGAGTCGTTGGTAATGCTAAATGTCAACCAAACGCGCCTTAGGCGCCCGCATCAACAAATGTAGTCGAGGAGCTAATCCCCATGAAGCCCATGACCAGGAGAGAGTTGTTCAGTGAGGAGAAAATCGCGGAACGCGTCAAAGATATTGGCGAACAAATATCCAGAGATTACAAGGACAAACCAATACTATTGGTCGGAATACTCAAGGGGGTGTTTGTTTTTATGGCAGATCTCGCCAGAAACATAGCATGCCCCTGTCATGTTGATTTCGCGCGAATATCGTCTTATGGGAACAATACAACCAGTAGTGGCGATCTGGAAATAATAATGGACGTCAGCCTACCGGTTGAAGGTAGGGACGTAATTCTCGTGGACGACATCGTTGATACGGGTTTGACACTTCATAACTATAGTGAATATCTAAAAAGCCGAAACCCAAATTCGCTGAAAACTGCTGCGTTAATAGATAAGACATCAAGAAGAGAAAAATTTGTCGAATTAGATTACTGCGGGTTTGAAGTTGAAGATGGCTTCATCGTCGGATATGGTCTTGATTGTGGGGAAGATTTTCGCAATCTTCACGGACTCTATGTGTTGGAGAATTGAGAAGTCGTTATGAGAAAACTCACCATTAGTATTTAAACGAGCGCAACGGAAAACTTAACGAGCGGTAGCCGTAACATTGATCACGATTTTAAGAAGCTTATCAAAAGCCTTTTGAACTGAGTAAGTCCAAACAATACACTTGCAAGCCAACCACCGATAACTCCGGTTAGAAAAATTTGGGGAGCCTGAATTCCAGTCGTCATGATCTTGGTATGAAGTAGCAGGTATATTATGAGGAACGACACGACCCCAGCTAGCAAATAAACACTGCTAAATCTACGTCTGTTGATTTTCAAAAGATTTCCCGCAATCAGGAAAACGAGACACATAGCCCCGGTAGAAGCGGCGAAACCCATGAATCCAGCTTTGATCAAAAGATTATATTCCATATGACGTCACTGACGTGTCAAAGTCCTTGAAGCGGCCCACAAAAACTAAGTATATGCGAAGGCCGCCTCAAGAACTGATCAGGATAATAATTTGGGTTCAAAAGTTAACTGATCCCAAAAGTGTTTAGCATTGACAGCGCGGCTTTTCTGCCCGCTCCCATAGCGAGAATAACTGTCGCAGCGCCGGTAACTATATCTCCACCTGCCCATATACGGTCACGGGAAGTCTTGCCGGTTTCAAGGTCGGCGACAATGTTTCCCCATTTATTGGTTTCCAAGTTTTTTGTGCTCGTGGGAACCAGAGGGTTGGCCGCGTTACCTATTGCGACAATAACGGTGTCACATTCTATTCGGGCTGTTTCTCCGGGGATCTCGACAGGGCGTCTTCGTCCAGACGCGTCGGGCTCACCAAGCTGCATCTTCTGCACATTGACACCAATAGCCCATCCCGTATCATTTCCAACTATTTCAGTGGGGGAGTTCAAAAGTTGGAACTTGACACCTTCTTCGACCGCGTGATGAACTTCCTCAGTTCGAGCTGGTAACTCTTCCATTGTTCGCCGGTAGACTATGGTTGACTGTTCAGCTCCAAGTCTCAAAGCGGTCCTGGCCGCGTCCATAGCCACGTTACCTCCACCGAAAACAACCACCCTACGTCCTTTTGCTACCGGAGTATCGGTTTCCGGGAACTTGTAGGCTTTCATAAGGTTTGCGCGGGTCAGGAACTCATTTGCCGAATAAACACCGTTCAAATTTTCCCCTGGAATCCTTAAAAACAGAGGCGCCCCGGCTCCAGAACCAATGAATACTCCATCAAATTTGCGTTTATCGAGCATGTCATCAACTGTTTCTATTCTTCCGACGACCCAGTTGGTTTTGAATTCCACGCCCATCCTTATAAGTTCATCGACCTCGGCCCGGACAATAGCTTTAGGAAGCCTAAACTCTGGGATGCCGTAAACCAGCACTCCGCCGAGTTCGTGTAAGGCTTCAAAAACAGTCACTGCAACTCCCTTTTTAATTAAAGCGCCCGCGAGAGTTAACCCCGCAGGACCAGAACCGACAACGCCGACCTTCAGGCCAGTGGGTTTCGGGAGTTCCGGTCTTTTACCGTCATCATGAAGCGCGGCATAATCAGCGACATATCTTTCAAGTCTTCCGATTGCGCAGGGTTCGCCTTTTCCTTTAGCGCCAACAACACACTTGGATTCGCACTGGCTTTCCTGTGGGCATACTCGTCCAGCTATCCTGGGCAAACTGTTTTTTTCTTTGATTTTCCACGCGGCCCCCATAAGATCGCCAGATTTGACCAGACTTATGAAATCCGGAATATCGACCTCGACAGGGCAGCCCTTCATACAGGATGGTTTCTTACACTGAAGACACCGGCTCGCTTCCAACAAAGCTAAATCGTTGTCATAGCCTAAGGCGACTTCGTAAAAATTGTGGGCTCGTTCTATAGGATTCTGCTCGGGCATTTTCTGCCGAGGGGTTTTGGGTTTCTTTGCTGGTTTTGTCTCTTGGTCACTCATTATGCGCCTCCGGGGAAACTGCATTTACAGCCGCGAGGAGTCTCACGGAAGTTGTTGAGAGCGATTAGCTCCGGCCCTTTATACATTGCCAACCTCTTCATTAGAAGGTCGAAATCTACCTGAAGGCCATCGAATTCCGGGCCGTCAACGCACCCGAACATGGTTTTTCCGGCGACTTCCACTCTACATGCTCCACACATTCCTGTCCCATCAACCATGATCGGATTCAAACTCACGACTGTAGGAAGATTTGCCTTCTTGGTCACACCGCAGACTGCCTTCATCATTGGGACAGGACCAATAGCGACGACCAGATCTATCTTCGTGCCCTTGTCAATAAGCCCTTGCAATACCTGGGTAACAAATCCATGTACGCCGAATGAGCCGTCGTCGGTAGAAATAATCAGTTCATCGCTAACCTTTTTGATGTCCTCGGTCATGATCAGCAGACCTTCGGTTCGAGCGCCTATGATGCTGATCACATGGTTTCCTGCGTCGTGCATGCCCTTGGTGATAGGATAGAGAGGCGCTACACCGATTCCACCGCCTACACCCACGACCGTCCCAAATTTTTCAACATGGGTTGGTTTACCCAACGGTCCACAGATGTCCTGAAATTTTTCGCCTATAGCCATGGTTCCCATGTAATAAGTCGTAGCCCCGACTTCCTGCCACACTAATGTAATGGTTCCCTTGTCCGCATCCTTGTCCGCGACTGTCAGTGGGATTCTCTCTCCATCGCTGTGAGTGCGCAATATAATAAACTGCCCCGGTTTATGGGCCCTGGCGATGTCAGGCGCTGAAATTACGGCGCGATTCACCCCTGGACCTAAACGTTCTTTTTGAAGAATTTCAAACATGAAATTGTCCTCCTCAAGCTTCTCTTCGCTGAAATTTTTCTAGGAAAACTCGCTCGGCTGGTATGGAGTGTCGAAAGCAGAGTTATAACAAAAAGTAATATCACATCAAAACTACTGCGGGCAACAAGTTTATCGAGCTGAAATCACACCAATTGCGGAAGTCGCCGTATACACAAAAATTTGAAGCATAAACAACCAAATAAACGCGTGTGAGTTTATTGCCAAGTTCTCTATTGTGAAACCATCATTACGGTCAATGGACTTTTAAAGGGCTCATAAATTATTCCAGGCGAGACCTTATTTTCTGGAATTCCTTTTGATTACGTAATCTCTCGAAAACCGGGTCTTCCAGGATTTTGTTGAGGTTCCTATATCCTCTGTCTATTGCAGTGTTCAGTGCCCGAAACGCTAAAGCGTACTGTTGATTCAAAGCGTACATACCGGCCAGGTTATAATAATGTGAAGGATCACCGGGTTCTACCTCAATGGCTTTTCGCATCCAACTTATTGCGTCACCCAACTTGCCTGACATCGCCAGAGAAAGAGCATAGGGAGAAAAAAGCGCTGTCGAATCAGGATACTTTGCTATCCCCTGTTTAAGGAGGTCGTTAGCTTCGTCAAGGTGTCCATTTGTCAACCATAGCATAGAGAGGTTCGCATAAACTTCGGGAAATTCCTGACCTGAATGAAGTATATCCTCATAAGTAGCCTCAGCTTCCTCCTTGTTACCAGCATTGTATTGAGCTATACCGAGTGACAATTTTAATTGGGGATCGCCACCGGAAAGTCTTACAGCTTCCTTGTATTGCTTAATAGCCTCATCGAATTGATTGTCTTCAAGAGCATAAGATCCCAACATCTTATGAACTTCGGCATTATCCGTTTCTCTTTTGGCGATTCGTAGCAGGTCCTGTCTGGCCTCCTCCTTTTTCCCCGCCCACCTTAGGGTTTTTGCCAAGTTCAAGTCACGGAGGGTGTAGATCGAAGGGTCCAAGGATTTTAGGCCTCGATCCATAACCGATTGCATTTCTTCTTGATTCAAAGAATTACAGTTGTCGGCAAGTCCCATCTTTTCTATTTTCTTAAATAAAAGCTCCGCCAAAGCCTGATGCAATTCGATAGTAGGGTGAACGTGGTCCAAAAAGCTCTCTTTGCCTGGGATCCCTGACGCGTTTGCGTGTTCTTTGGCATAGGAGTCAACAAAGCTGGAAAACTTTATAAGGTTAACGTCTTGGTCCTTCGCAATCCGGAGAATTGTTTCTATAATGGGCGTCGTGGCCCTCAATGGGCAAACATCTAGGTCTCTGGCCTTCACAAAATTCGAGCGAGCTTGATCATAAAGCCCTTCTGCTTCAAGAGCTTTAGCTTTCAAGAAATAAGTTAGCGCAAATAGAGGATCTTCGGTTTCGATCCTATTTGTTTCTTCGACAGCCTCTTTATAATCTCCACTGTCGATTAGTGATTTTGCATGTTCCAATTCCTGGTCTATATGACTCTGGCTCGATTTGCTGAGTTTGGAGTTGTGTTCCGATTTAAAAGGTGAGAAATCTTTGAGATTGCAGGGAGTTTCAACCAAAATAACTGGAACTCTGGATGCTCGGCAAAGTGACACCATCTTTTCCAAATTGTATTCGAAATGTTTAACAACACCTTTCTCAAAATTCTCATCCCGGTAATAAAGGTCAAGGCCAGCGCTTTTATCGAGGATAGCGGTAGTCTCATCGTTCAAAAGTGTTTTGCCGGGTTGTTTGGTGTTTGGGTTTATAGCTTTACCAGCTTTTGTTTTTGCTGATTTTGCTCCACCGATTATTGGGGAAATAATTTCTTCGAGAGCTTTATAGATCCTCAGGTTTTCTAAATGTGACCTTAGCGAGATTAACGTTTGCCCCTGTTTGAAAAGGCCTGAGTAACTGCGTCTCTCTAAAAACTCATTGTGTCCAACATAGATTATTACTAGATCAGGTCTGTATCTGAGGCTTTCCTCTACCAAGTGGACAATACGGTATGATGCATATGATATTCCACCTGCGTTTATGACTTCGATGTTTTTTTTCGGGCAGGCTGCAACTAACAAGTCCTGCAACCATCTGGAATAGGCGGTTCTGCCATCAAACGGGTGACCGTATGTGGTGGATTCACCAAATGAAAAAACACGAAATGTGTTTTCCCCCTTTTCAACTGGGAACGATTCCTTGTTGAAATATCTCTGCCTGACAGTCGATGTTGTCGCTACACCATCTTTAACGGTAAACAAGGGGTGAATGGCGGAGAATCCGACAAAAGGGTCTTCTGTGCTAACTGGGGGAGACCAAACCAGTCTAAGCGCTCCCTCAATCAGAACAAGCCCCAAAAAGGCAACGACTATGCCCAAAGCTACATTTTTCAGCCAGGCCAACAATCGATTTTTTGAATCCTGACGGTTTTTCTCCAATTCGGCGGTAAAATTAAGGTTTGTCAATTTTTGTCTGTTCTTTTTGGAATTTTTAATATTCTTAGGTTTGTAACGCATTTTGAACTCTCAAAAAATGTATCCAAAGGTAGCTCTCGGAATATAGTATTTTCGTGCGAAATTTGACCTTCAGGCCTGTTACATCTAAAATATGAGAGACCTCAAGATCGAACGTATTCGATCATGATGCTACGGCCATTGATAAATTTTGGCAACCCGTAGAGAAAGGGCATAAGATGCATAAGATACTACTGCTAATATGTTTTTCGCTATTTTCCATTGTGTTGGTTTGTGGTTCCGGTATGGCCCAAGACCCTATCAAGTGGTCGGCTCCAATGAATAATTACCCCGAGCAATGGGCGCCAACTCCCGCCCCCCCACAATATAATCAGTATGGCTACGGTTATTCATATCCTTATGCCGCATACGGATACGGAGGATACGGCCAGAATCAGGGGTATTCGTATGGCTATGGCGCGCCCTCCCAACAATATGGTGGCCAGTATTCAGGTAACCCTTATTATTACGGAAGATAGGGCCTCCGCAGTTCATGGTTACAGGCCGGCGCCCCAAGAGTTGATTTGGGTCCTTATAGTGGAAACAATCTCATCAGGTTTGACCAGCCTGTTTTCCTTCGTTTTGCGATCTCGCAACTCTACATTTCCCTGAGCCAGGGCCTTCTGACCGATTGTAACTCTGAACGGTATGCCGAGTAAGTCTGCATCCTTGAATTTGACTCCGGGACGTTCATCCCTGTCATCCCAAAGCGCGTCGATACCTGCACTCCATAGATCCTCATACACTTTTTGGGAGGCGTCGCTTATTGTATCCGATTTTGCTCCGACCGGTGTAATTATGACTGTGAAGGGCGCCAATGGCGGAGGGAAGATAATTCCATCATTGTCGTGGTTCTGCTCAATCGCAGCGGCAAGGACCCTGCTAACGCCGATCCCATAGCATCCCATTATCATGAAGGTTTCTTTGCCTTCTGGATCGAGGAATGACGCGTTCATTGCTTTGGAATATTTGACTCCAAGTTTGAAAATGTGCCCAACTTCGATACCCTTGTTAAAACGCAACTTTCCAGAACAACGCGAGCACAGGTCACCTTCTGATGCGGCCCTGAAATCCCCGAAATCGTCAACTCGAAAATGGTTTAGGGGATCAACATTTATAAAGTGAGTGTCCGCTTCGTTCGCCCCAACTACAGCGGATTGAATCGTTGTGATGGCGTGATCCGCCAGGACATGGACGTCTTGTAATCCAATTGGGCCTGAGAATCCCAATGGGCCGCCGGTAACTTTTTCGATAAGGGTAGCGTCAGCCATTTCTATTTCGGCAACATCAAGGAAGTTCTTAACTTTTATTTCGTTGAGTTCATGGTCGCCTCTGAACAGGACTACTACCGGACCCTTTTCAGTTCGTAATATTAACGTCTTAATAATGCTCAAAGGACTGATATTTAGGAATTGGGCGAGATCCCCTACGGTTTTGACATTGGGGGTATGCGCTTTTTGCGGGTTTCCGGAAAGAGACGCAAACGAAGCCGGTTCGTTCCTGATTTCGGCTTTTTCCAGGTTTGCCGCGTAGTTACACGAATCACAAGAGACGATTATGTCTTCACCAGTGTCGGCCAATACCATGAATTCATGTGAGAAACTCCCACCTATAGGACCAGAGTCCGCTTCAACAGCTCTGAATACCAGACCACATCGATGGAAAATCTTTTCATAAGCGTCCCGCATTTGAATGTATGACTGTTCAGCTCCTTCTTCAGACGCGTCAAAAGAATAAGCGTCTTTCATAATGAACTCACGCCCACGCATCAACCCGAAACGAGGCCTTATTTCATCACGAAACTTGGTCTGTATCTGATACAGGTTTAATGGCAGGTCACGGTATGAACGAACCTCGCGTCTGACAAGGTCCGTAATAACTTCCTCGTGGGTCGGGCCGAGGCAACATTCCCTTTCATGTCGGTCCTTGAATCTTAGCAACTCTTTTCCATATATATCCCAGCGCCCCGATTCCTTCCACAGTTCCGATGGTTGAACGACTGGTAGGAACACTTCTTGCGCGCCGGCCGCATCCATTTCCTCTCGAACGATCTGCTCAACTTTTCGCAAGGAACGATATCCGAGAGGCAAGTATGAATATATACCGGCGGTCAATTTGCGTATCATGCCCGCCCGCACCATAAGTTTGTGGCTTATTACTTCCGCGTCAGCAGGGTCTTCTTTAAGCGTCGGAACCAGTAGTTTGGATAGTCTCATAAAAAATTCCCGTGATAGATAATTTCAAATTAATTAAAATGAGGGAAAAATTGCGTTGAATCCCTATAATCTGACAAGTTTTAACAGAACAGCCTGAAATAGGCAACGGCGGCGAATTGACAATGTATAGACTTGTAGTGAGGTGAGAAATGTGACTCAATTATTTAAGTTATTCACGATTTAATCGCATAAATCCCTTTTGTTATAGTGTTGTTCAAAGAAACTGGAGTCACATGCGCTGCTCATCAGACGAGATTTTAGAGGTCGCTAAAAAACTAAAACAAATCGCGCGTTCATGTCGTCTTTGCCCACGGGAATGTGGAGTTGACCGCACGGACGACGAACGCGGTTACTGCGGAGCCGGTTTGCTGCCGTCGGTCAGTAGTATTGTTAAGCATTTTGGGGAAGAACCACCTCTAGTTGGGAACCGAGGGGCCGGGACTATTTTTTTCTCATATTGCAATCTTCGTTGCGTGTACTGTCAGAATCATCAGATTAGTCGAGGTGTTATCGGGGAGGAATGCTCCATACAAAGGCTGGCTTCAGAGATGATCAGTCTTCAGGCTCAAGGCGCATTGAACATTGAGCCGGTATCTCCCACGCATCAAGTTCATGCTTTTATCGAAGCCCTGGAATTGGGCCTGTCTAAGGGATTGGACCTGCCAATAGTCTACAATTGCGGCGGTTATGAGTCCTTGGACGTGGTCAAATTGCTCGATGGAATCGTTGATATTTATTTGCCTGATCTGAAATATGCGGACAACAATGCGGCGGCTAAATATTCGGATTGTCCTGATTACGTTGAACACGCCAGGACCGCTATAGTGGAAATGTATTCCCAAGTAGGTGACCTGAAGCTTGATTCTGATGGTAATGCTGTCAGAGGTTTAATGATCAGGCATCTTGTGCTGCCTAACGATATCTCAGGATCTATTGATACGTTGCATTGGATCAAAGCGAATTTGTCAGTAAACGTGACAATCTCACTAATGGCCCAGTATTCCCCACAGTATGAGGCCAGAAGATTTAATGAGCTGAACAGACGTATCAATCGCGCCGAATATGACCGGGCGGTTGATTTATGCTGGGAACTGGGATTCGAAAATGTCTTCATTCAGGATTTCCAGTCGCAGGATCTTGGTCTCCCGGATTTCTCAGAAGATGAACCGTTCAGGTGGGGGTAGGATGGTCTCGCTGCACCGATCAAGAAAACTATGGTTGATATTTTAGCCCTCTCAGGAATTGGGGATCCTTCCAGTCCCATACTCTCCAAGATGCTTTGTCAATATCAATAGGCTGTGCGTTCCAGCCATTTACCGAAGAATTTGTTGCGCCCTGTAAGTGAACGAAAAAACTGAATCCAATCAGTAATACCGAAAGAATCCAAAGCGACTTCTGTGCCGGTCGATTGTTCAAGGCTGAGAGCCATGCAAAAAAAGGTATCATGAGATAGATAAAATAGGGAGTCATGTCTGAGAAAAATCTTGGACCAATACTCCAACCGGCCCACCAGTGGGGGAACGAAGAGATTACTAACCAATGACATATTATAATAACTATCAGAAACAAGTCCAATTTGTTGTTGAACGATTTTCTCAAACTTAGAATCATTCCCAAAATGCTCAAAATAAATACTGGCGTAAACACAAATAGCCCTCTCCCCGGGCTCAGCAAATTGGCAAGAAGGACGTTTAAAGAAAGATTGTCGACATTTAACCGACCTGCCCAGTGATATGGAGGTAATGGTGATTGATATAACGAAAAATTAAACAGAAAAAACGCCGTTGCTACAAAAGCCCCCCAAAACATGTATTTGAGAAAATACACCCTAAATTGCACGAGCACATAGATAGACAGGAACAAAATGGAAATGCTATTTGTTGGTCTCATGATGAAAGAAAAAGCCAGCGGCAATGATGCGAATTGAGATAACAATGGCCGCCGCTGAGCCTTGAGCAAAACGTACAATGCTATCGTAAGCATCAAAGCGGATGGGCCGTGTTGCCACATGGCTCTGCTGCAAATAGACCATTCTGGCGTACAAAACGCGAAAATGAACGCCAAGAGCACAGACAAATGCGTACTCAGAAACATATTAGCTATGGAATAAATAAATATAGCGGCTATTGCGACAATGATGGATCCTGAAATTTTCTCAATCAGCCCTCGTTCCTCAAGAATTTCATGATCAGTCCTCCACAATTTAAGTATCGCGACAACGGGAACGGTAAAAAGCTTGGGTCCCAAAGGGAAAAAGCAATACTGATGTCCATTTATTTTCTCGATCGCGTAGGAATGGCTTCGTGAAATCAAATCTGGATATTGATCCAAGTCTGTCGTGTGATTATTCAAAATGCTCAGAGCGACAGGTATGGTCCATCTTGAGTCACCATTTGTAACTACGGGACTCATCGAATGTGTTATAATTATTAAAATGAACAGAAATAATGGAATCAAGAACCTGAGAACGGGGAATTTCATATATTTTGACCTTGCTTAAACCCCAATAACGAATGAATAACGAATGGATTACGATCACATTTGAAAATCTGATGAAGTCATATCGATTTTTGTGGCATCTTAACTGCTAAATATTCTTTTCCGCAAGAAAATTTGTCCTTGCTATCAACTAGGAGTTTTGCTGGGCGCTGAAGAAGATGAACTAAGAAAAATTCGATTTCTCAATTTGGGAACGCAGTCTTGCCCGCAAAGAACAAGATCGCGAAAAATTGC